>JAPOGE010000056.1 GCA_028283345.1 Candidatus Poseidoniales archaeon
GCCAAAGCCCGCTCATATGCGGTAACCAGATCGGGGGCACTCTCCGACATCAGGATGGCGAGGGGGCGGGTGGTCGGGATGTTCTCGAGCACGATCTTGGTGATGACGAACAGAGGCACCGAGAGAATCATGCCGATGATTCCCCATAACCAGAATGAGAAGGCTACCACCAGCAGTAGGAGAACCGGACTGATATCCAGTTGTGTCCCAGTCCACTTGGTCTCGATGAAATTACCCCAGACCTGTTGGTTGACGATCAGGAGAAATACCATGAAGGCCCAAACCCCGGTGGGCAATACCGCCAATCCGAGAATAATCGGTGGGATGGTGGCTATCAAGGATCCGATGTAGGGAACGTAGTTGAACAGGAAGGTCAGCAACCCCCAGATGAACCACAGGTCGACACCGAAAAACAGTAGAATAGCCATCACACAAAGTGCTGTACCAACGCTGACACCGGTCTTGACGACGATATAGGTATTGATGCTCTCCTCGATTTTGATGACGACATTCTTCACCGTGGCATTGGCTTCACCAGGGAAGGCAGCAATGATTCTACTGGGAAGAAGATTGGCTTCAAAAGTAATGAAAATCAAGAAGAAAATCACGGTGATGAAAGTGGTGAACATCGAGCCGGCAGCAGACATCACCCCGACGAACATCCCTTGGAGATTCGTCTCACCGCCTTCGATAAGGCCGGCCTCGGCCAAGGTCTGGGTAATCGAGCCGTTATCCTCGGTGGTGCCGATGAAACCACCCAATCCGGGGATCCCTTGCAATTTCTTCCACTTTCGTTGCAGATTATCCTGATACCGCTCCATCTTCTCCTCATCTTCTGAGAGGTCCTCGACCTGGGAATATGAGACATAGGCGGCGGAGACGATGACCAGCAGGAAGAGCATGAACATCGTGAAGTAGGAATACCCCCGCGGAAAACCATTTTCTGATAACTTGTCAGCACCCGGTTTGAGCACGAAGTAGACGCCTAAAGCGATGAAAAACGGCTGCAATACATCCTTCAGGGTCAGCAGGGCGATGATTACCAGCGTAACCAAAATCGCAACGTTGGTGAAGATGGAGAGACGTTTTGTGAAGACGTCGACAAAGTCCTCGTCCATAACCGCCGATAGAGGTGCCTGTTTTCATAATTGGGGGGAAACGATAATTCCATTTTCCCACTGAAACGTAGGCCCATACGTGGCGAGGTTCATGACCCTAGAGCAGGCGCCACGGGATATGCAGGAGCAGCCGGGTGAAGTCGGATTTTTCGAACTCTTGCGGATAAATCCACTTTTTCGCAAATTCTGGTTCGCCAATGCGATTTCCATGCTCGGTGAATGGTTCAATACCGTGGCGCTATTCGTGTTGATTGAACGGCTGACCAATTCGGCGTTGGCAATCGGTGCCATATTCGTTCTGCGTATGTTTGCTTTGGCAGTCCCGCAGGTATTCACCGGGGTGTTGGCCGACCGATACTCGCGTAAGTGGCTTATGGTGGCGGCAAATGTTGCCAGTGCGATTCTGGTGCTCACCTTATTCTTGGTCGATGATTCCGGCGATATATGGCTTATCTATGCGGTAGCTGGTGGCCTGATGGTCTTCCATGCGGTTTACGTGCCGGCTGAGAATGCCGTCTTACCTAATCTGGTGCGGAAAAATGAATTGCTGACCGCCAACGCATTGAACTCGGCCACGTGGTCGGCTTCACTCGCCATCGGCGCCTCAATCGGTGGGCTGGTGGTGGCAAAATGGGGGGTCGAAGTTGCCTTCGTCATCGACTCGGCTTCCTTCCTCGTAGCCGCCATCATGCTGTCGGTACTGAAGATTCCACAGCACAAGATCGAGCCAAAACCAGGCTCGTTCTGGCGCAACGCACTCGGAGATGTCGTACAGGGTTGGAGGATAATCCGCAATAGGCCTGAAGTCGGTCGCATCATCACCGCAAAGGCCCTGTGGTCATGTTTTGGTGGTGGGCTGGTCTACATGCTGGTGCTTATCGGTGCCAGCGGCGAATTCGGTGAAGTGGCTGCGGGTATCGGGATTCTGTTCGCGGCGCGCGGGGTCGGCACCGGAATCGGGCCGGTCCTGGCTCGCTATGTATTCTCCGAACGCAGTTGGTGGCCTTACCTACTCGGCCTGTTGGTATCGACCTGTGGTCTGGGGTACCTGATCATCGGGCTGTTCCAATGGGGGGCGTGGATAACAATCCTGATCATCATCGCCCATGCGGCAAGTGGTGCCAATTGGGTTCTGTCGACGGTGCTATTGCAGGAACGTAGTGAGGATGAATGGCGTGGTCGGATGTTCGCAACCGATTTCCTGCTGATGACATCGGTCAATGGATTCTCAACCATGGCCGCTAGTCTGTTGCTTGAATATACCGAGCTCGGACTTCGAAATGCGATGATATTATTCGCCACCCTACAGATTATTTCAGGACTATTGTGGATAATTCTCACCCGGCCCGGCGAGAAGAAATACGCGGCGCTGAAACCCGTATCACCGCACCGGCAAGCAACCGCATGAGCACTTCATGGTGGTGAGGAAAGAGCGAGTGGTGGCTCGCATCATATTGCCGGCAAGCCGTCGCTCGATGAACCCGAGACGGGAAAGGAAGGAGCCTTGGGGGCTCACTCAAGTGACGCGGACGCCACTCTTAGGGTAACCGTAAACGAGGAATATCGCCGTCGCGGTCTCGCATCACAGCGCCGGGGAAACGTCGCTTGAAGGTGGAGTCAGTTTATCGATGATCTTGCCGAGACGCTCGACCAATCCAGGCTTGCGGTCAGATGACACCAGAGCGTACTCCATAACCTCATCGAGGCTGTCGACGGTGAGAATCTCAATGGTATCTATGAATTTGTCATCGATCATGACATCTTGGTAATTGGCTTTGGGAATGAGTACGGTGTGGATACCACTCATAGCGGCGGCTTCAATCTTGGCGGTGACGCCGCCGACCGGCAGAACTTCTCCACGTACCGACAGGCTACCGGTCATCGCCAGATCTTGGCGAATCGGGATATCCTCAAGAGCACTGATGATTGCGGTAGCAATGGTGATACTGGCTGAATCACCATCGACTCCGTGGGTGTCGACGAACTGGATGTGGATATCGTAATCCGAGACATTCTTTCCGGTCAGTTTCTTGATTACCGCACTGACGTTGGTGACGCTCTCCTTGGCGACGTCGGAAAGGCCACCGGTGGCAAATACCTTGCCACCTGATGCATGCGAGGGAGTTACCAAGGCCTCGACTGGCAGCATGATTCCGGAATAATCGGATAGGCCGTTGTCGGCACCGAGAACCGCAAGACCATTGACGCGGCCGATCCGCTCGCCGGAATTGATGACGAGGGAGTAATCCTGACGCCGCTCGATTATTCGGTCAGCGACCTGCTGTTCGAGCGGCCGGGCGATGCGGCGAGCATTCAGCACGTGTACTCCCGAGGTATACTCGGAACCATCCTCGATAGCCAAATCACCGGCGATGCGGACCAATCCACCGAGTTCACGTAAGCGCAGGGACAACTTGCCACGCCGCCCGGCACGGCGTTGTGCCTCGCGCAGAACAACTTCAACCCCCGTGCGGTCAAAGTGGGGGATACTACGGGAAGTGGTTGAATCACGCAACACCTCTTGCCCGATGAAACGTATCAGACGACGGCGGTTACGTGAGGTATCGGGCATTTCAGAATGCATGTAGACCTCATATCCATAACCACGGATTCGGCTGCGCAGGGCTGGGTGCATCCCCTGAATCGCATCGAGGTTGCCCGCCGCCACCAACACGAAGTCGCAGGGTACCGGTTCGGTCTTGGTGATTGCCCCGCTACTGCGCTCACTGCGGCCACTGATGGGGAATTCGCGCTCCTGCATCGCAGTAAGCAATGCCTGTTGGTCCTTGAGCCGCAGGAGATTCATCTCATCGATGAAGAGAACACCGCCGTGCGCCTTGTGAATCGCCCCCGCTTCGACCCTCTCATGCGCCGGGGTTTCCATTCCTCCGGACTGGAAAGGGTCATGGCGCACATCACCGAGAAGACTGCCTTCCAGCGTACCGGTGGCATCGATGAATGGCGGGGGAGCATCGGGCTCACGTTTGACGATGACTTTCGGTAAATCATCCTCTTCACCCGAGCGCAAGCGGTTGGAGATGAACATGTAGGCGATTCCGATTAACAAGAATCCCCATATCAAGTTGATAATCTGTCCGGACTGAATCGTCGCGACAGCGAGAATAAATGCCACTGCAACCGTGCCGATGAGTAATGTGCGCTGCTGCTTTTCCCGCGCCCCACGCAGTTGCTCACGCTGAGCCTTGATGATTCTACCACCTCGCCCAGCTGGGACCGAGCGAACCCTCGGCTCGTTTTCGTCATCCTCATTGGGATAAGTCATGATATCTTCCATCTCATCGGCCGGCAACAATTCGATCATCGCATTTGCCAGCATCGATTTTCCGGTCCCAGGATCACCGATCATCATCACATGACGACGCTGCTCGGCGGCTTTTCGAATGACGATGGTGGCATCCTCCTGCCCTATCACCTGGTCGACCAGCCGCTCAGGAATCGGAATGTCCGCGGTGGTTTCAAACTCGACATCATCCAACCATGTTGAAATCGGCGTCGATATAACCTCAGCCCGGCGGTCGAGCGAAGAAAGTTGTTCACCGATTGAAAGTGATTTTTCGGCGGCGGGCGAATCATCTGCCTCCCCTTTGGGGAGCGCGCCAGCATCATCGCTCATGGTAGGTCCTCGTAAACGCTCCTTTGTTTACGTTTGCATTCGGAATGAAACCCAAAAATGCGCATCCCATCATCCTGGACCGGCCTTACAATAGGCCCATCTGCTGTAGATACTGGTGGCCGTAATATTGCCACTGCTCCATCGTCCACCCTTCGGGTAGTCCAGTCTCAGGAACCGGTGGCACACCCGGTAGCATCGGTGCCACGGGCGCTGCAACCTGTTGCTGAAAGATTTGTGCAGCTCCACCATACATCGAGTTGGCAACCAAATCATCGGCCGGTAATGAATTACTGAAATCCTTGAATTCGGTTTCACCGCCACGGCGCATGACCAGCATGCTGAGCAATGCAATGATAATCAGTGCGAATGCACCCGTACCCAGATAAACCATCATATTGGAATCCAGACCGCCGGTTGGCTCACCAGATGAGCCAACATCTTCGCCGGCACAAACCACGCCTGGTGTATCGCAGGCCATTGAGTATGAAGTCTTGGCCTGTTCGAGTTTAGCTTCCTTGCTGGTACGGGTGCTGCTTCCTTCCGGTAATGCCCTGATTTCTTGTTCGAGTTTGGAGATTGTCGCCTCGGTATCGGCGAGGAAAGTCTCCAATTCCTCACTGCCCATCTCGGCAAATGCCGGATACTCAGTGATATTCCAGTAGAGCGTGTTTCCTTCCATCTTTAGGTCGATTCCGTTCGCATTGATACCGGTGACGTCGACCAACTTAATCTGGTCGCCATAGACCAAACCACCATTGCTGGTGACGCGGGCAAATGTGACTTCATAATTCCACCCAATACTGGATTCGGTATTCGGGTGCACGATTTCAATGATGTCATAGCAGAGTCCGGTATCCATATTGCAAATCTGCCAGGTGGTCTTGATGTTGCTCAAGCCCACATCCTCGCCAAGGGTCATCATGAAATTGGCGACGCGGCCGATATTGTCATCGTTGGCGACGAAATATACGTTTGAGTTGCTATCTGACTTGCTGACCGAAAGTGGCAGGTGCGAAATGACTTCGACGGTAAAGATGTAGGTAGTGGATTCGTCTTCATCATCGACGATGGTTACGGTTACGTCGTGACTTCCCGGCTCTTCCCACTGTAGGGTCAGGATACCACTCTGCATCGAATACAGAGCGGCAATCTGCGGTGAGGCGGCGATATTCACATAGAGGTCAACAATCTCTTGGTCGGCATCGGCATCGGAGAGATGGCTACGAAGGTCGATGACCTTCTGCTCACCCTTGAATAAGGTGATGTCCTCAAACGCACTGATGTTCAATACCGGAGCATCATTGACATTATTAACGAAAACCTTCATCGTGGTTTCACTGAATTGAACGCCGTCACTGGCACGTAGGGTCAGCGTCGCCTGACCGGTCACGTCGTCATCAATGGTTTCGATAACCAGATTGAAACCCGTGACCGAGGCGCTCAGTAATTCGCTGTTATCGATGCCGACAATGGCGATGGTCAGGTGGTCGACGCCATTGGCAGGGGTGCCATCCTGATTGCTGTCGGTAAGCTTATCCTTCAGGAATACCGTAATTGAGCCCCCCTCATCGAGACTCACTGGTGTAAGTGGGGACCAGCGTGGCATGCCGTTTTCGATGACGTTGAACATCATGGTTCCACCGGTGGTGTCACCCTCTTCATCGGTAACCGAGAGATAGATTCCGCTCTGGGTCGGACTGCCACTGCTGTCACGCTGAATCTTGCTGAAGTGAACCGTTATCATCCCGGTGAGCGGATCCCAGCCCTTGAAGGAATCAGAGGTGCTGGTGATGGTCAGGTCCCCCAGAGCGGTCTCAGCGTCGCTGACATGCCCGACTAGCGAGACTTGGGTCTCAATATCGACCTTGACGGTTGGCACCGGGTCGATGGTGATCAACGGCTTGGCATTCAACAACTCAAAGGCGCCCTGGCCGTTGGTACCATCGTTTACCACCCAGATGCTCTCTTGGCCGCGTGCATCGATGAACTTGACGCGCACATCATACATTCCCGAGCCCATGGTCATATCGGGGGAGATGAAGAACTCATAGCGTGGGTTTCCGGCCATAGCACCGAGCAGGACCTCACCACCGCTCACGCCTGAATCGGTCCAGGCATTCAGTCCATTGACACTGAATTCAAGCTCCGGGGTCATCGTCGACATGTTGTCGACACCGTCCATCGATTGTGCCTTGACCTCGACCTGCGCAACGCTGTTGCGATCGATCGAGTTAGAACCGACGAGGGTTGGAGAGTATGCAATCGGTACCATGTCATGAGCAAGTGTGGCGGTGGCGATGTTGTTGCCGCTGTTTTTGTCGGCGACCAAATTAGTGATACGAACACGGAATTTAGCGTCGTATGCGTTGGCGGTGAAATCCGTGGTGTCGACTGTAGCCTGAATCGTCTGACCGGCGCCAGCGGCGAGGCTGTTCAATTGGGTGGGTGTACCGATTTGGTGCTCTTGGGTGCCTTCCACCTGATAGAGGGTTATCACTCCACCATCACCATATCCTTCGTCGCCGAAGTTTGAGATAAGTGCACTGACCGATAGAAGGTCACCGTTGACGTAGCCGGTAAAACCACCCGCATTGGTGACACTGAGGTCCTCGACGCCGATGTCGACCAGTGGCCCCATCGTCGAGTCGGTTACGTGGTAGACGTTCTCATCTGCGGATGAAGTGCTCCAGCCGCTGTATATTGCCGCGACAGTATTCATGTTCGAAAAACCGCCATTTACCAGACTGTTGGACACTGTCCATGTGTAGTTAGTCCACTGATTAGCGTACAAGATAAGGGACTGGAAACCAGTTCCTCCACCGACATTGCCACTATTGCTGGTGTAACCACCACCGTCGAGCAGCCATGCTTCCCAACAATTTCCTCCCTTGGTACCATCGGTGTAGGCGTGTGAATTACAGGTCTCTTCGACGACAGCCGCATAGAGTTTGAGTCCGGTGGCAGCAGTGCCTGAGCCGATGTATCTGGAAGAAATTGTGACATCGGTGGTGCCGTCGCCATTATCGGACTGAATCACTCGCATGGAATAATCGTTGACCGTGTTGTGCATACCGCCACCCGAAGAGAAGGGTGTGTCCCAGCAGGTGCTGGTACCGCAGCCGATGCGGAAGTATGTCGTCGACACCTGATTCCCTTGAGCGTCCCGGTTATCTCCCTCGGCGTCCCCGAACGAGGTCTTGGGCGCTCCACCGGTCTCCTTCAGGTGGCTGACACCCGATATTGGATTGATATTACCCGATTCAGCGTCAGCGGTGTTACCAAACGTTTCGCTGTGATATGAGAGATAGACGTATTCATCAGGGAAGTTGGCCTTCAACAGTTTATGGGCCGGACTTCCATACTGCATACAGTAACCACAGTTATCCGAAGTGATGTATTGGGCGAACACCACATGCCCGGGAGAGGATGCTTCCATCACTGGCTGCTCTTCCTCAAGGAAGGTGGGGGTGTTTTCGATCTTTTCAATTTCTATCCATCCATTTCCCATAACCTGTAATAGCATGGTCAGAGATAGGATGAGGACGGTCATACGTGCGTGCTTCATGAGTCCTCGCTGCCCTACTGGCATGATAAACCTGCCTCATGGAAGTAATACCTTTAGTATCAAATTTAAATATCATAATTTACTGATAATATCATAAGTGGTATCATCATAGTGTCAATAATGGGGGGTTTAGTATCATCATACAAGCGAAATATTGACTTATGGCTCTCCTTCGCCGATACATGCCCGAAGGTACCGATTTCGGATTTGTTGCCCTGCGCGAGCCGGAAGGGCGCATTCATATCGTCGAATTGGGCAATGAAACTCGTAAGATAAAGGGACTCGGTGTTCTCAACCCGAAGTCCTTGCTCGGCGGGATGGAGATTGGCCAGTCGGTGCATATCGGCAGTAAGGAATTGGTGGTTATACCCTTGAGATTACCCGAGTTGGTGCTGGGGATGAAACGTCGGGCTCAGACAATTTCCGCCAAAGATGCAGGTCTCTTCATCACCAAACTCGGAATCGGTGGCGCTGACACGGTGCTTGAAGCTGGTCTCGGTTCGGCCGGCCTGGCACTTCACCTGGCCCGAGTCCTCGGTTCAGCCGGCCGGCTGATCAGCGTCGAAACACGGGAGGAACACGCTGAGGTCGGCATGGAAAACCTGCACCGCGCCCGCATCGCCTGGGGCGAGGACTTTCCTGAGCACCATCTGCTGATCGGTGATGTCTGTGAACAGGTAGGACTTGCGGCAGAGGAATTCGGGGGTTTCGATGCGATAATTCTCGATCTGCCAGAACAATCACCAGCCATCGAGGCCGCCGCGCCGCATCTCAACATCGGTGGTCGTCTCGCCTGCTACTGTCCGGTCAGCAGTCAACTCGAGGCGGCATGGGAAAGTTGCGAATCTGCGGGCCTGGTGGTCGAATGGGCTGGTGAGTTGATGGCGCGTGAATGGGGTAGAGCGACCAGGGGCGGGATGCGCCCGGTCAACGGACCCTTCGGTCATACCGCATTTCTTCTGGTCGCCCAGAAAATCCAGTGATTCCAGTGATTCAGCCGGTCACCCGAATCTTCTCTTCGCATGAAGGGCAGGTGAATTTGAATGGCGGTAGGCTTCCACGGGGAACTGTGCATCTGGTCGAGCAGGCCGGACATACCACCTTGCGGCCATCGAGCATCATCGTCTCGTTAGGGTCGTCAAAGGAATCCCCTTCTACCTCGTCGGTGGAATCCATCGCATCGTCATGATAATCGCTGACTTTCTTGCGGCCATAGCGAAGGTAGAGGAGGAAAAGTAGGGCAATGGCCCATCCCGCAGCCATTATGTTGAGACCGGTATCGTTGGCAACCTCAAAGCCGAATGGCAGTATGAGTCCATCTGGTGGCATGTGCTTACCCTCGATATCGATTACCAGGATTGATGATTCATCGACGATTATCAGGCCATCGACATCGCTGACCGAGGTAATCAACAGGTCGACTTGCCCGCCCTGTTCACTGAGTGAGGTCAACCTCAGAACAAAACCGGCCGACTGTCCCGGGGAGAGTGAATAGAGGCTGTCGTTGAGCCCGGACTGCGAAGACCAATTCGCCGAGACCAGGTCGACATTGGCCCCAGTTACCGAGAGTGAACCATTAATCATATCGTTGACCAGATTGGTCACGGTGACTGTGATTGAACTGCCGCCATCATAATTCATCGTCAAGGTGGCCGATTGCAAGGTGATTGAAACCGCATCATCGGCCCTGGTCGAAGGAACATTGTAGGTCACCTGAACACTGGCGCTCTTCCCGGTATCGGCTTGGCTGGTCGCCAATAATTCAAAGGTGTGCGGCCCGGAGAGAATCATCGAGGTTATCGGGCAGGTGTAAGTCACTCCGGCATCGGTCTGGCCAGCGGCCAAACTGACCGAGTTGGCCGATAAATTGCACTCCAATCCATACGAGGACAGCAGAAATGTATCGGCACTATTGCCCTTATTGGTAACATAGAGCGTACCCTCCAGAGAGGAGTCGACCGCAACCGTATCGGAGGTGGTGATGGCGGTCAGGTTGACGCCGGCACTATGCGGGGATATTGTAATCGTCATTTTATCGGTGACGGTATTGTCAAGACTACTTGTAGCAATTATCGATAGCGGTGATTCCTGATTGGTGAAGTCGATTTTTGTGATGGTCAGATTCACCGTCGCCAACTCACCTCCATCCAGAGTGAAGGTCTGCGATTCGAGCGATACGCCGAATGCACCACTGAGATTCGAGTCGTCAATCTGTAGGGAAATCGTATCCTGTAGATCACCGAGGTTGGCCACCTCTAGACTAATCACAGCCGGCTCGGCCGCTCCGACCACAGCCCAATTGGCAGATGAGGTGACGGAAATGGCGATTCTCGGCAAGACCTGTAATGTAAGGGGATAGGAAACACTCGACCCACCCCCTTGGAAGACGATTGAAACGGCATAATTTCCCGACATAGTGGTAGAGTCCGTCGAGACTTCAATACTGAGTATCTTGACTTCACCGGCGGCGATGGAGCGGTTCTCAGTGCTCACATTAAGCGCCGTACCAGCCGGCAGGCCGGAACTGCTGACCATGATTTCAAGAGCTGAAGTTCCAATATTCTCGACCGTGAAATCGGTCGTACTGGTATCGATTATCCCCACTACTATCCGGTTATCGCTGGGTCCCTCGACCGAGATCGCATCTCGCTCTTCGACCGTGACATTGAGCAGAAGTTGGGCCATGGTGGTCGGGCTGTTCTGGCTATTGGCGATTATCGTTATATTCTGTAGTCCGACCAATTCGGCATCGGCGTCAACGTGGTACGATATTTCAATCAATGAAGATTGACCACGGGAAATCGTAGTCCAGCCATTGGGCACTATGACGTTGATTCCGACCGGTGAGGTCGCCTCGAACCAAGCTGAGTCATCCTCGGTGCCGAGATTCCACACCGCCAATTGCTGGCTCGTGGTCTCACCCGGAATCAAACTCACATCACTGCTCGGGGTGGCGATATCCAGAGCCCAGTATACTGAGATGGTCAAATTCACCCACTGATGGTGGAGGGCTGAGGGATGGTCGACATTGCGCGCCTGTATCTGAACCCCACAGGTCTCATTGAGGTGGGAAGTGGTGGCGGGGATTGCAGTAATCGTCAGCACCTCGCTTCCATTCGGAGTCAGTTGACTGCCATTGCCATCGTCAATATTGAATGAACAGGGGCCATCAGTCGTCAAGATGCTGTAATAATAGGCTGCAGTAACACTCCCGACATTGGTAATCTCTACCGATAGGTTGCCCTTGATTCCGGGCAACCAGGTCGTATTGGCCGTCAAATCACTGAATTGCAGGTCGTGAATCGCGGTGATATTCACCACCAAGGTGGTCGAGAATGAGATATTGCCATAGGCGCTGCCGGCGAAAAGGGTGAAACCGTGATATCCGGCCGCGGCATTACCGGGGGAAATCACCCGTAAGGTCTGGCTTCTGGTCTCGCCCGGGCTCATATTTGAGAGTATATCATCGACGAAATAAACCGACCAACCAGCCGGGATGGTTCTCGGCCCACCCATCGAGGTGCCGTTTCCGGTGCCGTTTCCGGTGCCGTTGCCGGTGCCGTTTCCGGTGCCGTTTCCAGTGCCGTTGGTTGAATTACCGGTTTCATTGGTAGAATTTCCAGAGGAGTAGTTGGCCCACCAAGATGATAGGTCTGGCTCACTATCGACATTGAGCAATAGCGTGTCCAAGACATTGCCGCCGTTGGTCACCAGGACACTGAGGTCGAGGGAAGTGCCGGGAGCCATTGCCACCAAGCCACCATCGCCGATTGCTGAAGTTGAGATCAGGGGGCCATATCTCGGCATCACCGAAAGCTGCAGGGTAATAGAAGATGAGACATTGGTACCGTTATGAGAAACCATGATGGTGACGTTGCCGCTATCTTCAATCGCTGCGGAGTTGTTCAGACGGACGACAATAGCCGTATCGGTGCTGAAGGTCGGTAAGACATCTTCGACCAGAGTTTCGGAGGCGATGACCTCCCATGACTCAGCGAGGGTCGCATTGCCGATAATGACCGAGAAGTCTTCGATGCTAGAACCGTTATTCTCGATGGTCAGGATAATGTTGCTGGAACCCCCGGGGCTGAGTTGAATGTGGGTGTAATCGAGCGATAAACCGATGCTGGGGTCGGCTGCTGCCGGGGGCGCCGCCAACGGCAGAAATACCGCGACCGCGAGTAATACTGCGAGTTGCAGACTTTTCCGCCCTTGCCCTGTCATGACGCCACCCTCACCGAGGGGGAGAAGCCCCGATTTAATAGACATGGTAATCGGTGAGTGAGCGAGCTTCAGTTCGTCAGTCGTGAAATAAGTTCTGAATCAATCTGTTCCCAGGAAAAAAATCCTTCGCTCCGGGGGGTGCGTCCAAAGTGTCCACCCGATGCCGTAGGGGAGTAAATCGGGCGCCTCAGACCAAGGGTTTCGATAACCGAATTCGGGCGGAAATCAAAGGTGTCCATCACTCTCTGTTCGATTTCAGTTTCAGGAATAATCCCGGTGCCAAAACACTCGACCCTC
The DNA here is from genome assembly GCA_028283345.1 of Candidatus Poseidoniales archaeon. GTDB lineage: Archaea > Thermoplasmatota > Poseidoniia > Poseidoniales > Poseidoniaceae > UBA60. The sequence continues at coordinate 12,839 of JAPOGE010000056.1, forward strand.
AAGCTGACCGGCTCGGCCACACCGATGACGTAAGCGAGTTGGATTTCGCATCTCTGAGCCAATCCCGCGGCGACGACGTGCTTGGCCGCCCAGCGAGCGGCATAAGCGCCGGCACGGTCTACTTTACTCGGGTCTTTGCCACTGAATGCACCGCCGCCGTGGCGGCCCATTCCTCCGTAGGTGTCGACGATGATTTTTCGCCCGGTCAGGCCGGCATCCGCAGATGGGCCGCCCGGGTCGGCGAAGCGCCCGGTACCGTTGACAACCAGTTCATAGCCACCTGTGAGCAATTCCTGCGGAATCGAGTACTCGACGACGTGCTGACGTATCTGCTCGGTCACATGGGCGTGCTCAGCCACCTCATCACCCCCGAACTGCTGTTTCAATTCATCATCGTGTTGGATGGCGATAATCACCGAGCGAACCGAGGAGATGTTGCCTTCATCATCGTAGGAGACGGTGACCTGGCTCTTACCATCGGGGCGCGCCCAAGGGATGATTCCCTGTTCTCGCACAACCGCCAAACGGCGAGTCAAACTCTGAGACAATGCTGCCGCCAAAGGGAAGTAGCGACCTTTCAGTTCAGCATATGCTTCGGTCTCAAGGCAGGCATAGCCAAACATCAGACCTTGGTCGCCGGCGCCACCGGTATCGACACCTTGGCCGATATTCTTGGCCTGGGTGGTAATCAGAACTTCGACATTACAGGATTCTTCAGTGGTTGCATCCATGCCGATAGCATGTGAGTCATAGCCTATCGCGGCGGCGGTATCACGAGCGATCTGACTAAAGTTTGGGACCTCGACACCTTCGGCCAGTGTAACCTCCCCGGCGAGGGTGATGTGCGAGCGGTCTACCATCCCCTTGACACAGGTTTCAACCGCAACCCGAGCGTTTCTATCCACTGCTATGCAAGCATCGACG
>JAPOGE010000057.1 GCA_028283345.1 Candidatus Poseidoniales archaeon
GAGTGCCCTGATGTCTTTGCTGGGAATCGTAAGAATGAAATTGTCCGATTCCAGTTCAGCGATGGGGGCGGGGTAGTCACGAATCGTGCTCTGCCAATCGGCGATGCTCGTCACGCCATGGATATAGCGCGGCATCTCGACCGCATTCTCGATACTGACCTCGACATCGCCGAGGCTACTGCCCTTGGCAAAGGCGATGTAAATCACCCCCCCGAAGGAATTGCCGACCTCCATCGTGGTGTTATCGACCGGCCACCAGCGCACCACTTTTGGGTGACGCGCCAAGGTGGTCTTACCCCATAGGGAATCGGAATGCGCCCCGACCAGAACATAGACATCCTGACCTATCACATCGGTCGTGAAAGTGACGTTCACCACTTCTCCGGGAGCGGCGTACAGACCGGTGCTCATCCGCCCATGTGCTCCGGCACCCGCATAGCCGAATTGGCTTGGTAGTCCGGCGAAACTTCCGTTCACCGTCAAAGTACGGTTCACCCGCGGGAAGCCGGGTGGAACTTCACCGGGGAAGTCGGTGCTCGAGGGATGGGTGACCAGTTCATCGGCAGGCAGGCCGAGCATAATTTTCTCCTGAATGTTCAGTACCAGGTCATCGATGGCATCATCGCCCAGGGTGTAGGTATTGCTGGCGCTTATCTGAATCCACCCGGTCTGGTTCGACATTGCCCTTACCTGGGTCCAGAAGTTGAGAAAATCGAAAGGAAGGTTGGAGACTGCTCGGCTGATGGTACCGGCGGCGATTGCCGAGTCGGCCTGATTGAGCAGTGGCCCGGTGAACATGTGGTCGGAGACCGCTCCCAATGAGGCGCGCAGGCGGTGATAATGCGAATGGGGAGTGGCGGGAAACGACATGCTGGCCGAGCCAGAGGAGGTTGAGACCAACAGGCCGCTCACCTTGGAGATTTGATTACCGGGATAATTGTGCGGCGCATCGCTATTACTGTACGACCAATACCAAGCATGACCGCCGAGTACGACGCCACCGCCACCGAGCATGAACTGCTCGACCTTGCGGTCTTGTGAATCGCTCCATGAATTCCAGAATTCGCCGACGAAACAATCGGCGCCAGCAAGGTCATCGGGGGTGGCGCTGGTCGAGACGATGTAACCCTCGACTTCCAATGTGCTCGCCCAACCATTGAAAGAACTGGCCAAGGCAACATTAACCCCACCATCACAAGCCCATTTCAAGGCGTTTGACGACAGCGTGCCCTCATTGCCACTTGCTCGCCAGACCATGGTCTCATGACCATAGCCGACGACTTTCCCCATCCCGACATGGCCGGCTGAGATAATCGGGCGGTCATCCCAATCCAAGCCCACGGGAAATGACCAGTTACCGATGGGAATGATGAGCGAGGGCCATGAGCCGCCGTAATCCACGGCTGAGACACCAGCGGTGATATCGAGATAATCGGCATCTAGGTCGTGTACCGCGATGGTCAGATTAGTCAATAATGACCCCCCGCTATTATTCGCCCAAATCTGGTAGGTCACCCAACCAGAGCGCTGGATCGGGGTGCCATTGATGGCTCCTGTATCACCCGACATCGCCAATCCGGGTGGTAGTGCAGGTGCGACTTCCCAGGTGTCGATGGTGGGGCCGAGGTTGGTTGCGTTGAGGCGTACTGAGACATTTGCTTCAAGGGTGAACATCGTATCACTCCACGAGATATTGGTCGGGGTCAGGTCGACCACCCGGACGTGGATGGTAGTCACGCCAACTCCACCGGTATTGTTTGCCCATACGGTATGATTGGTCCAGTCCCACAACTCGGTAGCAGCACCAGTGATTGCCCCTGTAATCGAGTTGAAAATCAGCCCATTGGGCAGGGCTGGGAGAATTTCCCACGAAGTTGGTTGGCCGCCTGAATGGGTAGGGGTGAGGTTGACCAGCTCGACGAAGAGGATGAGGTCGAGGTAATCCCCAGCATAATCGAGAACTTTTGGTCGGTTATCGATGATGGTCAAGGTCAGCGCCGAAATATTGCTTCCACCACTGTTATTGGCCCACACGACATGGATGGTCTCCTCATAGAGTACGGCCGGAGTACCGGATATCTGGCCGGTTGAGGTGTTGAACACCAAGCCCTCTGGCACGGCTGGGAAAATCGCCCAAGAGGTAGGATTACCGCCGCTGGCAATCATCGGCTGAAGGTCGACATCATTGCCGAGGCGGAAGACGAAGGGGTTGCCTTGGTAGAACGCTCCAGATGGCGATTGCTCGACGATGGTGATGGTCAGGTTCTGCGTCCACGCTCCAGCCCAGTTGGCGCCGCTAATCGTATGCGTTGTCACTCCCATCGCAACCGGGGTGCCATCAATTCCACCATCCGCACCCAAGGTCAGACCTACCGGCAAGGGCGGCTCTGCCGACCATGTATCGGCACTGCCAGACTGGATGCCGGGAGGTTCCAGGTCGACTTCGAACCCTAGAATCAGTAATATTGCAGGGTCTTCCAATTGGAATATCGGTGGCAGAGGTTGTGAGGAGATGGTGAGATTCACAGTTGTCGAACCAGCGTGATTCGAGGCGATGATGGTGTGATTCTGTGGCGTCATCTCGTCAGCCGGTCGACCGAATATCTCGCCGCTGGCATTGTCGAGGGTCATCCCCTCGGGCAGGCCCGGAGTCGCCATCCATTGGTCGGGTGCATCGCCGGAGAACGACGGCGAGATGCCGCCGTGCGGTATTTGGCCGGGCATGAAAGTGAGTTCATTATCGCCATAACTGAGGTTGCTCGGAGCCTGCATAGGCTGGCATTCTTCATCTCGCCAAACCTCACTCACAGTACAATCCGACTGCGAATGGGTGCCACTCTCACCATTTAACGGATTGTCGGAATCATCCACGGCAACGCACTCGCCAGCAACCAATTCCTCGCCGTCGTCGCAGATTATCTCGGCGCGGTCACTCAATCTGGTATAAGCGACCCATGAGCCCGAGGTCACCAATGCCGCCAAAACGATGGCGAGAATGGCATTGGTGCGCGTCGCTGCCGCCATGGTTTGGGATTGTGTCCCAGCGTATAACTGCAAGGCTGAATGAGTTGCGAACATTTTCCTCTCTACCTCATCACCGTTCCCAGTCGGATATTCACACCCAAGGGCCAATGAATATGGACGGCAGGTGCAAGGCTAGGTTATGCCCTCACATCCGTTTCAGGCCATTTCCGGAGAAATCCACACTCTGAGCATTGATTCCGCGGCGCTGAAGGGAAACCTGTGCGGCGACCCCACCACTCGCACCGTCGAGGTCTACCTGCCCAAGGGATGGCAGGAGATGGATGACCTACCGCTCTTGGTCGACCTGGTCGGCTTCACCGGCTCAGGACCGGCGCACACCAACTGGAAACCCTTCGCTGAATCACTGCCACAACGCCTCGAGCGCTTGGTCGACGAGGGTGAGATGGGGCCGGTTGCGATGGCTTTTCCCGACTGTTTCACCAGCCTGGGGGGTAACCAATACATCGATAGTGAGGCAACCGGTAATTGGGCGACCTTTCTGGTCGAGGAGATGATCCCAGCCATCGAGACGGCTTTCCCGGTCGGTGGCAGTCAAGCCAGGCGCGGCGTCTTCGGTAAATCAAGCGGCGGCTATGGGGCGATTGCCCACGGCATGTTGTACGCTGATGTCTGGGGAGCGATTGCGGTGCACTCGGGCGATATGGGCTGGGACCGACTGTTCATGGGAGATTTTCCCAAGGCGGTCACAGCATTGGAGAAGCACGGTGGTTTCTCCGGTTTCCTCAAGCATATCGATGAGGGAAAGAAGGTCAAGGGCGAAGATTTCCACACCCTGATGACTCTGGCGATGGGTGCCTCCTACGACCCCGACCCGGCCAACCCGAAGGGGGTTTCTCTCCCGGTCGATCTGCGCACCTGTGAAATGGATATGGCGGCCTGGAGCAGGTGGTTGGCCTGGGACCCGGTGGTGATGGTCGAGCGCGAGGAGGTTCAGGCAAACCTGCGAAAATTGCGGGGGATTTTCCTCGACTGTGGGGCTAAAGACCAGTACCATATCCACTATGGGACCCGGCAATTGGCTGACCGTCTGGCTGAACTGGGAATCGAACACACCCATGAGGAATTCGACGATACCCATTCAAGCATCGACTATCGGATGGATGTCTCACTGCCCTTCCTCTACACTGCCCTGACCCGATAATAAGCCCGCAGAGGCTGTTCGGGAAAAGATTACCTTAACGCTCGCACAGCGGGTGATACCCAGAGGTGATGTGAAAATGAAAAAACCAATCCTGACCGCCCTCGCACTATGTGCCCTATTGCTGACAGTGGCCTCGCTGGCGACCCCGGCCACCGCACAGGAAGAAGGAACTACACAACCCACCACCCATGAGGTGACGGTCACTGGCAGTGATGCGGTCTTCACCCCCGCTGACCTGTCGATAAACAAGGGCGATACCGTGTATTTCCATTGGAGTAACACCAGTATGGATCACAACGTCGCACAATCCTCCTCTGCTGAAGCGAACGAATATGACGGTCAGGGCTGGCGCAGTGGCGATGCCTCTGCAACCGTCGACTTCAACGTGACATTTGACAACGTTGGCACGTTCTTCTACATCTGCGAGCCGCATGCCGCGGCGGGTATGAAGGGTAGCATCAAGGTGTTCGACCCCGATGCCTCAACCAGCGCCGAATCCACTCCGGGTTTCACCTTCCTACCGGTTATTGCAGCTGCCGTAGCGGCTGGAATTGTCGCCAGCAGAGCACCGCGTCGCCAAGACGACAAATGAGGTGGAATCCACCCTCGACGACGTTTCCCCTCCCCCCAGAACTGATTGTGAAAATAGCCATCTCGACCATGACATCGTTGCGGGTGTTATGATTCAACATCGTGTACCACACCGAGGAAGTATTCCCCGAGCTCAGGATTGTCGAGGACTTCATGTGCCGGCCCGGTGTGGACGACCTCCCCTCCTGCGAAGATGTAGGCGCGGTCGGATTGTTTCAGCGCCAGCCTAGCATTCTGCTCGACTAGCAGGATGGTAATCCCCTCGTTACGAAGATTGTCGATTCTCTGAATGATCTGTTGTTGATAGAGCGGGGAAAGCGCCGCGGTCGGCTCATCGAGCAGAAGGAACTGCGGTTTAGATATCAAGGCTCTCGAGATGGCGAGCATCTGTCTCTCACCACCTGATAATGAGGCCGCAAGGTCGTTGGTGCGAGGTATCAGATCGGGAAACATTCGAAAGGCACCGTCAATTCTTTCGTCGAGTTCATTAGAGGATAGTTTCAACCCTCCCATCTCGATATTCTCGAGTACCGAAAGGCCGGGAAACACATTGTCTCTCTGCGGAACATATGAGATGCCGCGATTGACCAAGCGGTCGGTGCGCCAACCGGTAACGGATTGCCCATCGTGTCTCACCTCACCCCGATGATGGGTCGCAAGACCGAAAATCGCCTTGATGAAGGTGGATTTGCCGCAGCCGTTTGGCCCGATGATGGTGACGAATTCACCCCTGTCAACATGGAGGTCGATGCCGTGCAGGATGCGAATGGCACCATATCCGGCCTTCAGACCCCTGACCTCTAGTACCCTGTCACTCATTCTTCCTCACCATCATCGTCTAATGTCGGAATATCGAAATACATCACCGCTCCAGCCACCAAGGCGACGAATGCGCCAAATGGTATTTCGTGTTCAGTAACCCCATTGAACAAGCGCAACATGATGCCTGAGATAATGAGAATCATACTCATCAGCATGATGTTCTCAGCGTCATCATCGAGGCTATGACCTTGCGACATGCACCATATCAGTGAGAACAGAATAATCGGTTGTGATAGAGAATACAACAACAGTATGAGCATATGCAGACCGGCCCACATGTCATCTACACCAGCCGCCAATGTGTGCGCCGACAATTCCGAGAGGAAGTCCGAACTTCCGAGCAGGATTCCCCCGGTGGTAATCCAACCAAGATTAGGAATCCACATCGAGAGGGCGAGGAGAAGTGCACCGGCCACGCCTCGTTTGATATCGAGCGGACGCTTGTGGCGAATGGTTTCTCCAATCTCCTCGAACTCCTCAGATTCTGGCAACTCGTGTTCTATTCCAGCCCCGCCGAGGTAGGCTTGCACCACCGCCTCATTACCCCTCACCTCATCGGGTGTTCCCGACATCAGGACCTTTCCCTCATTCATCACCACAACTCGATCGACGCCCTTGCGCAGGATGAAATTCATGTTGTGCTCGATAATCAGTACGGTGATGCCGGTCTCGTCGACAAGTCTGCGAAGGTGCCTGAAAATCGAATCTGCAAGCGGCCCCGCCACTCCAGCGACCGGCTCATCCAGCAGTAGAAGTTCAGGCTCACCCATCAAAGCCCTGCCGATGTCGACCAGTTTTGACTGACCGCCGGATAATTCGCCGGCGAGCAGATGGGCGATATGGGTGATTTCAAGGGTCTCAAGAACCTTCCAGGCCTTGGCTAACCTCGCCTTTTCGTGGCGAGGTTGTAAAGTATTGAGAATCGATGTCAGTGGGGTCGCCCCCACTTGATTGCGTGGCGGCAACAATAGATTCTCAATTACCGTCATTTCCTGCCATAAGCGGGTGTTCTGAAAGGTTCTGGATAGTCCGAGAGCATGGATTTGGTGCGGCTTCATACCCTCGGTTGATTGGCCGAAGACCTCGACCTGTCCCGCTGATTTTTCCAGCAGACCCGAGATGGCGTTGAAAGTGGTAGACTTACCACAACCATTTGGGCCTATCAGGCCGACGAATTCACCGCGGCTGACCTCGAAGTCAATTCCATCTACTGCCTTGATGCCACCAAAGTGTTTGACCAAGCCGGTCAACTTGAGCGCGAGTTCACTCAGATTCCCCACCTCCGATTTCTACCACTTCCGGCTTCGGCCGATAAGGAATCTCGGGCAGCAATCCTTTCGGTGCAACCAGCAGAGTGATGACGATTATCAATCCCACCAATAGCAGTTTCACATATGCCAGGATGGCGGTGATGGGTTTGCCGAGGAATGCCTCATCGATGGCTCGGTCACTGGCGAACAGGTCCGGAATAAGGTCGGCAATTATCCACTCGAGACTGCTGTTAAGCCACTCGACGATGAAATAGAGACTGTGGTCGACATCGTTCTGGGCGGTTGAGAATGCGGTGAAGAGCATATTCATCAAGACGATTAAGAATGCCCCGACCACCATCCCCTTATTTGAGGCACGGCCACCGACGATGAATGCGGCCCAGATGAGAAAAGTCGAGTTGACCGGTTTCATGAAACTGGGAAATATCCCAGCATTCAGCCAGGCCCATAGCGCTCCACCTAGAGCGGCGATTGCCGCTCCGATTGCAAGTGAACCTGCTTTCAATTTGAACACATCATGGCCATGATGCTGGGTGACTTCCTCGTCTTCTCGAATCGCTCGCAGGATTCTCCCCCACGGCGAGCGCAACATCAATGAGATCAATCCCCAGACCAATATCAGGCAGGTCAGTGCAAATAGGCCTATCATCATCTGATATGGTGCCGGCTCGCCGAAGCCGAGGAGTTCGCCGAACCAAGCCGCACCGGTCTCATCCCACCATGGCTCAAACGGTAATTCATATCGAGAAATCCCTATCGCCGAGGTATTGGTTCCTGCCCTCAGCAAAGGTTCAGAAGCCAAGGCAATGCGAACAATCTCCCCGAGAGAGATGGTGACGATGGCGAAGTAATCCATGCGCAGGTCAGCGGTCGGATAGGCCAAACACCAGCCGATAAGTAATGCAATAGGTATCGTCAGCAGCAGTCCTTGCCACCAGTACCAGCCATAACCCGCGCTCATCAGACCGACGGTGATGGCGCCGATGCTGGCGAAGAAGATTACTCCGAAGTTGGTCATTCCCGTATATCCGGTATGAAGATTAAGAGATAATGCGAGGATTCCGAAGATGCTCAATAGGGTTAGGGTCCTAGCCATTCCCATCCATTTGGTACGTTCATCGACCGATGGAATCGCCCAAGCCAGTGCCGTCATCAAGACAACCAGCAAGATGAAGGTCAACCATGAACCAACGTGCGCCTCTCGCCCTCTGGTAACCTTACTCCTCCACCAAGAGGTCGGACTGATGATTCCAAACCATAGAATCGGCAGGGATAGTGAGAGCGCCCATAGCCAACTGCCAAGGAAAACGAATAATGTAGGTGGAATCAAACAGCAGAGGAGGAATGTTCCCGGCGGCCTCCCAGTAGATTCCAGTTTCTCCAACCCGGTGATGGTTTCGCCATGGAATCTCGACCGAGCAGTCTCAACGACATCTGTTCTCAACCCATCCAACCGCTTCAGAGAGGGCTCAACTTTTTTCTTAGCGACCGCAACCCCCACAGCAATCTTGTCGGTCGTCCAGTTGACGGGTCTCATCGCCTGATCGAACAAATCCTCAATCACCCGAATCGGACGCTTTAGAATCTCTTTGCCACGGTGAGGGTCGAATGGCAGGCGCGCCGACCGTGGCACCACATTAGATTCAATCCGTTTTCTCAGCCGCTCAATTCGCCATTTCTGCGCCGCGTCCCCAAGACCTTTGGGCATCAGCATCAGCACCGCCAATAGGAAGACGTAGGGCATTACTTCATCCATCCCTGAGATGGTAGGCCTTTCAAGTGGCTTTCCGAGAGCGACCAGTACCGGTTGGGACAGTGAACGCACCATCCCGACAATCAGGGCCGCGAATACCGCCCCCCGCACCGAACCTATGGTTCCCATAACGATAACCGCAAATGCCGGTAGAAGGATGGTCAGGCCTACCTCTGGATTCATTCTGGTGGTCATGGCAAAAAGAACCCCGCCGAAACCCGAGAGCCCGGCGGATAGGAAAGAGGAGGTGAAATGCACCTTTTCAACATTGATTCCAGAAGCCGAAGCAAGGTCGGGATTATCAGCGACGGCACGCATCTTTCGCCCCAATCTGGTACCGTTCATCATCATCAGTAGGGCGATTACCGAGCCGAATACGCCGATTATCAAAGCGGCCTTATACCAGGCCAGGCCGAAGACCCTCTCAGCTTCCTCGTGGAATGGAATTGCCTCCCTGACACCGAAGGTGAAGGTGTGAACAAAGGTGTCAACCTCCCATTTTGAGGTTGTCAGACGCCAATCTCGGTCGGGGACGAATAATTCAGTCGAGGAACCATAGCGAAGGTATAGACTGGCCCGCAACATCATCGCAACACCTAGTGATGCGATCATCATCACCCGCGGTGAGGCTCCGGTCCTCCTGAAGCGGCGCATGATAGCCAGATCGATGATTGCCCCGAGCAATCCGGTGAGGACAAAGCCGGCGAAGCAAGCCCATAGTAGAAGTTCCCAATCCAGCACACCATCCTTGGCTGCATCAACCCCCGGCCAGAATCTCTCCGACCACATCATCGAAAGGGCGATGTAAGAACCGAATACGAGGTATTCGGATTGGGCGAAGTTTCCGTACCGCTGGACCCGGTAGGTCAGGGTCAATCCAGCGGCTATCGCAAGATAGGTCGCCGCCCATACCAGTCCGGTGAAACCATGACTTGCGAGGTTGAATGAAACCGACGCCTGCTTGCCCATTCCCAGCATCAATACCTCGATGCACCAGCCGAGCAACGCGATGATCAGCAGAGGAGAGGATAATCGCAGGAAGGTGCCAAGACGGCCTTCAAGGTTTTTTCCTATCGTGTGGATTATCACTAATCCTGCGGCGATGAATTCGATACCTTGGGCCATCCAGTAGAGGTCGTTGAGTTTGGCATATTCACCTGTCATCTCTGGCAGAAGGGCAACCAGCCCCCAGCCGTGTCTAAGCCCGAGCCACGCATCAAAGAGGAGCAACAGCGAGATTGAAAGCCTGCGTTGGTATGATGTGGTTGCCGCCATTTTTTCAAGGAATAATCTGGCCTCCACCTAACATTCCTCGGTTGGGGTAAGATGAATCACACATCAAGTCTTTGCAGTTACTGCAACTGAATTCGATGAGCGAGGAGAGCACGGTGACGGGCACAGCCCGCCGCCGCGCAACCTCGACCACCAACCAGGTCGGTGGCCTGTTTCAGCCTTGAATCAGTAAAGATTCAGTCTCGGCGTCGGATAGCAACCATCGCCGCCCCGAGCATCGAGGTGATGGCGAGGATGGAAGTGAATCCTGGCAGACCGCCAGCGTCTTCTTCCTTGATATCGTCTTTGGTATCGTTGAGAGTTTCGTCTTTGGTATCGTCTGTGGTCGGGGCCGGCTTCTGCGGTAGAGTCGCGTCCAGTACACCAGCAATCCAGGTTCCTGCACAGGTGAAGGTACCATCGACAGCGAAGGAACATACATCGTAACCATTGCCACCAACATCCCCGTTAGCATCGAAGACATGGGTTCCTGAAGCACCAACAATCGGGTCTTGTGTAAGCATTGCAACGGCCAAATTCAATGGCAGACCAGCGTCTAGAGCGGTTGCGAGAGCAATCGCCGCAACTGTGGCATCGAAGGTCTCAGCGGTGTAGATACCGCTGGCATTGCCACCGGCTGCAGCATACATTACCGCGAAGATTGCTGCCATTTCTGCATCACCACCACCGGAGCGTGGCTTGGTTGCAATCAGCCCACCTAGGGCCGTAACATCACTGAATTCAGTGGCGAAATTACCATCTGCAACACCATCAGCACCGAACAGTCCGAGCTCAAGGCTCTGAGTAGCAATCTCCTCAAGGATGGCAGCACCATCGGTAGCATAGGAAATCAACACCACAGAGTCACATCCGGCCGCGGCGACACTCTCGACGGTCGAGGCGAAGTCGGTTGCGGCTTGGTCATATCCAATCATCGAGCAGACATCACCGGAGAAACTCAAGTTGAAGAAATCGGCAAGTCCGCTGCCGTAATCATTGGTCATGTAGATCACAGCCGGGCTGGTGTAGTTGGAGGCGGTAACCGCATCGGCCAAGGCACGAGCCTGAAGGTCATCGGATGGTACCACACGGAACAAGTGGCCATCATCATCAGCGGTGGTAATTGCTGGTGAGGTCGAGGCGTAGGAAATCATCGGAACATGGGCTTCCTTCGCCACCGCAATAGCACCGAGAGTAGCACCTGAGCACGCCGCACCGACGATGACAGTGGCGCCGGCATCAATCAATGATTGAGCGCTTGTGGCTGCGGTGGTTCCATCACAGCCAGAGTCGGCTACAATCAGTGTAACATTGTAATTGTCTTTTGCATTGTACATCTTGACCGCAACCGCGGCTGCGATCTCAAAGCCGGATGAATAAACTGCAATGGCCCCAGTCTGAGGTGATAGTAGACCGATGGTCAACTCGATAACTTCGCCATCCCAGATTCCCATTCCCACATCCCAGCGGTAATCACATTCCATATCACCGCTGTCGAAATAACAGATTTCATATCCACTGCCGGCGACATCGCCGTTGGCATCGAAGGTGTGAGTCCCGGAGGCACCCTCATATCCATCACCAACTGTAGCCAGAGCTGAGTTCACGTCTGCTCCAGAGGAGCTGTTAGCCAATATTACCGCCTCACCGAGAATCATCACCGCATCGAATGTCTCGGCGGTGTAGATCATACTTGAGTTACCACCGGCATCTTCGTAGGCGGTTGTAAAGGCGACAGCAGCAGCAGAGCCGCCTGCAGCACCAGGTCTGGTGGCAATCAGCCCATCGGCCGCTGAAGCATCACTGAATGCGGTGAAAAATGCAGCATCGGCAACGCCGTCAGCACCGTAGACGAGCATGTCAAGTCCTTGGAGAGCCATCTCTTCCATGATGGCTGCACCATCGGTTGCATAGGAAACCAATAGGACTCCATCACAGTCGGAAACAGCTAGACTTTCAATGGTTGAGGCGAAGTCGGTTGCGTCTTCGGCATAACCAATCTTTGCACAGAGAGTGGCGTTACCGTTGAAGGCCTCATCGAAGTTGTCGGCCAATCCACTACCGTAATCATTGGTCATGTAGAGCACACCGATTTCTCCATCCGAATCATCCATTACAACATCGGCCAATGCCAGTGCTTGGAGGGCATCGCTTGGAACCACTCGCCATAGGTAGCCATCATCGTCAGCGGTCGAGATCGCAGGGGAGGTGGAAGCATAGGAGACCATCGGGATGAAGGCTTCCTTGGCGACAGCAATAGCGCCCAGTGTTCCTCCGGAGCACGCGGCTCCAGCGATTCCGGAGACGCCAGCATCAATCAGCGCTTGAGCGCTGGTAGCGGCGGTCGTACCATCGCATCCAGAGTCGGCGACGACCAATTCAAAAGCCCAGTTGGTCGGGTCTTTCAGATTCAACTGGTCGATTGCCACCGCAGCCGCGTCTTCAAATCCAGCAGCGTATACGGCAATCGGGCCGGTCTGCGGTGAAAGCAAGCCAATCTTCACGTTGTTCGCTGCAACCGGTGCTGTATCGGTAATTTCAATCAGTTCATTTTCAGTCATCGCTAACGGGCTGAATACAGCCATCAGCATTATCGATGTCATCGCGCAGGTCAGGAAAATATTTCTCAATATCATTATCTCTCCGGCCACGCCACAACGTGTTTAAGATATATCATTATTGGAATGCCAATAAGTAATACTTGAAGTCAGTAAGTCGCCAATCCCCACGAAAAAAACCCCTCGGAAATGTTTCCGCTCAATGTTAACCACAACATTAATTCGAGGCGTCATGCGGGAATTAATTCTAGGCTTCATGAGGGGACGGATTCAACTTCTGCCCGATTATTTGAATTCGGAATTATTTCCTACTGAAGAACCTCTGTCAGGGGTTGGTTCAAGGCTCACTGAGGATACCCATAATGAGGATACCCCAATGAGGATACTCCAATTAGGTTAATTGGAACCCCGGTGACCATCGGCCTTGGTGAGCGGCAACTCATGCTTTGAGGTACTGATGTCGTCATCAAAGGGGCTGTGCCGCTCGAAATGAATCATCGAGTGCAGGATGGTGCCGGTCAGTAAGCGGTGCTTGCGGTTCTGGGCATCGATGCGGGCGCGGGTCGAGTGCTCGACCGAGATTATCTCCTTGGCCAACGCCGCCAAGTCGTCGACGCCCTCCCACACAATCAGTGAATAGACCGTCTCGAGGGCGTGGAACTCATCCATCACGATGTCGGTATAGGCCGCACTGGTGCGGGTGATACTGGAGACTACCAGCATCACCATCAGGGCGCTGGCCACAGCGATGGCGAACGGCTGAGAATCCCAGCCGAGGATGACCTGCACACCGCCGGTGCCGATGACCAGAGCGACGATCAGGAAGGAACCCATCTGCACCATCTGGGTGCGAATAGAGGATAATTCGCCATTGGCCGCCAGCGCCACATCCATCTTCATCCGGATATATCCCAGGATGCGGTCGAGTTCGCGCCCGCGCAGAATCTCCTCGGCCGCCTCCAGCGTCTTGACCGGTGCCTGCAGGGCCTCGTCAGTGGCTGCGGCATCGCTCATGATTTCCCGAACCCGTCCTTATTCATCAACGGTGTGTTCAGGCCATGCGCTCTGATATATTGGCAAATAGCACTTCAGAATCTGATTCGGCCGACCAAACTCAAATCCTCTCACCTTCGCCCTCATGGCCGATTCTTCGCAATTCTCGGGCGACATTCTCGGCCATCGCCGCGTCGGGATTAGATTGGATGATTTTTTCCAGCCACCCGACCCTGAGATTATCGGGCAATAG
>JAPOGE010000058.1 GCA_028283345.1 Candidatus Poseidoniales archaeon
CAGTGTCAAGTGATGTGCTCGGTGACAAAGACTTCGACCGCCCCGAATGACCGACCAAACCCAAACCGTCAACCCCTGTAACATCGTTCCCCAACAAATCCCTAACTTATCTTGAGCAGAGGGTACCCTCTGCTCAAGTCCGCAGTTGTTCTTTTAGCGTGCAATGACTTTAGGTCATGCGGGATTTACTCGGACACCGTCTCTCAACAAGGTGTCGGGAACGTAGACCGAACCGCCACTCCAACCCCCATGCGGCAGTGGCTTATCACCCAAGGTCACGCCGGTGGCCAGAGAGCGCGGCAGATTTCCCGAGATTCCGGCCTGCTTCAGTGCGCCGACGATTTCGCCATTCTCGATTTTCAGGATATGACTGCTGGTGACCGAGAAATCACCACTGGTCGGGTTAGCAGTATGGGCACCCATGAGCGACCCGATGAGAAATCCGTCGCCGATTTCGACAATGAGTTCATCACGCGATAAACATTTTTCGCTGGAGGAAAGGGTAAGGTTTCCGGCGCTAGGGTAAGGAGGCCCTTCATAGGATTCTCGAGTTGCCGAAGCTGTGCTCTGCGCCGCATCGACATTTCCCAGTGACACCTGCTCTGCGGCATCTCGACTCGCCCATAGGGCGGTTTTCAGTACCCCGTTCTCGACGATGGTATTCTTCTGGGTGGCTTTTCCTTCAGAGTCCCTTCCACCCGAGTCATCGCCTCCTGCCATGGTCCGATCATCCACCAGAGACAGATGTCCTTCTAGAACGACCTCGCCGGTTTTTCCGGCCCAGAACGACTCCCCTCTCGCCTGTCTATCCCCCAAGGTGGCCTGAGGAATGATGGTGGCAAATAAGCCGCCGAGGGCTGAATCTGTGAGAATCACCGGAGCATCTCCAACCTCCCCGCCATTGGTCTGATTGCGGGTCTGCTTGGTCCACCACATCGCCTCCTCGATTATCTCATCAGGCGAGGTTATCACCCGTCGCAACGAAAGGCCATTCCAGCCGCTGGTCAACAGGTCATCCGCATCGATGGTAATCTGTGCGCTCATCGAGTAGCTCGACTCGATGCCGCTGTCTTCGATACCCTCACTGGTCAGAATGGTACCGGCTGAAATACCGACTCCAACCCCGCCACCTGTCAGCACTGCAGATTCTTCCAGTCCCGCGGTTATTGTCAGCAGGTCGTCAGCCGCCGCCAATAATTCGCTTGCAGTCATCGCATCCACGGCGGAATCAAACATCCCATCAACGGTGGTCGAGCCGTTATCGGCCTGCAGTGAGAAACCGTCGATTCTGGGTGAGCGCCTAGCGATTGCAATTGCCTGATCGACCGCCGATTCACCATCCTCGGGCCGGCCGAGATAGGCGTAACCGTACCTGCCGTCCTCGACGATGCGGATTCCATAGCCACCTTCGCCGCCACCGGCGGCCAACGCTACTTTGCCGCGCTCAATCTCAACTTGGAGTCCATAACTCTGTCCGGCGACGACCTCCCATTGCGGGGCGCCTGCGGCCTCGGCGAATTTACCCAGCGTTCGGCAACCTTCAAGCAGGCGCTCGACCGCATCGTCAGGCATGATTCCCATGGTTTCACCTCATCCGACCAGAGCATTGCGGATGCGCATATTGGGGCCGCCATCGCCTACCGGGACAATCTGGCCCTTGCCACAGTAACCCGGGCTGGCCAGTCCTCCCTGTTTGCACAGGCCATCGACATTGGCGAGTATCTCCAGCGTCATCCCGGAGACGCTGACATCCTTGAGGGGAGTGGTTAATTCACCATTCTCGATTTTCCAAGCCTCTTGGGCGGCGAATTGGAATGAACCCCTGCCGGTATCGACCTGTCCACCTCTGGAGCCACAGGCGTAGACTCCATCGGTGACATCCTCGAGAAGTTCATCGAGGTCGCGGTGTTTTCCACCGAGGATCAGGGTGTTGGACATCCTCACCAACGGGTGGTGCAGACCATCCTGGGCGCGGGCGCCACCATTGGGGGTGAGGGAATATCTCGCCGCGGTCTCACGGTTGTTCAGATACTCCCGCAGAACCCCGTCAACAATCAGGTTCTTGACTCTGGTATCTACGCCCTCGTCATCTATAGGATAGGCACCGTAGCCCATGCGCATGGTCGGGTCATCGATGACACTGACGATGTCAGAGCCGATTTTATGACCCAGTTTACCCTCCAGACAGGAGTCTCCTGCGGCGACCAGGTCGGCCTCGCACGGATGCCCGAGCGCCTCGTGGATGTAGACCCCGGTCAGGTCGGAATCGGCTACCAGTGTGGTACGTCCGGATGGTGCGCGCTCGGCCGAGAGGATTCGCAATACCGATTCCGAACACTTCCTCCCCAGGGCCTCGATATCGGTTGCATCGACTGCCTCGAAACCGCCACCACCGCCGATTCTACAGCGATACGAAGCGACTTCACCATCTTCGCGGGCGGTGATGACCGCATTGGCGACGGTTCTCTGGAATGACCAAGTGCGGTCGGTACCTTCGCTGGTTATCAATTCGGTGTGGATATGTTCATCAGAATATCCTGTGATGGTCGAGACGATGCGCTCATCGGTGCGGATGGCAGAATCCAAATCGGTCAGGAGTTGCAGTTTCTCATCGAGATCGACATCACGGTTATCGCGTTTTGGCGCCCAGTGCATCGTATCCTGTTTGATGGGGATTTCGGCCAACTCAACCGGTTTTTCGCCGCTGCTGCGGCGGCTTGCCACCTGTTTGGCCAGAGAGACGGTCTGCTCTACCGCTAAACCGAGGTTAGCGATATCCGAGGTCGAGTGAACCCCCCAGGCGCCATCGGCCAAGACCCGCAGAGTCGCTCCGAGGTCTTGGCCGGGAATAGCGCGGCGCAATTCACCGTCACGCACGGTGATGGCGCAATTCTGATTGGCGACCAGTCGAACTTCGGCATAGGTTGCACCGGCATTGGTAGCATCCTCCAGCCATTTGTTTACCTCGGTCTCATCGAGCAGCCGACCCCGGACGAGCAGAGCCTCGCTTCTGCGCCGGCTGGCAACCACCATGATACCGCTTGTCGGGGGAGGGTCTTAGACCCTCGCATTAATTTTCTAGCCGTGGAGATCTGAGGTGTGGATATGGCCGATGAAAAAGTCCTCGAGAAGAATTTCCTCACGGATATCCCTTTCCACCCCACCATGGCCCCCCTCGGCTGCCTCACCAAAACCACTCACTTCTGCTGAGCCACCATTGGCCTCCTCCTCTGCATCGCCATCTTCTGCCTTGCCGGTGAGTTCCGCTAGAACCGGGTCTCCTTCGACAAAAACTCCCAGTCGGACCAAGCCGGCGGCGGTTGGTTGTGGCTTGGCATCGGTTAGGGTGAATCCACAATCTACGGCGATTTTCTGAGCCCGTTGTTCTAACATAGCCAAATCGAGTTCGGGAAGTACATCGACCTCTTCAGTATCAGCAGATGGCAGGTGAACCAGCCACGCACCCTCGTCTCCATCACATAATCCAGCACGGCGAAATCCCTGCGAGATATGATGGGTGCCGGCAATCAAGCGCAGAAATTCCCCGTCTTGGCCGACACTGCGCATCGAATCATTTCTCGCCCTCTGCCGTAAAGCCAGCCACGCCGACCATAACTGTCGATTTCCGGCGACCGCAGTGCTGGTAAGTAATAACCAACTATCATCGAATCTAGCCTTGAGAAAGGCGGTGATGAATCCTCCGCTGTCGGCGATGGGCGCAGAGAATTCTATCGACCAAGCCGGAAATGTCGGTTGACCGCCCATGCCCACCGCACGGTGTTCCATTCATCAATCCACACGCTCGCCCAGCCCACAGTTCGCCCAGCCCACAGTTCGCCCAGCCCACAGTTCGCCCAGCCCACAGTTCGCCCGGACCCTTATCTCGCCCGGACCCTTATCTCACCCTGACCGCTGGCTCGGGTGTTCACATCAATCCTTGCGCTCGCCCGGTAATGGCTGGTCATCATCACGTCTCTTCTTTTGAGAAATTTCGGTTTTTCCGAGAACTTGGCGGACATTGGTGATGATTCTATCGACCAGAATCGGGCCCCAGGCGCGCAGTGAGGACAGGCGCGCAAGGTCTCGCTCATTCAGTTCGAGCAGGTCCTTTGGAGTTTGCACCCCGAATTCCTGCAGAGTTCTGGCGCGTGTCCTGCCGATATTTTTCATCCGTACCAGATCTAGCAGGTCGGCGCGACAACCATGGCGAATCCGATTGCGCAGTACGTCAATCATCTGCATCAATTCGGTAATCAGAGGGCGGTGTTCCTCGAGGAAGATATCGTCTATGTCGACCAGTTCTCGGGCTGAGTAGAGTAACCATTCCATCAACTCGATACGGTGGCGCAGATCCCCAGGGGTGATTCCCAACTTTTGCTCAATCTCTCTGGAGGGGCTCTCCTCACTCCACATCTCCAGGACCCAACTAGACTTGACCGTCCCCAGATAACGGTCTTCGAGGATTATCTCATCGAGAATCCCCTCTTCCTCGGTACTACCCTTCATGTGGAGTGCATCGCGTTCCGAATCGCGAGCCCAGAATCCGACGAAATCCGGGGTTGAGGCGGCCAGGAATATCAATCCGAAATCGGTCACCTTCTGTCCTTCATCACGGCGACCGATTCGCCGCACTGCTCGGCGTAACCCGGTGCGCAGAGTGGCGGCTGAGAGAGGGTCGATGTAGAGTTGTGAAGCGCGATTACCGAAGCCGGTCGCCTGATAGGTCATCGCCGGCTCATCCACAGTCCTGACCTGTATCGGGAGATTGAGTTCGAGGTCATCGGCGCGACGGAATCCCAGATGTGGTTGTCTCTTGGTCGCTCGGCGGCTCGCAGCGACCTCTCGGGCCGCGGCGGCTGAATCGGTCGTCGCACCGGTTGAACCGGTAGCACCGGACGCACCGTCAGCAACGGACGCACCGCCAGCAACGGCCGCACCACTCTGGAAGTCTACACCGGTGGTCGATTTTGCCGTGGTTACCCAGGCCGGGATCTCATCATCCCAGTTCTGTTCTCCCACAGAGTCCGCTGAACCTGTTTGTCCGGAAACCCCTGGGCCACCACTTGCAGCCGCAGAGATTTTTTCGGCGGCCTCGGCCTCAGCCAATTTTTCAAATTCTTGCGCAAGTTTCTCATCGACGCCGGAACGAATGATGAATCCTTCTTCGACCAACCACGCCAGCATGTTGTCGATGCGTTCCTCGAGCACCTGGCGTGGCTGGGTATGGCCGAGAAATGTCGAGGCAAAGAAGGAGCGAATCGCTTGACGTGAATTCAGCCCACCGGTGGCGATGCCGGCCAGCAGGTGAACCCGCATCGGCGGGTCGGCGGCCAATTTTGAGATGACCTTCTCGGGTTTTCCCTCGATATATCTCTCAGCGACCAGGTCGGCTTCTTCGAGAGGGGAGGAGCCCTTGCACAGCAACCACGCCTCACCGATGGTGTCATAACGAGGTCGCCCAGCCCGCCCGAGCATCTGTTGCACTTCCATCACCGAGAGCCAACGACTCATGCCACCGTCCCAGCGCTTGAGGTCGCGCAACAGCACTCTGCGAGCTGGCAGGTTGATGCCGGAGGCCAGGGTCGGAGTGGCGATTATCGCCGCGATCAAGCCCCGTTTGAAGCCACTCTCGACCAGTTTTCTCTGCTTGGAGGTAAGACCAGCATGGTGGAAGGCAACCCCGCCGCGAATCGATGATATCAGCACATCACCCATGCTAGAATCGCTTTGGCCGGAGATTTTCTCGGCCAGGGCCGCCAGGCCTTTGAGTCGTTCAGGGTCTTCTCGCTCGAGGTATTTGTGCAATCTCTTCGCCAATTTCCTGGCTTCGGACTGGGCACTGCGCCGGGTCGAGACGAAGACGATGATCTGGCCTTCCGCTTCGACCGTATCGAGCAGTGCGCACCAGGTCGGAGCACTCTTCGGGCCCGCCAATTGCCTAGGTGGCGGCAATTGCATGCCCTTTCCCACGAGCCCCTCGGCGGCTGATATTCGCTTGCGTGCCTCGATACAGCCCTCGACCATGGTCGACATCTCCAAGGTGACAGGCCGCCAGTCGGAAGTGAACAGTTCGGCACCTAGCCATTGTGCCAATTCCTCGGAATTTCCCACCGTGGCCGACAGGGCGATAATCTGCACGCTCGGCCGCCAGTGCCGCAGTCGGGCGAGATTCACTTCCATTGTCGGTCCGCGGTCGCCATCGTGGATGAGGTGGAATTCGTCGGCGACGACAATACTGACATTGTGAATCAGTTCGGGCCGGGTGCGCATGAGCGAATCGAGTTTCTCGGAGGTGCAGACTATGATATCGCTACTTCCGACATTTTTCGCCTCACCATCGCGGTCGCCTATTCCCAAACCTACTCTGAGGTTGAAATGCTCGGCCAACTGCGTCAATTCCTCGTATTTCTCACTGGCGAGAGCCTTCAGAGGGACGATGTAAATCGCCCGACTGCCGACCTCATCGACGAGCAACTTCTGCATTATCGCCAGATAAGCTACCAGAGACTTGCCCGATGCGGTCGGAATCGCCAAAAGGGTATTTTTTCCCGCTAGCACGCAGGGCATCGCCTCGGCCTGTGGAGGATAGAGTTCGCGGATATTCCAAGACTCGGATAGAAACTCGGTCAAGCCAGTGGGGAGGTCCAGTTCTCCCACCTCCCGCACAGCGTCCATGGCCCTTCTTCGTGGCAGGGGTTCAAAATGAACGCGATGGTTGGATTCCCATAATAGCGGTGGCGATAAGGTAAAGGCGCGAGCCTGCGCATAGGGTACCATGGACAGCGAGACCCACGAGATTGTTGAAGCACGCCTCTCGGTTTTCGATGATGAGCCCGACCTGAATGACTGGGTGGAGATTTTCTCCGGTGCACTGATGGCGATGATCGGATTGTACTTCCTCCTCAACCCCGGCACCAATGGCACCCAATTCATGCAATGGTTCTCATCTGCGGTATTCGCCATCGGTGCGGTCTGGGCTGGCCATGGTCTGAAGGATATGGCGGTCAAGGAGATCCGCCGAAGCATCGCCGTACTCGAAGCCACCGGGCGTCAAGATACGGTCGATTACGGCTTGATTCGCGATGTCTTACTGCACTCGGACCAGTACAAGAAATTCCTGCTTGAGGCTTATGAACGGGCCTATGAAGATGGTATCATCTCCGACGATGAACACGATGAATTACAAGCGATTCAAGCCGCACTCGGAATGACCGATGAAGAGGCTGCATTGGTCGCTACCAGGGCGGCGATCAACTCCGCTATCCGCGATGGCAAGGTAAGTGATGATGAGATGGCATTGATCAGCGATGCCGCCTCCAGGGCCAAGCTCAGCAAGAATGACTTGGCGTCAATTGCAGATGCCTTGGAAGACGGCAAGTTGGATGATGAAGAGAAGGACATGCTCAATGACCTATTGGGCAAGATTTGAGTTCTCGACGTCGAGCAGAATGATATCGCATTTACGGCATTTGTAGCGCCCATTGGCACGCTTTCGCCGGGCATGAACCGCCTTGCAGGTCGGACAGATCCAATTCCATACGGCATTTCTCTGACGTAGATAATCGGTGAATTGGCGGCCTTTTTTCTGGCTGTGGTCGTCGCGCCATAACCTCTCGAAGGCGCGGAAATCCCTGCCATGACCCGGATACCCCAAACAGTGACAATATTCGTGATAGAGCACATAAGCGCCGTAATCTCGCCAATCCTCGGCCAATATCTCACGGTGGAGGTCGACTCGGCGAATATTCTTCGGCCCGAGTTCACCTTTCAGGTCAATACCGGGGTGAAATCTCGTCACCCCATGTCTCTGGGTGGCATCTCGACGCAGGAAACCGAGGGTTATCTCACCGAGTTCGGATATGGTTTCTTCAGCGTAGCCTAGTAACAGCATCTGCGCAAAGACTTGCTCTTTCAGGAGTTTCAGGTCATCTTCCGGCTCGAGGTCAGTCTCAGCCCTGAGCACCATTTCCTCACCCCCGTGTTCTAATTCCAACGATGGTAGGCCGGATGCCCTTCCTTGACGGCAACGAATAACCCACTGCCGACGGCACAGACTTTTCCCCCAGCACTCAATTCCATCTCGATTTTCGCTCGGTCTTCCCCCAACTCGACCACCTGAGAGGTGATGTGAATACGCGATTCGTGCGGTGTCGGGCGCAGAAATTTGACGTAATAATTAGCGGTGACAGTACAAGGCGGCTCGTCATCTCCGCTCGCTTCCATCAGGGCGATTGCCGCGGTCCAATTACCGTGACAATCGAGCAATGAGCCGATGATTCCGCCGTTTATCATTCCCGGAAATGCCTGATGCTCTGGGCGCGGCTGAAAATATAATTCAAGGCCGTTGTCGATGCGATATGAATCGATTTGCAGGCCGTCCTCATTGGCCGGCCCACAACCAAAACAAATCGAGTTTGGGGCGTATTGTCTCTGCACTCCGTCTCCTGCCATCATCCACTCCGTGGATGTGGAGGAAAATGAACCCGTCGACATCAATACTCAGTCATCTTCATGTTGGTAGCGGAATCCGCAAGGTCATGGATGAGGAAGAGTCGGGTGCACCCCCCTCGGATTCTCCCGCTGATGAAGCGGTCTCAAAAGAGCGCGAAATTGAACTTGATTCGGGGAAATCACCTCCCTCATCCCCCTCATCCCCGTCACCGAAGCCGAGAAAAAAGTCACCGAAGCGGAAGCCCAAGAAGACGGTGAAGCGTAAAGTGCGTCTGGCGCATGAATTATCGCTCAAGCGCCGCCGGGTCATCCGCGCTGCGATGGCGGACCACAAGGCTGAGCATAGGGCTGAATGGGACCGCTCTGCCGGAGTGAAGACACACACCCTGATGCGTAAGCGAATCAAGCCGGGAACGATGAATTCCTTCGACATTCCATTGCTGGATACCAATCTGGGTGAACCTTGGAATATTCCAGTCACCGTCATAAACGGTGCGCGACCCGGTCCAACGGTTACAATCACAGCCGGTATTCACGGTGATGAATTGACCGGACCAAGCGCCTGCTCACACCTACTCTCCTCGACGATGACCGACCCCGGTCGCTCATTAGACCCGCTACACGTAGCCGGAGTCATCAGAATTCTACCGATAATCAATATCCCTGGTTATCGAAATATGCAGAGGGCCTTCCCCGATGGCCGTGACCTCAATCGCGAATTTCCCGGTCGAGCCAAGGGTAGCACCACCTCCCGGGTCGCGTACCGAGTATGGAACGATCTGATAGTCGGCAGCGATTATATCGTTGATTTACACAGTGCGGCAAAAGGCCGCAGCAATATGCCTCAGGTTCGCACCTATCTTTCCGATGCCCATTCAAATATCATCGCCAAAGCCTTCGGCATCGAAGTGATTCTCGATTCAAAACCGCCGCGCGGCAGTCTTCGCCGGGTGGCGATGGAGCACGGAATAGGAGTACTGACCTATGAGGGCGGCGGTGCCGACAGCCTCGACCAAGAAGCGGTGCAGGTGGCGGTGAATGGTGTTCTCAATGTATTGCGTACACTGCACGTGATTCCCGGTAATCCCACCCGTCCTAAATTCCGCCTCCTGGCCAGTGGCTCGACCTGGCTGCGCGCCAGCGAAGGTGGGCTTCTGGACATGTATGTAGAACCCTCATCGGTGGTCCAGAAAGGCGATGTGGTGGCTAAAATCACCGACCCGGGAACGCCGGGATTGGCGGTCGACATCGTCGCTCCGAAAGATGGTCTGCTGATCTGCACCGCGACGAATCCCTTCGTTACCGCCGGAACCCCGGTCGGCCATTTCCTGCCGCTCGAGAAACATCTCGACCTGGTATTGGGACAATGCGATGAGGAAAACCGTTTAATCGTCGCCGGCTCAGAGGATGAGCCGGTGTGGCGCGAGGAGGATATCGCAGAAATCTCACTTGAGGGTGAGTGGTCAGGTGGTTCGGTCGATGCTGAATGGCGTACTGAGTGGCTCGGAAATGGCAATAATGATGGCAACGAAGACGACAACGATGTCGGTGGAGAAAAGAGTGAGTTACTTCCCAAGCGGCAAAAAATGCCGATGACCCCGGAACCTCAGGAAACCAAGCAACAATCAGCAAAAACAGCTTCAACCTCCGGCGCAAAAACGACCACTGAAGCAGCCGCCAAGTCAACCACCAAAACACCGTCCAAGAAGGCGGCAAAACCAGCGGCCAAACCGGCCGCAAAAACGACCGCTGAAGCAGCCGCCAAGTCAACCACCAAAACACCTGCCAAGAAGGCGGCAAAACCAGCGGCCAAGACGACGACTAAACCGGCGGCCAAACCAACCACAAAAACGGGTAAAACGGCCACCAAAACAGACCCGCCGGCAAGCACGAGCGAAAAGAAACAGGAATAATCACGCGTTGGTGAATGCCTCAACCACTGCGGTCACTTCCTCATCAGCCATCATTCGAGGCTGATTCTTGGCGATTTCAAGCATGTGGGAGACCAGTTCGTCAGATACCTCATAGCCGCGTTGCTCCAGCCACCAGACGATGTTCGACCTGCCGCTCATATGGCCGATTCTGATTTTCTGCTTCAGCCCGAAATCCTGCGCCGGCACCCCCGAATAAACCCTGTCAGCCAACCAGTGGTCGCCCTTTTTCATCGCCTTTATCACCGCCGATGCATGCACCCCGGTACCGGTCTCAAATGCATCTTGTCCGAAAACAGGATAGTTACGCGGTAGTGCGACCTCGATGTAATCATGCGCTTTGCGAACATATTCGTCGAGTAAGGTTAGGTCATTATCGATGACTCCCATCAATTTCAGATTGACCAGAGTCTGGTCAAGCGGGGCATTTCCGGCGCGCTCACCGACTCCCAGTGCGGTGCCATGAATCACGTCAGCTCCAGATTCGACCGCGGCGAGGTTGTTGGCAACCCCGAGTCCACGGTCTTGATGACCGTGCCAGTTAATCTCAATCTGACGACGCTGTACTCCAGCGTCGGGAATAACCTCATCTTGGATAAACGACAATAATTTATCCACCCCATTTGGGGTGACGTGACCACAGGTATCGCAGACGCAGATTCGATCTACCCCCAATTCGAATGCTCTGGTGTATATTGCCTTAATCTCCTCGGGCTTGCTTCGCGTCGTATCCTCGGTCACAAACATCACCGGGATATCGTTCTCGACCGCAAATCCGACCGCCTCTTCCAGGGTTGAGAGCAGTCGCTCCATGGTCCAGCCCTCGGCATATTGACGAATCGGGCTGGTGCCGAGAAATGCACTGGCCTGAATCTGTATCTCGTGCTTGGCCTGAAGTTCGATCAGGGGCTCGATATCTCCAATCACCGTGCGAACCGCACAACCGGGGCGAATCTGGTAATCGTTTTCGGTGATGTGTGAAAGCATCGCGTCGATGTGTTTGAGGTGGAATGGCCCTGCTCCGGGCAGTCCGAGGTCGACCTTCTGTATCCCCAGCCTCTCCATGTAGGATAACAATTCGATTTTCTCCTCGATCGAAGGATTGCGAGCACTTGGGCTCTGCAGTCCATCTCGCAGCGTCTCATCGTCGAACCAGACCCCATGCGGGTGGTTATCAGGATTTCTCGAAATCTCATAGTCGATTACGTTCCAGTCGTAAATCAACTCATTCTCCTGCAACGTATCACCACCCTGCTCCGTTGTGGATGAAGCGATGCTATGACTTGAACCTCACGCTTGGAGAACCTGCGAAACCGTGAAATCACTCTTATTCTCCTTCACCTTCACCTTCACCTTCAATTTCAATTTCAATTTCACCCTCACCATTTAGAGGCTCGGTGATTTCACTTTCCTGGTCAACCAATTCTCCCGGCAGGCGGGCGGTGAAAATCAATTCATCGATATGTTCGGTCTTCTTGTCATTGCGCAATTCCATTACCCTGGTTCCTTTGGTCAATCGGCCAAAGGTCTCCTTGGTCTGCACCGCAGCAAAGCGAATCATCATCCCTTTCTTGGTAAGAACGAACAAATGATCCTCGACGTATGAGGTGGTGGCCTTGGTCTCCGGCTTGTCGACGTTTTCAAGGCAGTCCGGACATATGCGCAATGCGTCGGGATTAACCCCAATCCATTTACATTTGCCGCAGTACATCTTCGGCTCGCCGCTCTCATCGTAAACCGCCGGTAATTGGCGGACACTGACGATGTGGTCGTCATTGTTGAATTTCATCGTAAGAACCCCTACCCCGCCGCGGTTGGTCTTGCGATATCCGTCTTGTACTTCCTTGTAATCGCCATCTTCCTCATCTGATAATGGGATTCTGATTTTATGCCCACAACCCAATCGGGTACGCTTTGCCATTCCATATTTGGTGATGGTGAGAATCTGAGTATTCTCATCGTCGGTGACCACCATGCCGACTACCTCATCACCTTCCTTGGGCCTGACTCCTCGCACCCCTTGACTGATTCGGCCCTGCACCTTGACGGTGTAGGTGGTTCTTTCCTCACCGCTTTCCGGATCGATTTTGACCTTGGTTTCGCTTGGCTTGAAGCGGCAGGCTCGGCCATTTTTCGTCACCAGTATGACATGGTCATCATCGGTTGCTCGGCGTACAGAAATCAATGTATCTGCGCTGCCTTCGGCGAATTTTATGGCGTACTTACCGTTGCGGTTGATACTCACATAAGCCGATAATTTGGTCTTCTTGATACGGCCTTGAGAGGTAGCAAACAGGAGGAAATGTCCATCCGGTTCATCGATGATTTCTCGCGATAGTGGCAGGATTGAGATGATGCTCTCGTCATCACGAATCCTTTCGAGCAGATTCCTGATATGCGTGCCACGCGAATGGCGGCTCGCCTGTGGCGTCTCCCAGGCCTTCAGTCCGTATACTCGACCTTGGTCGGTGAAAATAAGCAGGCGGTCTTTGCTGAAGCAGGTGACGATTGCCATCGGCGAATCTTCATCCTTGGTGGTCACACCTTTCATGCCTTTTCCGCCGCGTTTCTGGTCCTTGAACTCACGCACCGGAAGGTGACGGATGTAATTATCTTCTGACATTGAGATGACGATGGCCTGTTCTTGAATCAAATCTTCACGGTTCATCGATAATGGCATCTGATTAATCTCACTGCGGCGCTCATCACCATGCTTCTCGACCAATTCATTCAGTTCATCGAGCAGGATTCTCAATCGCCTTTCACGGCTGCCGAGAATCTCTTGATATTCGGCGAGTTCCAATTCCAAAGCCTGATGCTCATCCCCGACCTTCTTGACGTCTAGTCGTGATAATTGATAGAGCCGGCGCTCGGCGATGGCCTTCGCCTGAGGAGGCGAGAACTCGAACTTATCCACCCCTTTGAATTTCTCATCGCCACGCAGAACATTCTCGTATTGCTCTCTGTTCGCACTACCCCTGCCAACTTTGATGATATCATCTATGCGCTTTTGCGCCATCACCAGCCCTTCGAGGATGTGGGCGCGGGCCTGCGCCTTGTCGAGGTTGAACTGGGTTCGTCGCTCGATCACATCTTCACGGTGGCGCACATAGGAGTGGAGAATGATGGACAAGGTGAGAAGAATCGGTTTATTGTCGATGATTCCCATCATATTTGTCGAGTATGACTTCTGC
>JAPOGE010000059.1 GCA_028283345.1 Candidatus Poseidoniales archaeon
ACCTGATTGAACGTCTTAACCGGCCGACCCTGATACTCTCTCACAACAAGACCCTGGCGCGTCAACTCTATCACGAGATTGGCGGTCTCTTTCCCGAGAATGCGGTCGAATACTTCGTCAGCCACTACGACTACTATCAGCCCGAGGCCTACCTACCCCGCCGAGACCTGTACATCGACAAGGAAATGTCGATAAACGAGCGCATCGAACAGGAGCGCTTCGCCACCGTAGCCAGTCTAGTAACTCGACCCGATGTCGTGGTCGTCTCCAGCGTCTCGTGCATCTACGGCCTCAACGCCCCCGAGACCTTCTTGGCCAATCATGCCAGAGTACATGTCGGCCAAGACATCGAGCCGATTCAATTGGTGCGCGAACTGGTCGCCCTGCAGTATACCCGCACCAGTACCGACCTGAACCGTGGCGAGATGCGCCTGCGCGGCGAGGTCTTCGACGTGTGGATGCCGAGCCGCGACGACCCGATGCGGATTCGCTTCGGCTTCGACGGCATCGAGAGGATTCAGGTCTGTGACCCGGTCACCTGGGAGGTTCTCGACGAATTGGATGAGGCCTGGATTCACCCCAAGCAATTCTTCATGACCAGCAGTGAGCGCTTCCAACAGGCTTTGGAGGGGATCGAGCGAGAACTAGAAGCCAGAGTGGCCCACTTTCAATCCGCAGGTAAGGACCTCGAGGCGCATCGCCTTGAACAGCGTACCCAATACGACCTTGAGATGTTGCGAGAAGTAGGCCACTGCACCGCGGTGGAGAACTACTCGATGCATTTTGACGGCCGCAGTCATGATGAGCGACCGTGGTGTCTGCTCGACTTCATGGCCGCCAGTGCCCAGCAATTCCATGGCGATGTCGAGAAGTATCTGGTGATCATGGACGAGAGCCACGTTACCCTGCCACAGGTCGGGGGAATGTATGCCGGTGATAAGTCGCGCAAGGAGAACCTCATCGAGCACGGTTTCCGTCTTCCCAGTGCCGCCGATAATCGCCCGCTGAAGATAGGCGAATTCCAGCAACTGGTGCCGCAGATGCTCTATGTCTCAGCCACCCCCGGTGAGCGGGAATTACGCCATCTCTGTGAGATCACCGGACAGCCGGTGGCCATCGGACTGCAACACGTACAGGGCGGCGGAGGGGTGGATGAACCCGAGTTGGAAAAACGCTCTCCGGACTCTCAAAGCATGTATGAGATGTTGCAGGGAATTGACAATATCGTCCGTATGGAGATTCGTCCTACCGGCCTTCTCGACCCGGCGATTGAAGTCCGGCCAACCGAGGGACAGGTGCAGGATCTACTGTCGGAAATCAATGAGTGCAGTGCCAAAGGTGAACGAGTTCTGGTCACCGTCTTGACGATTAAATTCGCCGAAGAGGTCGCGGCCTACCTCAACAAGATGGGCGTCAAAGCACATCATCTGCACAGCGAGATTGAAACCCTTGAGCGCACCGAGATAATCAAAGCCCTGCGGCTGGGAATCATTGACGTCATTGTCGGCATCAATCTCCTGCGAGAGGGATTGGATATCCCCGAGGTCAGTCTGGTGACGATTTTCGATGCCGACCGTGAAGGTTTCCTGCGCAACGAACGCAGTCTACTGCAGACGATCGGTCGAGCGTCGCGCAATTCCGCGGGTAAGGTCATCCTCTATTCTGATGGCATGAGCAACGCCATGAATGCAGCGATTCAGCAGACCTTGGAGCGGCGTGAGCGGCAGCATGAATTCAATCAAAAACATGGAATCACTCCGACCACCATCCAAAAGGCACTGCCCGAGATGGGGGTCGATGCCAGTGAACTGCTGGCGGGAACTTCGGGCAAAGGCGCCGGTGGCGGCCGGCGTCTGGTCAGTAATCGCGGCGGTCGTGGCGGTGGTGGTGGCGGCATCAAGGATGGAGATTGGGTCCAGCGCCTGGCGCTGGGAGCAGGGCGTTGGGGAAGTGACGACATCGTCGCTGCAATCTCGCAACCCCTCGACTCGGATATTCCAATTGCAGAAGGAGAAAATGCAATTGAATCAGATGGCAGCAAGTCTCTCCCGCAAACCCTCGACCCTGAGCACAGAATATCCCTGCTGAAGGATTTGGCGAAAGCCATGAGGCAGGCGGCACAAGCGCTCGACTTCGAACGTGCCGCGGCCCTGCGTGACCGTATTTATGAACTCGAGCAGAATATGGATTAGAATCACCAGTGGATTTCAGTTTTTTTGGCAAGCCTGGCTTTTGGCTTTCCCGAACCGTCACCCCCCCCGGCTTCAGCCCATCACCGGTTCTGGCTCGGACACCTCGTCCTTCTGACCGACACAGGTTGGCAAGGCCGGCTGTGGCCGATGTTCTGGCTTGGGCTGGCCAGTTGGCTTTTTGTGCCGAGGCAGGGTTCATGTGCAGGTCATGCTTCGCAAACCTCGTTGGCTATGGCAATCGACCCTGACTCATTCGACCGACCGGTCGAGGATTATGATTTCAGTGCCCTGGCGGGTGAGGAAAATGCAGTCGGAAAACTCATCGACCAGATGGCCACAGCCGGTGGATTCACGGCGACAAAGCTGGCTGAGGCGCGAGACTTGCTATTCACCATGAAACAGCAGATAGATGCCGTCGATGGCGACCCACAACAGGTTGCCAACTGGCTTTCCTTCCCCGCTTGCCTATTTGCGACGGGAACCCGTGGTTTCTTCGTCAAGGCGCTTGAGCACAAGATGTTCAACGTGGTATCGACCACCTGTGGCACCCTCGACCACGATATCGCCCGGGCCTACGAGAATTACTATCACGGTTCGTTCGAACTCGACGATATCGAACTCGGACAGCACGGACTGATGCGACTCGGTAACGTCATCGTCCCCAATTCATCCTATGGGGTGATTATCGAGGCGATGGTGATGCCGGTTCTCGAGCAGATTCGCACTGACCGAATGGAGGCGACCGGCAAGTCCGGCGCCGACCTCTGGCTCGGCTTCGGCAGTGCTCATCTGGTGTGGGAGTTGGGAGCGAGAATCGGCACTCCGGACTCCTTGATCTATTGGGCCGCCAAGCATCGGATACCGGTGGTTATTCCTGGTATGACCGATGGCAGTGTAGGCGCGCAGTTGTTCATGTTTCGGCAGAAATATAGTGACTTCCACCTCGACACCTTGGCCGATGAGCAAATCCTTTCCGACCTGACCTGGACGACCGATACCTCAAACGCCCTGATGATCGGTGGTGGCATCTCAAAGCATCACGTCATCTGGTGGAATCAATATCGCGGTGGGCTCGATTCCGCAGTCTACATCACCACCGCTCCAGAGTACGACGGTAGCCTGTCAGGGGCACGATTACGCGAGGCCATTTCATGGGGTAAGATGCGTCCGGAAGCCCCCAATATCTGTGTCGAAGGTGATGCCAGTTTGCTGTTGCCGATACTCGGAGCAGATTTGTTTCGATGACCCCAAAGACCCGGCAGACCTTCAGATCGATGACGGTCATCATCACTCGTCGTCGAAGACTTCGACCACGTTCCAGCGCTTGATGAATTCCGTGAACTTGGAATTGAATCTGGTGGCCCTTACAGTGTGGTTATCGACCCAGTGGTAATTGCCCCCACGGGGTTTGTTGTAAAGTACTCCGTGATGCTTGAAACCATGCTCCTCCAACCACGACTCGGTGACCTCGGCGTGTTGGCTCAGACGGCTGGTGAAGAAAGTGATGATATGGCCATCATCGTACCAGCGATTGATGATTTACACCACGTCAGGAAAAACCTCTGCGGTCGCCATTCTTTCGGACTCCTCATTGGGTATGTCCTCACACACGGTACCATCGATGTCGATGAGGAAATTCTTACCTCCCTCGGGCAGGGTGGGGCTTATTGCCAGCCCTCTCTCATCGGTTACCTCAACCAGCTCTATCATGGTCGTGCCGCCCCCGCGCCCACTTATTGAACCAGTCCGCTTGACGTTCGGGGTTCGTTCAGTCAACGTCGACCTAAAGGTAGTTGGCGATGACTTCCATCAGTCCGACCCGCAGTGGCGTCAAGGTACGCCAACCCTCGGGTTGCAATTTGAGCAGTGTCGAGTGCAGCACAGCCAGATCAGGGCGATTTGGTGAAGGCCCACCTCCTTTTCCAATTGGAATAACATTGGATTTACCAGCGGAAGTTCCGGATGCAGTACCAGATGCAGTGCCGGTGGTGATGCCGAGGGCCGAGTCGACGGCTAAATCGCTAGCGCTAAAGGAATGCGACACCGCGCTCAAACTCCTTTGCAGTAGCAATTTCAATTGCTCGACAGCAGCGTTTGCCGACCACTCTCTCCGGCCACACATGGGAATGATTCCACCGGGTAAATCTTCGCACCGCAGCAAGTCGAAGATTCCTGTGGTCGCATCACGGTACGAGAGCCAATGACGAGGTTGAGAAAGCATTCTCGGCTCGCCACCTTTGAGCAGGGTATCGACCCAATCGTGAATATCGCTGGGCGCCCAATTCTCATCTCGCTGTGGCAGGAGTAGATCATGGATTATCACATGAGTTCCAGATTGGCGAAAAATGTCGATACTACTCGGCGAGACCGTGATGTCGAAATCCCCGCGGAAGTTTTCATCGGTGACGAATTCGATTTTTCGACAATCCTCATCTCCGGTAGCAATAGTGATCGAGCAACCATGTAGTGATGTGGTCGGAGAGATTATCTGTTGCAATTGTTGAAACTCTTTTTCCTCGACATAGATGGTTTTGGCCGTGGTCAAAAATCTCTCTACCAGCGCCGAACCCAGTGGCGTTGTCACGCCATGGATTACGACATCAAGGCCTACCGCCGTATCCATCGAGGTACCTCAACTTCGGTGATGACATGAACTCGCCGGTGACATCACTTCACTTTCTCTGCCGCCAGCAGGTGTCTGGCTAACGGGGAATAAGCCGGTGAGGGGATAATCACCGTCACAGAATTGGTTGGCGTGATGAAGGGGTTGAACGTCGACGCTGAACAACGCAGATATGGGAAATATTTTCTAATTGAAAAAACTATTTTTCAATTGAAAAAACTAAAATTAATGGGCGTATAATATATGCAAGGAGGCATGGCACTGGATTCGGCAACTGCTTACGGAAGGAAATACTGCATTACATATTGGAAAACCATAATTATAGGCTCTTTCTAATTGGATACTTGTAAATCTGCTAGAGCTGAAGTTCTTCCCACAGTTATTGGTATATCGCAATTAGAATGAAATGAAGTCCGGCTACCCCTACCTAATTAGAAATAGATTATACGTCGGGAAGTTGAATCCAGCAGTTCTATATTATTTTCAATTGGTAATTGCGTGATTTTCGTATAATTCCAATTAAATATGCAAGACGTCTTTTTAGGTCATAATATATATACCGACAAGTGTACAGCCTATTTAAGCCGGAGACGGCGGAATATAGAAAACAGGATGGGAACCTATGAAAGATGATTATAACATACAAGACCTCCTCCAGAGGGAGGTTTACGTTAAACAAACCAAAGTTGGTGTAATCGTCGGCGAGCGCCATCACCCGAATGAAACACGGGTGCAGTCAATGCGACTACAGGTGCTTCCGGAGATTGCGGAAGAATATATGCGGAAGCCAGCGCCTTTGGCACCTCTTGCCAAAGAGCTGGTACACAGTATCCGTGAAGATGGAACGGTTCGGCTAAGTAAGTCGATGCGAGAACTACAGCGCCGTTGGCGCAATACTGTTCGCATCGATGAAAAGTTGTACGCCCCGGACGAGATGCTCGACCGGGCGGTAGTCGATAACCAGGGATTGGAAATTGGTACGATAACCGAACTTGTGAAAGTAAAGCGAACCTACCGAGGCGTCATGGTACGTGTACGCTCGGGAATTCAGCGTAAGTTCGGGGTTGAGCCAGAACTCAAAATACCTATTACGGCATTCAGCCGAACACGAGAAACCTTGGATGAGGTGATTCTCGCGAGGAATTTTGACCGAGTTTTGACTTTGCCCAGTTACATCACCATCAACGATCCAGGTTACGGATCTGACGAATAATCCACTGGATTCGGAGAATCACGAAGACCACCAGACAGCATATCCAGGCTTGGCCTACGTGCTCTGTCAGACAATCGAATTACCAATTATCCAGAGGGGGCGAACCTGATGGTGATATCTGCTGGCCACCTATGCTTTCGTGGGCTTCTGGAGTCACCGCTACGGTTATGATGCCAGCGCATCTCGCCGGACTGCCCTGGGCGGGTAGCTTAGGTTGGTTGGAGCACCCGGCTGATAACCGGGAGGTCGCAAGTTCAAATCTTGCCTCGCCCACTTCCTTCTCCTCTTTGGGACTGCCCATCGATTTCAGCGTGGTGTTCGGCTAGATTTTCGGCTTTGGTCGGCTTGAGGTTCGGTGGCGACCAACGGTGTGAGGTGTGGCTTGGATTGTGTGCTCTGCTTTGGTATGGCTGCCGTTGCCTCGTGGTTTGAATGGCTGGTGTCAGGGGCGAAATATTGCACGGTTTTTGTCATCTCGTGGCGGCGGGAAAGTCCTTCAAGAGGCTACTGCCCCGATGGCTCGGGGAGAGTCGTGCCGATAGTCTCTGGTTCCAATTCCAGACCACTGGCCATTGACCTTGCGGCCGAGTTGGGCTGGCAACATATCCCCCTTGAGTCAAGACGATTTCCGGATCTGGAAGGCTATGTGCGCGTTCCCTCAGAGCATATCGAGGCGGTACGCAGTCGAAGTGAGCCGGTTGTGCTGGTCTCGACGACCTACCCGGATAACGGAATCATCGAAACCCTGCTCCTGCTCGAGGCCATCAGTGATGTGCGGGAGGGGAAGACAGATTCTCTCAAGGGCGGCGGGCCGGAAGGGTTGCAACCGGTAGGTCCCGGGGTCATTCTGGCGGTTCCCTATTTCGGCTATTCGCGTCAGGACAAGCGCTTCCAGGCCGGTGAGGTCGTATCGGCCAAGGCGATCGGGAAATTGCTGGCCGGACGCTGTGATGGAATCGTGTTTCTCGATATCCATTCACGGAGTGCCCTTGAAGACCTCGGGGTGCCGGTGGTCTTCACCTCGTGCATGCCCGAAATTGCCCATTATCTTCAGCAGACTGTCAAGCCGGATTTCATCCTCTCGCCCGACAAGGGGGCGATCGAGCGGGCCAGTCAGGTTGCCGAGGTCATCGGTTGTCGATTTTCTTATCTTGAGAAGACCCGCATCGATGCCCACACCATCGTCCACAAGGCGAAAGACCTCGATGTCGATGGTGCAATCGTCACCATCGTCGATGATATGATCGCGACTGGGGGGACGATTTGTCGGGCCAGTGAGGCACTGATCTCCCAAGGGGCGGTCGAGGTTCACGCCGCCTGTGCGCACGGTCTGTTCACCGGCGGGGCGATTTCTCGACTGGATGAGTTTGTCAATGGAGTCCATGCGGCGAATTCATTGCAGAATCCACGGGCGGTGATAAGCGGTGGACCAGCCCTCGCCCGAGGTGTGCTGTCATTGCTCGATGACTTGTCGTGAGTTTAGGGAAAGGCTGGACTGCGGCTCTTTGAGGGAGATTCCACCACTATTCACAGGTGCGGTTTTACGATACACTTACCCCTTCGGGGTAGCCGTTGGGTTTATACTCAGCATGCTGTGCGAGCGCCTGCCTAACACGAGGAAGGCCCAATAGGAGAAGTGATCCAATGAGTGTACATGTGCGATTTAAAACCCCAGAAGATGTAGAGACAGCCGTCTATGCTTTGGTCCAAGAGGTCAGCAAAGTCGGCTCGATAAAGAAAGGAAGCAATGAGGTGACCAAGGCTGCCGAGCGCGGTAATGCCAAGATAATCATCATGGCCGAAGATGTGAACCCGCCAGAACTTCTGGCGCACATCCCGATGATCTGCGATGAGAAGAATATTCCATATGCTTACGTTGGTAGTCAGGAATACCTGGCCAAAGAATGTGGCATGCCAAATAATGTCAAGACCGCATCCATCGCGGTGATGGAAATCGGAAAAGGCGCTCAGGCCAAGTTCGATGACGTGATTTCGCACCTTGCCAACATCAGGGGCGAATGAAACTCAACAATAGCGATGGGGAGGAATTTTCATGAGCGAAGATATCGGTGGATGGCCAGCAGAGGTCGTCGAAATCGTCGGTCGAACCGGAATGACCGGTGAGGCCACCCAGGTCAAAGTGCGCGTCAACGACGCCCCAAATCCCCGTGACGTCGGGCGAATCATTACTCGAAACGTGGTCGGACCAGTGCGTATCGGCGACATCTTGATGTTGCGAGATACCGGTCGTGAAGCCCGTAAGTTGAACGTGAGGTGAAGAAGGTGCCAGAGCGAAGAGTATGCAGTTTCTCCGGCGAGGAAATCGAACCTGGAACCGGCTTGATGTTCGTCCAGCGAGATGGCACCGTCAAGTGGTTCAAGAACAGCAAGGCGCGGAAGAACGCGCTGAAGTTGAAGCGTAACCCCCGCAAGGTTAAGTGGACCCGCCATTACATCAAGGGTGGAGTCTGATAATCGGCATTGCCGGTTTATTCACCACCCGTAAAGCGAGTCGGTGAATAGGTAGAATAGATTGAAAAGGCGGCGAATGCCCGCAGAGGTGAGGAATATGGAGACTACCTACATCATGGTCAAGCCCGATGGGGTGCAACGAGGTCTGGTCGGCGAGATTATCGGCAGATTCGAGCGTAAGGGATTGCGTCTGGTCGGACTGAAGAGTCTCATCCCCAGCGAGGAGATTGCCCGCGCCCATTACGAGGTCCACAAGGAGCGACCATTTTTTCCCGGCCTGATTAAATTCATCACCAGCGGACCGGTTGTCTGCATGGCTTGGAGTGGTGTCGGCGCCATCGGCGTCGCCCGCAATCTCATCGGCCCTACCAACGGTCGAGATGCACCACCAGGTACCATCCGTGGTGATTTCGGCATGGAGATTGGTTACAATATGATTCACGGCTCGGATGCGGCAGAGACCGCCGAATTTGAGTTGGGGCTGTGGTTCCCCGAAGGGACGATGGATTGGCTGCCAGACCGCGAGAACTGGGTTTACGAGTGAGGCGAGGTGGCATGCATGTCCGAGGACCCCATTCCGGACCAGCCTGAGTCTTCGGCCGATTCTCCATCCCCCACTGAGCCATCCCCCCCAGTGACATCGACTGATTCCCAATCCCTCCCCGAGTCCACACCCTCTGAGCCCGCTCCCATCGAGGCCTCGGCCGATTCTCCATCATCCGATGGCTCCTCGGCTGAGCCGGCATCGCCTGAGTTGGGTGAGAACCGCCAGCCCATCGTCAGCGTTCTCGGCCATGTCGACCACGGCAAGACCAGCATTCTCGACTATATCCGCTCGCTCGGCCTCGAGCGTCAGGCCAGCGTGATGGCCCGTGAGGCCGGGGGAATAACCCAGCATATAGGTGCCACCGAAGTTCCCGCCGACCTTCTCAATGATACCTGTGCGCATATGTTGCGGGGTGGTAAATTCAAGTCGCCCGGCCTGCTGTTCATCGATACCCCCGGGCATCACTCGTTCATCAGTCTGCGCCGACGCGGTGGGACGCTGGCCGATATTGCGATTCTGGTGGTCGATATGATGGAAGGTCTGCAACCGCAGAGCGTCGAATCGATCAATATCCTCAAGCAGTTGAAGACACCGTTTGTCGTCGCCGCCAATAAGGTAGACCGAATCCATGGTTGGGAATCAGAGTATGGTCGGTCATTTCTGGTCGCTGTAAAAGACCAGCGCCGCGAGGTCTTGCAGGAGTTTGACAAACGCTGGTGGAAACTGGTCGGACAATTTGCCGAACACGGCTTCAACATCGAGCGTTTCGACCAGATCAAGGACTTCACCCAGGCGATTGCCGTGGTTCCGTGCAGTGCTAAGGAAGGAGAGGGTATCCAAGACCTGCTGGCGGTGACGGTCGGCTTGGCCGAGCGCTATCTGGAAGACCGCTTGCGTGACACTTTGGGGCCTGCCGAAGGTACTGTGTTGGAGATGAAGGAGGTGCGTGGATTGGGCAAGACCATTGACGTCATCCTCTACCGAGGCGAGTTGAAAAAGGGTGACCGCATCACCTTGGTCGGTCAAGATGGCCCGTTCCAGACCCACATCAAGGGGATGTTCCGCCCGCGTGGAATGTCGGAGATGCGCGATGCCGGCGACCGGTGGGACGATGTCGACGTGGTCGAGGCCGCCGCCGGGGTCAAGATTAATGGTCCGGATTTAGAAAATGTCTTGGCCGGCACCACCCTGCGTCTTTCCAATACTCCCGAACAAGCCGCGGCGGCGCATGAAAAAGCTCTCGAAGAGGCGCGCATCGGGGTTGAAATCGAAGAGGAGGGCGTGGTCATCAAGGCCGATACCCTCGGCGGGCTTGAGGCTCTGGCTTTTGAGCTGGGTAAATTGGATATCCCGATTCGCTCGGCGACCATCGGGCATGTCAGCAAGCGTGATTTCATCACCGCCGAGAATGCCGGCCAGCCCCTGCATAATGTGATTCTGGCATTCTCGACCAAGCCCTTGGCCGAAATCGCCATCTTGCTCGATGATGATGACAGCCCGGTCAAATACATCGATGGCAAAATCATCTACCACATCATCGAGCAGTTATCCGAGTGGCGCGAGGAGCGCACCCGCCAACTCGAGGAGGAACAACGTGAGGCACTGGTCTTCCCCGGGCGAATCCAGATTCTGGTCGACCACATCTTCCGGCGCTCGGGCCCAGCCGTGGTCGGCATAAAGGTGCTCGGCGGCCGGATTCACATCGGCCAGCATCTGATGCGCAGCGATGGTAAGAGGGTCGGTAAGATTAAGTCGATAAGAACCGGTGAGAGTGGACTGCAAGAGGCTGAGCAGGGTGCCGAGGTGGCGGTCGCCATCGGCGGGGCGACGGTCGGTCGAGGAATCGACGAAGAGGATGTTCTTCTGGTCGATATTCCTGAA
Source organism: Candidatus Poseidoniales archaeon (assembly GCA_028283345.1). Taxonomy (GTDB): domain Archaea; phylum Thermoplasmatota; class Poseidoniia; order Poseidoniales; family Poseidoniaceae; genus UBA60. The sequence continues at coordinate 10,929 of JAPOGE010000059.1, forward strand.
TCACACGCGGTGCGATTGCGCAATATCAAACTCGATTCGACCGAGCAGGAAATCTTCGACGAGATAGTCGCTCTGCACCGTAAGAGCGATCGCTTCTGGGGTTACTAAACGTAATACTGCAAGCCTGCTACGGCGGTTTGTGGGTTTCTGTTTCACGGATGCAAAGATGACTTATTCAGCCAATATCTTGAAGTATGATTCTTTATGGTCGGAAGGTTGCTCCAGTGGGGACTCATCATGACTCTGACCAATCAAACAGTTGCTGGTGATGCCCGGACCAAGGACCTGATTTCGACCGTTTCGACCATTGCCCACGGCCTGATGAACGAAGTGAGCAAGGTAATCATCGGTAAGGAGGATAATCTTCGCCGAGTAACCATCGGAATCCTCTCGAACGGAAATATGCTGCTCGAGGATTTCCCTGGATTGGCCAAGACCCTGCTCGCCAATACCTTTGCCCGAGCCCTAGGTTGTAAGTTCAAGCGGGTTCAGTTCACCCCCGACCTGCTGCCCAGCGATATCATGGGCACCTACATGTACGACCAGAGGTCCGGTGAATTCAAACTTCGCGCCGGGCCATTATTTTCCAATATTCTGCTCGCCGATGAGATTAATCGTGCCCCTCCAAAGACTCAGGCAGCCCTGCTCGAGGCGATGGAGGAGAAGCAGGTCACCATCGAGGGCATCACCCACAAACTTCCCGCTCCGTTCGTGGTGATGGCGACCCAGAACCCTATCGAGCAAGAGGGAGTGTACCCACTGCCCGAGGCACAGATGGACCGTTTCCTGATGAAGATGAGCATGGGTTACCCCGACCGAGCCGAAGAGAAGGCCATCCTGGCGCGCCGTAAATTGCGTGGCAAGGACACCCACGACGTCGAGAAGATCACCTCACCCAAGAAGGTGGTGGCGATGCAGAAGGCGCTCGAGACCGTTCACATCGACCCCGCAATCCTCTCCTACATCGTCGAAGTCGTCCAGCGCACCCGTGAAGACCACCGCGTCATCACCGGCGCCAGCCCACGTGCCAGCCAGTCATTGTTCAAGACCGGGCGTGCCTCGGCCGCCATCGATGGTCGAGACTACGTGATTCCCGACGATATCAAGGCGGTCGCCCTGCAGGTCATCAGCCACCGTATCATGATGAAGCCTGAAGCGAAGATTCGCGGCATCACCGGAATGCACATCGTCCGCAAGATAATGTCCGAAGTTCCGGTTCCGGTCATCCAACCCGCTTGAGCATTTGGCGGGTGATAATTGATAGGTGGTGGGCACCTTCGACATATTAGTGAGGTCTGATAGATGAATCCCTACAAGATGGTAATTGCCGTGGCCAACCAGAAAGGTGGTTGTGCCAAGACGACCACTGCGGTCAATCTCGCCACCGCTTTGGCCGAAGGAGACCCGAGGCAACGTCTTCCAGCGCGCAAGGTATTGCTGGTCGACCTCGACCCACAGGGGAATTGTTCGACCTCGTTCGGGGTCGAGAAACGCCACCTCAAGCGCACCGTCAACGACCTGTTGATGAATGATTCCGGTGAGGAGATGAACGTCATCGAGGATTTCCTCCTGCCGCCTGAACAACTTACCACCGCGATGCGCCGGGCCTGGGCGGCAGAATATCCCGACAAGAAGAAGGTCCCCGACCATATCAAGGTCAACAATCTGTGGCTGCTGCCCTCGGACATCCATCTCTCGGGGGCTGAAATCGAGTTATCGACCCGCATCGGTCGAGAAACTCGCCTCAAGGAGGCGTTAGCCACTATTGAGGAAGACTTCGATTACATCATCATCGATACCCCACCTAGTCTCGGCCTGCTGACCATCAATGCGCTGGCGGCGGCGCGCTGGGTCATCGTCCCGGTGCAGGCCGAGTTCTATGCGCTTGAGGGAATGAGCCTGCTGATGAATTCGATCAAACTGGTGCAGAGACGCATCAATCCACATCTCAAACTGCTGGGAATAGTCATGACCATGGTCCTGGCGAAATCGAAGTTGTCGATTTCGGTCTGCAACGAGGTCAACAAGCACTTTTCCCGTCAGGTCTTCAAGACGATGATTCAGCGCCTGGTGAAAATCGCCGAAGCACCCTCGGAAGGCGCTCCGACGGTGATATTGCATTCACCCAATAACAAGACCAGCGGCAGAGGCAGTCATCAGTACTGGACCCTGGCCAAGGAAGTCCATCAGCGGGTACAGATAATCCGTAAGAAACACGGCATCAATGAAATCCCTAGAATCAGACGAGACCAACTCAAGGCCTAGTTCGCTTGCTTCGGATGGCCGGATTACAGAACACCTTCCCTCCTGCCGTGATAAAGAGCACTCCTTTACGGATAAAATCGGCGATTAAACAAAAGCCTCGCAGACCTTGGAATGAGCAATGGATTGGGCCGCTG
>JAPOGE010000005.1 GCA_028283345.1 Candidatus Poseidoniales archaeon
CCAACCCGAATATGCGGATTCTCGGTGTTACCTGGGTCATCATCTCGATGAAGTTACTCTACGGTTTGGCCCTCGACCTCCATCATTGGGGAACCCTGTCGGAGTACGCTCCCACGGGAATCAGCGCCGAAGCAACTCTCGGTGGCATATTGGTCGGCTTGGTCGGGCTGAACATCTTCATCGCCCATCACCACGATGAGGATGCGATTGCAGCGCAGGCGACATTGGTTACCTTGGCGCTCGCAAGTGGTGCCGGGGCGTTTTATGGTGAGGTCGGGCTGGCGCTGATGATTGGGCTTGCCACGGTGCTTCTACACGGATTGGCGGTGATGAGAAAATCCGGTAATCTGGCCAGCCTTGGGATCGCCGCCAGCAATCTATGGATTGGTGTCCACGCATTGGCGAATGACTGGTCGATTCTCGGCTTGGAAATCCTCAGATTTGACGATGCTCTGCTGCTGTTCCTGCTGATGACCTTCGTCAACGTTGTGAATGCAACGATGGCGGCGCGATTCTACAGATCGACCAATTGGTTCAGCGCCGCGTTCTCAGTCGTCGGCCTCGGTCGTCCTGGCCTGTGGGGGGTATCGGTAGGATTGGGGATGGTCGGAGCGCTGATGGTGATTGCCGCCAATCGCAGTGAGACCGGCTATGCCTTGGCGCAGGTGATTCTCTTGGCAGCTGTATTCGGTGGCTCTTATCTGGCGGTGCGTGGGGTGCCGATTCGGCGCTTGCAGACCCATCTCATCTATCCGTTACCGGTCCTCATCCTTGTGTTGGTGGGTTTGGAACTAGGTTTGGTCGACCTTTCGAACCTGGGGCTGTCGGCCTATGCGATATTTGCCATCGGTGCCACCATGGTCACCGGCTATGCTCTGCTCAAACACCAGACCGCGGTCAGTGACCATGTGCTCTGGCTCGGCGGCTTGGTCATCATCATCCTGCTGACGATTCTGGTTCCTGCCGACGATGTTCAGGGCGGCCGTTTCCTCCTTCTCGGGGTTGTCTCGGTATGTGGTGGGTTGGCGATGTTGGCGCTTCTGCGCAATTCCCCCAGCCTTGCCGGGGTGTCGATATTGGCGCCGTGGCTATGGGCGCTGGCATTCGCCACAGATTTGGAGACCAGGGTGATCAAATCTGATGTGATTCCGATACAATTCGCAGAATGGGACCTGGCCTTTTTCCTCGCGGCAATCATCCTGTTGCAGCATCTGGTCAACCAGCGCCTAGGTGCCACCGGGGTCAATCTCACCTCCCGGTTATTGGGAATGTCGGAGATGAGCACCAGATTGCGCGATTCGGGATTATTCCGATTATGGAATATCGGCCTGTTGGCCTCATTGGCCGGAATATTGGCGATAATCCGCCCCGATGCATTATCGAGCGAGGGCCTGGTGCTGGTATTCTTCATCCTTCTCGGCGTCCATATCGGCGCTGAAATCAGCGGGCGACACCAGAACAATCCACAATTCCTGATCATTTCCTTCGGCATCTCGGCACTGATTCTCCAATGGAGATTCGGCCTCGATGCCGTCTGGTTGATTTTCATCACCCTTTCGACCCTACCATTGGTCAGTGCTGAACTCGAGCGTCTCCAAGAATGGCTGGCCGGAGCAGACTCGGTCGAGCGCGGCGCCGATGATATCGGCCCACGCCCACAACCGGAACGCATTATTTCTCTACAGATGGGAATGGCGGCCGCCAGCGCGTTGCTGTTTTACATCGCCAGAAGCAGCGCCGCGAAATCCGAGTTGTCAGTAATCTATTGGTGGCCGTCACCGACCCTTACAGCATGGATATTCGTCGTCACAGTGGCGGCCATCTTGGCGGTGTATCTTCCTAAAGCGGCAAACTTTGAGAGGCTGTTACAGCCGGCATTGTCGTGTATCATCCTTCTCGTGGCATTGATTGTCGCGGTCAACGACAGCGCCTTTGGCGCCTGGCCATTCTGGGCTGCACTGGCTCTATTCGCCCTCTCCGGGGCGTGGTTGGCTACCCAGGGTGAAATCCGCTCGGGAATCGCCAGTGTCGCCCGACGAGAGCAGCGCATTCAGGAGTTTGCCACCCCTGGTGCCACCCCTGGTGCCACCTCAGCCGCCACGGCTGTATCCCAAGGTGACCTAGATGACCCATCCATTGCCGGCCTGACCTCATCGGCAGAGGCGGAAGGCAAGGCTGCATCTCTCGACTCCAGCCCGGACGGGGTGCAGATGTTCGACCCACGAATCATCGAGTTGGCCGAGAAGCAGAAGAAACGTCGCCATCGTTCCGGGTCAATCGGCGAGCATGACCTCATCGCCGGCGATATCCATCATCGTCCAGTGATAGTCCTGACCTTTGTCATCGGTCTGCTCGCCGGAACGACATGGTGGTCATTCTTCAGCGGTCAGGGTGAAGCGATGCTGGCAATCGGTGGCGTGATGGCGCTCCTCTTCATCGGCCTGTCACGCTGGCGAGCCGCCACCTTGAATCTGCGCCTGCCCGACATTGCTGGAATAGAGGCACCGATTGCGTGGACGATGGTAGGGCTGGCAATCACTTATCTGGCGGGCCGCCTTTCACTGACCTACGTCGCTACCGATGACCAACTAAGCCTGCTCATCCTGGTATTGACAGTGACAATACTAGCGGGTTTTTCCCTGCTTGAGAGACCGGACCTGCCGATTCGAATCCCATCTGCAATTGAATGGATTCTGTTCATATTGGCCGGCACCAGGGCAATCAACTTCCTACTGGGAGGGCGAATGCCCACCCCTCTCAGGGTTGACCCCCTGAATGGCGATCTGCTGCTGTGGATTCTACCTTGGGGGTTGCAGGAACTGATATTGATCGGGGCGGTCCTGGCTTGGGATTGGATTGAAGCGCAACGGCTGCAACGGAATCTGCCGGACCACCGCAGCGCTGGCGGCCGAACGATGATAGTGGTCATGGTGGCGATGATTTCTCTTGGGCCAGCCCTGTTACTGGCAATTGCCCTGGCTCTGCGCCGCGCCATCGACTGGGACCAGCCAGCGGTTGGAATGGTCAGCCTACCCTTGATATTGGTCGCTTGGGTGGCGCTTGAATCGTGGAGTATCCTTCCATCTGCTGGAATCTTTGATGTTGTCCCTGTGGTAGTCGCACTGACTGCGGTCGCACTGGTGATATACTCAATTGCCAAAGTCCGCCTCCACTGGACGACGGCATGGCTTTGGGATGCGCAGGTTCTCTTACCGATCGCCGCTCTGATTGCCCTTGGAGAACATACCAGTGCATTGGTCATCAGTATTCTGGCGGTTTCCCTGCTGGCTTGGGTGAGCGGAGTTCTGCAACATCGACGTGGCTGGAGAATCCTCGGCGCGCTCAATTTGTTGGGCGCCTGGTTAATCGCCATCTTCAGCCTGCAGGGTGGTGGATTCGACCCGGTTTCAGCCCTCGCGATGCTGGTCGCCACCGGTATATTACTCGGCGTGGTGACCTGGCTCAACCAAGCCCACGAAGCAGAATTGGCCGCAGATTAGACGACTAATTCTCGCTGTAGAACCTGCTCTATCTCGCCGAGCAGAACCTTTGCCGGTTCAGATAATCCCATGATCTGTGGCGCCAGACGAATACTCACATTGGTCTTAGCTTCGGTGCCGGAATTGCGAATACCGATACTCATTGAAAAACCATCAACTTCCGCCTCGAGCAAGAGTAACGAGGTCTCACCCTGGATGTCGGTGTGCCGCCAGTTCTCAACCATGCCCCAACCGGTGATTGTCCGGCGGGCGATTTCCTCGACAATATCGGCGATGGTATTTTTCCCATCCCAGCGCGCGCGCTCGACCCCCATAACCGAGATTCGCCGCTTCCAGCCGCGTTCAAAGCCACCCTTGGGCAGCCCCGATAATCGACGCTGTGCGGCCAACACCGCGAGCAGTGAGGCGATTCCATCGCCGACCAGACTCCAATGATTCTTTATTCGGGGGTGCGGTGCTGCGAGCACCAGATGACCACTATCTTCGCAACCGATGACCGGAGGGATTTCAGCTCCCAAGAGCAACCGTGTAGATTGAGTGGCAGGTGGAGAAAGTGCCGCTGATAACCAGCGGTCGCCGACCGCGGTCTGGAAATCGACGGCCAATCCGAGGTCAGCCTCGATCGAGGCCGCCAAACGCCAAGATTCCCCCCCTGCCCGCATCAGCGCATCAGCCATCATGTCGCCGTCGAAAATACCCAGTCCGGTGGAGGTGACCTCGATTAAAAGACAGCGGTCGCCATCGCCATCGAGGGCGGCGGCAACGATGCTGCCCACCCGCCAACCATCCGGTACCCGATCACGACATTTCTCAGCCAAGTGGGTCAGTAGTAGATGTTCTTGGGGATTTGATCGGAGTTGCTCCCAGGTCCACTCATCCGAAGGTGAGAACGCTCCGGCGCCACAATTCACATTCATTGCCACCGGACTTGCGACCGCATTGGCAGGAATGCCTTTGGCATTGAGCCATTCTACCAACCATCCATCCGCACTCCCGCCCGAGGCATCGATTGCCAGACCCTCTTCTCGGTGATTTCCGGCTATGTTGGCAAAGCACTTCTCAAACAGGGAGAATCGCCGCTCAAGCAACTCCCTATGCACTGCGCTACCATCGAATTCAGTGTCCGGAATGGCAAGCCGATGTAGCTCCGGCTCGTCTACTTCGCGCTCTTCGCGGGCCAATTTGGCGATGATATCACTAACTTGTGCCTCATATTCGGGCATCGATTTGTAGCCGTATTGATCGAATACCTTGACTCCCGAGTCAGTCACTGGGTTATGACTTGCTGTCACCATACAACCCATTACAGCACCTTTGCGGAGCATACTGGCCTGCAGTCCGGGGGTTGCGACCTCACCGGCCCAAGTAACCATCACTCCTCGAAGGTGAAAACCTTGAGTAAGGGCTTCGACCAAAGCGGAATTTCCCGGTCTTTGGTCCCAGCCGATGACGACTTCTTCACCGTATTCCATCATCGCTCCCAAGGCTTCACCAATCAGACGGAAAAGTCGGGGGCTGATTTCCCGCGACGACAACAATGCCTTGATCGCCGCCTCATCATCACTGGGACTTGAGGCGAAGCGGCCACGGATTCCATCGGTGCCGAATAGCTGCATAGCGCCACCTAGGATAGGAATGAACCGGCCCCGTGCACCCCGGTGATGGTCGTATTAGGCACGACCATGGTATCACGGCCGAGAATGACGCCAGGATTGGTAACCACATTACAGCCGATTTGGCAACCTTCACCGAGAAGTGCGCCGAATTTTCGCAAACCGCTCGGGATTCGCTTTTCACCCACTCGAAGATGGACCTCTTGCCCATCATGGCGCAGGTTCGATAGTTTTGCCCCAGCCCCGAGATTAACGCCCGAGCCAAGTATTGAATCCCCGACATAGTTGAAATGCGGGGCCTTGGCCGTGGGCAATAGAACACTGTGCTTGACTTCGGTGGCATGGCCGATGACCGAATCAGTGCAGACCCAGGTATTTGCTCGCACCAATGCGGCATGGCGTACTTCAGCGCCAGGCCCAATGTAGCATGGGCCGGTGATATGTGCAGAGGGTCCTATTTTCGCAGCATCATCGATATGAATGATTCCAGCGCCATCATCGGTGGTGACACTGGAATTGAGTTCAGAGGGTATATTGCTGCCGATTTCAGCTAATAATTCCGATAATTGAGAAATCAACCCACAGTCGGCAGTTGGATCGAGCAGTCGCCATGCCGCATCATCTGGAATTATCGGAATATGACCAGCAAAATCACCGCTCATAGAAGGCCATAGACCGAAGGGTGAAGCCGAATCTGGAAGGCCGTCCATGTCTAGGCGTGGGCGGCGTCTAAACAAGTGGTTTGCCCTCAAGAAAGGGCATAAATCCGCTTCCCTGTGGCCGAATCCAAGGTCCAGTTCACCTGTTTCAGGTAGCGGGGGATGAAAAAGCCTATTTTGCGCGCTGTCAGGCCGTGGTTACGCATTTTTCGGTTATTTGCCAGATGGCAGACTATATCAGCTGCAGAACAGCCCGGATACTGCGCTACGTAGGCAACGATTTCTCGCTTTAATCGCTCCAATCTCGCCTGCTTCTGACTTCCTATTACGCTGCTTTCCGCCATGGTATAATATATGCACTGAGGGTATATCATCAACCGGAGGGATACCCCTGAATACGTGTCACTGCGTTGAAATCACACTATTCCACGGCTTGGCACTTCCACGCCGAAAAAGTTCATTATGAAACTTTCTCTGGGGGTAATGCACACATCTGGCGATGCGTCCGCGGTGGTCATAAATCCCCTGCTGGGTAAATAGTGGGACGGTAACCTCTGAAAGGTTGAGCGCCGGACCCAGGGGCTTCGGAGCCGACTCCTCCACCCGCTCGAAATCACCATCCCAAACCAGCATTTCCCGAGTTGGAGCCAGCAGGTTTTCATCGGGGGTGATGTGGATACTACCTTCGGCTAATTTACACCACCGCCAAGCGGTGGTTGAGCCGGCGTTGAGCCAATCGGTCATTTTCCTCATCTGCTCAATATCGGGCAGCGCGAGTAGTGTACGCTCCCACCAACCTTCGGTTCTTGCCAGGGTAACATGATGAACCCCGGGCTGAACCTCGCGAGAATCCAGCGTATCTATCCAAGTTCTGGAAAGACCATCTATACGCACCGGAATAATCGGCATACCAGTGATGCCTATGTCGGCTAGGCGGTATGGGTTTGCCATTTCTCCTACTGCGAGGAATAGCCTGCGCTCGGCCAGAGAAGTGGCGTTCTTGGAGGCCAACCAATCTTCAAGGCCTCCCGCTGGGCCACCTTCGTCGATTACGGTGTGGTCACCGACCCAAGTGAGCAGTTCAGCTGCAGAAATCTCATCTCCGTTCGGTTTCACATCACTGGTCAGCGGATACATTACCCGTAAATCCTGCACCCATGCTGACTTAGGCAGGGGGTCGGGGGATGAACTGGCGGAGTAGGGCCAACCACGCGGACTTCCTACCTTCATGACCGGTGGATGAGGTAGGTGGTCAAGAACCTTCACGCTCAAGCTGTTGCTGAATCCAGTGCAGGTTCAGCGGTTAATTTGAGCGATAATTGGAGCAGGGTGGCGACGACAAAGAAAATCCCGGCGACACGGAAACAGGTGTGATAGGTCCACATTCCACCACCCTCCACCGTCACCGACCAGATATAGGCGGCTGAAAGCGGCCCGATGATTCTCGCCAACGCTCCGTAACCTTCCTGTGCCCCCATTATCACCCCGAGGTCATCATCCGAGGATTTGGCGGCAATTGTGAGGAGCGAAGATTGGGTTGGAGAATAAAGGCCGTTACCGATCGCAATCAGCCCGGCGGATACAAGGATCAGCCATACCATCCCACTTGACACATAGGGAAGAGAGGCGATGCCGAGTCCACTTGCGATGGTTCCCACCACCATCAGTTTCGACATTTTAAATTTCTTCGTCAACTTGCCGATGAGCATCCCCTGTACCACTACACCCAGCAGACCGATGAAGGCGAATACCAATCCGTTCTGTAGTTCGCTGAAACCGAGCCCACCCGAATCTACATTCAGGGCGGTGAATAGAATGAAGGTGCCGTGCATCATACTGAAACCCACCATGTAGAGGAAATTGATGATGACCAAAGTGGAAATCGTCGGGATGCGAAGCACTTTGACTGAATTACTCATCATCTTGCTGAAACCTGAAAGAGCCGAGTCGGCAGGCGCTGTACGGTTTTCTGGGTGCATGCTCTCCGGCAGTCGCCGGGCCGCAATGCTCAGGCTGGTAAGCGATAAGAGACTGCAGAATAAACAGGGTAAAAGATAGGGGTAGTTGCGCCAAAACTGGGTATTAAACATGCCACCAAAGGTGCTCGCAGGGTCGGATAGGACCCCCCCGATGAAGGGCCCAATCATGAATCCCAGGCCAAATGCAGCCCCGATGGCCCCCATCCTTGCGGCGGTCTCTCCCGGGCTACTTATGTCGCCGATGTAGGCTTTGGCGACGGCGATATTACCATTTCCGGCACCGGCCAAAAAGCGGGCGATCAAGGCCATTGTAAGACTAGAGGAAAGCCCGAAGACGGTGAAGAAAATCGTGTTTGAGGCTAACCCGAACATCAGGATTGGACGCCTCCCCCAACGGTCTGAAAGGGCACCCAGTATCGGCGTGAAAATGAATTGTGCGGCCGAATATGCGGCGATGATGATGCCGACCCAAAGGTCGCGTGCCCCGATGCTGGTGATGCCATCGGAGAGAGCCAGGTCCTGGACGAAGTAGGTGAGAAATGGGATTACCAGAGTAAGCCCGATCATGTCGATCAGGACGACGAGGAATAATACTCCCATCGGTGATTTTTCAGTGTTGATTCTACGACCCATTCTCAATCCACAGGTGTCGACGACTACGGCGGTCGTTTCTTTTGCCTTCCCCCTACAGATTCAGTTAGGCGAAGGTAATCCAATCACAGCAGGAAACGCGGCAGGTGACGAGACATGGTCGAGTGGCTGACCACTCCGAGCAGGGTGCCGTCATCATCCACCACCGGCAGTTGATTCAGGTCGTGGACCAGCATCAGGGCTCCAGCCTTGAGCAGGGGGGTCGAGGTGCGCACCGATAATGGCGGCATGAAGATTAGTTGGGTAGCCGGAGTGGCATGCATCCACGCGACATTGCGGTTGACCGATTTCCTGGCGATTATCTTGAGCACATCGACGGCGTGGATACGTCCCATCGGCACCCCCTCGGCATCGACGATGAAGATATGGTCCCAGTTATTTTCGGTGATGGCCTGGACGATGTCGAATACCGAGGAGGTATTGGCGGCGGCATGGGCTTTGGCCATCACCAATCCACAGGTGATTCTACGAATCTCGTTACCGGCAGACTTAGCGGCAGTAGCGCGCTTTTTCGCTCGTGTTGAAACCATATTCCTCATCCCCGGTGCAAGAACTTTCCTATTTAAGGACTGCACCTGTTGGTGCGATAGATAATCACCGCTCCAAGGCTTGATGGCTTGGCTGAAGAGGTAGAGAAACTTGAACCCCAAACGCTGATGAGAGATAGTGGTGAGCGCAGTTCATGGCAGTACCCGATAGCGTGCTCCACTCACTGCATTCCATGGATGGCTATGACCAGATGCTGGCGCTGGATAAAATCGCCCGAGAGCACGGTATCGAGGTTGCCCAACTCGAGGCCGAACTCAGCGTCTTCATCCAGCGCGGGGTGATGCCGCCGACCGAGATGGTAGAGTCGCAGCAAAATGTCATCGATGAATTTACCATTCCCGGCGATACGACCGGCCAGGTCGGACAATCCGCTCAGCACTTGGCACCATCCTCACCGCAGTATATCGATGACCCATCCAAATTACGCATGCGCTACGACCCCAGCGTCGAAGGTGGAGAGCGCCAATCCGGGGTCACTCAGGCGATTCTGTGCCCGACCTGCAGTGCACCGCTGGGAATTCCCCCGACCCGGCCAATCAAGATCACCTGCCCGAATTGTGCTACCGAATCTCTGTTTGAAAACTGAGTGGTGACCGGATACTTGGGCGCATCGGCTCATTCACTGAGTTGGAACTTGCGGTTGTAGTGGGGGCCGGGTCAGATTCCCCAGTATTTCTCTGAACTGGATTGCCGTTGTTGCACGGTCTTGACGATGAGCAGGGTCAACCACAGAACGAACAGCCACGCAATCGGCACGGTTCCATCCTGTAGGATTCGTCTGACATCGAATTCATAGTCCGAGCCCTTGAGCACCTGAATGGTGATTTCCAACCCGGTGTTGAGGAATGAATAGACCACCATTCCTCCGGCAGCAAGCACAAAGGCACGGCCGGAGAACTGGCCCCGCCGCAGACGCAGCAGTAACAGGCCACCGATAATCAGAAGGAATACGATGACGACCCAAGCCAGAGCACTGTGGAAGGAGGAGAGGTAGAGCACACTGCTGCGCGAACCGGCTTCGAGTTCATCATTATATTCAGAAAAAGCATTGGCGACCGCGAAGACCGATGAGAATACCGCCCCGGCCCACATCAGTGAGGAGAAGAACGCGGCATCGGTATTCTCGCGCATCTCCGACATCACCCGTGCGACATTCGCTTCCAACCCCAACCCCTTGAACAGCAGCCAGAAGCCGACGAAAAACGGTAGGCCACCGATTAGAATGTCACCACCCAATTCAGGAGGGAGCATGATTCCGAGGCCGAAAATCATCAACACGATAGCGAGAGGAACCAGCATCTTGGCCCGCCACTTCGGGTCTTCAAGCGCTTTGACGATGTAGTAGTAGGTGCCCTCGATACCCTTCGATTGTTTGACGATGATCTTCTGCACGTGGTCGATTCGCACCTGACTCTGTAGAATCGGTAGGACCGACTCATCTTCGGCACCATCGGTCACCAAGATTGCCCGGTCTGGTTGGAATTGTGCAACCACTTCCTCGAGTTGCGCCGCGATGGCCCGGTCCGAACGGATACCGACCTTCTCGTCCCCGGTCAGGATGGCGACTTCCACCGCGTCGCCACTCTCACAACTTTCAGCCAAGTTGTCGTGTTGGTTCAGCGCCCCGAGAATCGCGTTGGTATCGCTTTCCTCCGGGTCGGCAATCCCTAATTTGAGAGCGGCGGTCAATACATTTCGCCGGCCTATTACCGGGCCGCGTATTGCGGCTTTTATCCCGAGGTCATTGTCGCGGTCGACGGTCAGTACGATAATACGGACGATGCGATCACCTCTGAGCCGTTGGCTCGATTAGCGTAAACCCCCCCTCCAATATCAACCATCGCCTCGGTGGCCTCTATTCAAGCGAGTCTATCTATCAATTCACCGAAGACGGTGTAAAAAGTGCGTAATTCGCTGGAAAAATCCCTTCCTTGAATCTCTGGCAACTCGATTTTCTTTTCGCTACTTATTTGGCAAATTCCCTCGACGGTTGAGAGGACCATCGGCCCACTAGACATCCATAGACGCATGAACATGAGTAATTGCGGGGTATTCTCAATCGTCAGGTTTCCTTGGCTCATGACCCAACTCAGTCGATGAAGAACCATGAAAGTTGTCCACCGAAGGCCACTGAGTATTTGTTACGACGGCCGGTCTTCGGAGGTGGTGGTATCGCTCTGGCCGACACGGTCCTCCTCATCTGCCTTAGCGGCAGCGTCACGCAACCGCCAGCGCTGTTGTGAGCGTAGATACTTCATCGGATGGTCGAGCCACGGCTGGTCGCACAACCGGTCATCGCCGGGTTGCACCGCACAGCAGGCATTCAACTTGAGTTTTGCACACCCTGCCGGGGTGTAAGCGCGGTCGTAGACATGGCCTATCTGGTAGGCGGTGGTCTTCGGATTGTAGTCCGGGGCGTTGATGAAGAACCCGGCACAGGTTTCCTTAGGCAGGCCGATGGTGGCAGAAATCGAAGCGAGGAAGAGCCGGCCGAAGTGATTGACGTTGATGCCGGCCTCCAACTCGCGCACCGCTTTACGCATACATGGTGGCCAATCATCCTGCTCTACCCCGCTCAACTCCAGACGCTCACTCGAGGCTTGCTGAATCAGGGTGGTGGCCATTCCGACCGCATCTGCAAGTCGCACCGCGAGCTCATCTGTGACCTCGGTCATCCGCCGCAAAGCATCGGCCATTATCTGTTCCTTGATACGTTCGCGTAACAGGCGGGCGAGTTGTTGCTGGCTACCCATCCGTCGATCGCCCAAGATTACCTTACCACCATTGACTTCATGGTTGATGAGGCGCCAGCGCTCACCGGTGATGCGAGGGCAGATCTCGATGAAATCAGCAAGCCCGACCTGCCAGACCTCGTCGCTGATTCCCCCTCGCCCTCCCGGCTTGGCTTGGCCGGTCGTGCCCATGGCAGTTGTAGTGAGGTTGGTGGCACTTGCCGGGGCGGCAACTTTTTCGATTTGTGAGAGGTAGGTGCGGGCGATTATCGGTAATGCCGCATCATCCACGCAGAGCAACCTCTCGGCGCGCTCGGCTTCGGCTTGCGCCCAGCGGGAAATCAACACCTCTTGTTCCGAAGCGCATACGATGAGTCGAGCATAGGAGTAAGAGAATGATTCCAATAATCGCCCCTCTTCGGTGTGGATATCACGCATCGCCATCGCGTCCACACCGCCTTTGTTGCCAATCGACTCGACCAAACGCAATCGCCCCCTGGTGCGGGTTTCATCCATTCTCTCCGAGTCGAGAAGGACGTCGAGGGTGATGTCGTTATCGTCTGCGAGTCGGCGTTGATAAGCACTGGACTGGGGGAGGAAGGGATAACGCGCCAAGATGACGTCATCGTCGATGACCGGCACCTGCAATGGCATTGCCATGGTTGGGCAAGGGTGTCGAGGGTTTTTGAAGCATAGCCGTAGTACTGATGATGAGGGATGTATGCCTCGCACAGACGTGCTCGCCCCGGTTTCTGCTTGGTTGGTCGATGTGCAGGAGCAGATTCGCGCTGACTTTGGATGGTGTGAGTCAGACGACCTCGACAGTGCTCTGGCGGTGCGCAAAGCGGCTGATATACACCCCTTCTGGTCGGTAGATAATCGCTTGAAAACGCTTACTGCAGTACGGGATAAATTACTCGCTGACCAAGCCCCGGTAGTCGTTCTCGGGGCGGCGGTCGAAGTAGGAGATATGGAAATATTGGCTGAACTTGGGCCTCACCTCGTCGCCGCCGATGGCAGTGTCGGCATTCTCGCTGAACTCGACTCAGTTTGCGACCTCGCTGGCGGCCAAGGTGACGACCCTGCGGGTGGTGTTGGGGGCGGTGTTGCGGGCGGTGACCATTGGGCTCGGCTGGCCCTGGTGGTCAGCGATGCCGACGGGTGGCCGTATCTGCAACTCGCGGTCGAGCGAGAAGTTCCTATCGCCCTGCATGCCCACGGAGATAATCACGCTGAGGTCGCCTCGGCCCTCCACCGTTGGAGTGATGGAAACCCGCCAGCGATTTTTCTTACCCACCAGACATCAAAAGATCTGGAAGGGATGTACAATCCCGGGGGTTTCACCGACGGTGACAGGGCCATCTGTCTGCTGCTGGCCCTGGGGGTGACTCCTGAGCGTCTGATTCCGGTCGGCTATGACGAGCACACTTTCGGTCGCTGGTCGGCAGTCTCGGACGAAGCTATCAAGCGACGCAAATTGGGGTGGATGGCTAAGATACTCGACCATCTGGGGTTCGGTGATGGTGAGCGGTGATGATGGCGAAGAGTTGGCCGCGGCACACCAGCGTCTGCGGCGAGCGACCCTCGCCGCGGTCTTTCTCCTCGTCGGCTTACAGGCTGGGTGGCTATTGGTCATCTCGCAGTCGGCGACGCGGGAGGTCAACGATATAGATACAGCCTTTCACAGCAGTCACTATTTCGAAGTTCCCGATATCACCGCGACCGGAAAATCGATGCCGGTTTCGTTCACTTGTTCAAATGTAATCGGGCAAAATAATTCCAGCGTCGGAATCGGGTGGGCATTATATGATGAAAGTGGGCGGGTGGTGGCTGATTGGAATGGTATGTCGGGCGGCGACTGTGGTGGTTTTGACCTTTCTTTGGAGCCCGGGGATTACAAGATTCTCACGACCGAGGACAGCGGTGCATATTTCGAACAGAATCTACACCTCAAGGTGTGGAAATCAATTTCATTCGAGGGGCATATGATAGGATTGGTCGTCGCTATTCTGCTAGGTGGTGACGGAATATGGCGGGCGAGGAAGAAGATCAAAGCTTTGGACAAGCCCACCGAACAGCACAAAATCGCCCAGAAAGGGGTGTGGGAACAAGTCCATTCCGAGATGGAGGAGGAAGACCGGATTCAGGCCGAGGTGAGTGAGATGAGTTTCACTGGCTTCGTCGACCAACCCAGCGGCGAATCACCTGCCGGAAAGGATATACCGGCGCTGTCAGAACACGACCAGACCGCTGAGATTGAACTTGCCGAGGAGCAGATGTCTGACTTGGATGAGATGGAGGAAGGGACGATGGAAGGTCTGCGCGGGCCGCTCAAGCGGGATGAGAGAATCAAGCGAGTTGGAGATATCTACGATTTTATGGACGATTAGCGAACCGGGCTTGATGACCGTCACGGTGGTCCAGACGGGGTGAATCGGTTAGCGATAATTTTGCGCTGGATGGCCGCATTTGCGGGGTTAATCGGCTAGTGAGAGGGGCTGGATAGGCTAGATGAAGTCGAACAGCGATGCTTGCCGCGCCCGGTCATTGTTGAACAGGCTCTCGACCGATTTTGCCAGCCATTCGATATTCTGCTTGGTATAATTATCGACGCCATAGGTATTGACGACGTGCCCGGTGACGTCGATGTATTTGCGCACCGCTCCCTCGGTGACGGTAAGGGCCAGATTTCCACCGCATTGGCGATTATCATCAGCGGCTATTCCTAGCGCTGCGCCGGCCATACCATCGCCGCCCTTCTTAATCTGGATACATTTCCCTGCCAATGGCATGCGGCGATATGAGTGGGCGCATTTCATACAACGAATCTTCTGTCGGGTGAAGGCGACGAGATTTCCTCGCAGGTCGGGAAGGAAATGCGAGCGTACCACGCTGCTGGCGACGGTGCGGACATCGACGGCGCGAAGTTTGCGGCCGATTTCCAACTGACCATTCATCTTGTCGACCATGGTCTCAAGGGTCTTGTAGGCCGACATTGCCGGGCCGGCATCGAGTGAAATGCAATCATGGGTGTAGCCATAGCCGCGCAGACTGAGGGGTGTATTGATGCGGCCGTCGACGATGTCGACCAGGTCGAGCACCTCCTTGGGCTGGGGTTGGGATAGGGTGGCCTCGTAGAAGGCGCGGGGGTAGTACCACGAACAATCGACATTGAGCGCCTCTTTGTCGACCTCGGTCGGGTTGATGCGCGTGGTCAGGACCAGTGGTGCATCCATCTGCCCGCCGCGATTGGCGGGGAGAATCTCGCGGCTGAAATTCAACAGACCATCGAGCAACATCATAATCGCATCCTCATCGCCATCACAATTTCTGCGTTTTGAGGCGTGGAATAACGGGTGGGCATAACCGCCGCTGCAATTACTCCAACCGATGATGCGCGACAGCACCCCACTGCTGGTGTGCGGCGCTAGGGCGATGGTCAGGTGACCGATGAGGTCGTCGGCGGTATGGCAGTTGTAGAATGGTTCAAGGCCATAGAATCTCACCAACAGGTCGTCGATGAATTGGGTCGTGCGCAGGAGGAAATCATCGGCTCTCCGGCTGACGATCAAATCTTGGGGATAGAGTTCGAGCATCTGTTCAGCATTGCGAAGTTCTCGCCCATCGACATCGATTGTATAGCCCAATTGGCGTAAGCGCTCGATGCTGACATCTATTTCTCGGGGGCGGAAATGGGTAATCGGAACATCGGACATATCGAAGCGAATAGTGCCGTCACGAAATACCGAGAGCCGGTGTGCGGCGCGTAAGATGCCCTTTTCCAATGCCTCGGGGGTCTGACCCTTGGACATCAATCCCTTGACGCATTTGACGATCTGCGGCATGCGGATCCCAAGGTTATCCCTCGCCGCATCGATTATCTTCTGAATCGGTAATGACTGCATCACTCCCATTCGCCGGGCGCCACTGTTTTCGGCCTCGGTGCGCGGCTCGCAGCGCCCACCGCAGACCTCGCCGGGAACGGTTTGGGCGATACAGGTCAGCATGCCCGAGGCAGCGCCACAATTCACACAGAATAGCTTGCGTAACTGAACTCGTAGAGTGCCCTTATCGGCCGCGACCGAAAGCCGCCGTTGTGGCCCACCGGCCATACCGATGGGGAATAGTGAATGGACCGCCGGGCGCATTTCCCGTGGCGCGGCTTTTTCCGGTCTTGCCATCCTGGTGCCGATACGCACCGGCGCCGAGTGTTGCCAGCGCAGGTCGCTGGTTTTTCGTACCAACCAAATGGCGCCATCGACTCGATGCTCATCCTCAAGGACAAAAGCATCCTCGAGCAATATCGGGTTTTCCGGCCCCGGGTCGAGGACTTCATCCATCGCCTCCTTACCCTTTCTTTCGGTATCCTCGATATTGTAGCCTTTTTGCCGAGAATCGGTTTCAGCGGCGATACGAATCCGTGCCCTTTCCGCATCGAGGGTGTGCCGGCGCTCCGCTTCCCGCTTCAGCAATTCGGCAATCTGCAATAATTTTTCACTGCGTGCCCGCAGGTGTATGCCGGCATCGACAATCTGCTCAACCTTGCCATTCTGCTCACCGAGGCCCAAGCCCTCCAGCATCGCTTCCCAGCCTGAGGTGATGAGCAGGTCATCACCTTCGTGGTGATGGGCCAGCCCCAACACCAGCGCGAATGCCTTGGGTAAGCCGTGTACCCGCAGGGTCTCCATTTCGGCGATTTTTTCGTCGAGCAGTGGTTCACATAAGTGGAATTCAGGGCCCGGCGTCTCACCTTGGAAATCCTCGAATTGAAACTGTTGCAATGGAGATGGGTCCCAACCCTCAACCCCACCGCTGATTCGCAAAGCGTCATCATCGATCTGAGCTCGTTGCAGTATCGCCAACATCGGTTCAATCCATTCCAGCGGCAGGTCGGACCACCAGGGGTTGTGAGGTGGTGGCAATGAGGTGGCGAACCTCTGGGCTATGGCTTCGGCTTGGTGCCAGTCAAGGGTCAGCGCCCGCAGGAATTGATGCCAAGCCCTGCGGGTGGTCTCGATACCACCACTGGAAGTGCCGGCTGGGGCACCAGCGGGTAACTTTTCCCGCGACAGGCCGGTGATGTCGACGAAGTCCAGCAAGCCTTTGTCATCCAATGAATCCAGCAGGTCGCTGGCCCACCAGTCATTACTATATGCCGAGGGAACCAGTTTCTTGTTATTCTCAAGGAATTCGCCGAAGCCGAGCACCAACTCGCCATTATCCCAGATCATCAGAGTCTCGCCCCCCACTCGCTCCCAGGTCGCCTCGTCATCGACGCGTAGGAATCTACCATCCTCAAGCAGTAGCCAAGGGCCATCGGCCTCATCGCAAGGGGTCACGGCGCAGGCTTTGCCGGGGCGCTCGATTTTCATCTGCGTGCCGACTGCGAGGAAGTCGTCCATCGCCCGCATGCTGACCGGATTCAGCGAGCCCGCGGCCAGCCCCGAAGTTCTCGGCCGGCCATACCTGAGGCGAAATCCACCTGGTTTTGAGGGTTCGCCGAAGACCGGACGGCCAGCGATGATGTCGTTCATGAATTTGCGTACCGGCTTGATTTGGCGGCGGGCGACAATACCGTTGCCAGAATCATCACTCCCCTTGGCGGCGAAAGCCGAGATGAATTCCCATCCCGGTACTTTCAAGCGCTCAGTGTGCTTTTGAATCTTAGGTGCCTTGAGGCATAAGCCCTCACCGATAACCAGCAGGACACCGCCGCGAATCCTTGCATCGTCGATATTTCTACACTCGCCAAAACCACTGCATTCGATAGATTCTGTTGACTCTCCATTGATCATCACCGGGCAGGCTCGTACGATGGTGTCGACCTCGTCCGGGGGTGGGCGATATTGCAGATTTCCGCGGTAGAGGCCGAATTCCTCCTTGACCCGTTCAACCTCAGGGGTGGTCGGCAGGTATGGCCCGATGCCCAAATCTCGGCGAATCATATCGCCGATGAGTACGGCCAGTGCTTGTGCGGTACCGCCAGCAGCGCGTATCGGGCCGGCGAAATGCAGGCTGAGAAAAGGCGAACCGTCGAGATTGTGCAAGAGCCTGACCTCGCTTATCCCCTCGAGTGGAGCGACCAGTACCGCTTCGGTGAGAATGGCTAGGCCGACCCTCAGGCCGACATCGATTGACTTGACCATATCATGGCCATCATCGCGGAAACGGCGAGCCACTTTCTGAGCCATTGATATCGCCGTAGTCTCACGGTCACTCGCCTTGAGCATGGTACGGATATCGGCGGCGATATCGACCCCATCGAGGTGATTGATGAGTAATTTCTCGGTGCGGCTGGCGAGATCAGAGGCGCGCGGTATCTCGACCTCATAGGTATGGTCGAGCCCTTTTTGGCGCGCCCTTTGCGCCAATTTATAGCATTCTTCGGCGTGTTCGTCGAGCCAGGTCTGGTAGTTCTCCATCTCCCTGGCCAGGCGCTCTCCGTCGCGGGCCAGAAGTTCTTCACGTCCCGACATTGAATCTCTCCGAGCCTTGCTTCAAGTGTTCGTCGACGGCCGTTTATCATCCCTACGTCACCCACTACACCCCGGATTCCACCGACGACCCCGACACTTCATCCATGGCAACCGTTTAGGCGATAAGGTTCATTCACCACCCCACAATACCGAGGTCGGGAGAGTCATGGGGGCCGAGGATGGATTGCGTGGCGAGCCCGGTTGGCAGCGATTGCTCGAGTATGTCAAGAAACTCTCCTACATGCACTCGGATAATGAGCTATTCACCCTCACAAGCGGACGACAATCACCCCATTTCTTCGACTTGAAACCATTGATGATGCACCCCGAGGGTAGCGTTCTATTGGGCCAATTGCTCAATCAACGCCTCGATGCACTGGCGCCTGATTTCGTCGGTGGGCTCGAACTGGGGGCAGTGCCACTGACCGCTATCGCCGTGGCTACAGCTGGAGTGGACTGCCGCCGCCACGGATTCATGGTGCGCAAAGAACCGAAGGGTCGCGGTGGGAGGAAGACCAAGAATCCTCCGGGAATCGAGGGTAGCGGAATCATGGGTGGCGGGCGAATCGTAGTGCTTGAAGATGTTACGACCACCGGTGGCTCGGCCCTGAAAACGGTCGAACAATTACATCAGACCACCCCGTGCGAAGTCATCGCCGTCATCACCGTGGTCGACCGTGAGGAGGGTGGGGCCGAAACATTCGCTGCCGCCGGGATACCATTTGAGGCGCTGATTCGCCTGTCGGACATAGTCGAGTGATTCGATGATGCACCGGGTGATTTCTCCTCAGCACGGGGGCGAGGCGGCGGGCCCATTGGTGGCCATGGACAAGGTGACAGGTGGGGTCAAATTTCACCTCCATCCCAATGCAGCACCTCTGGCAACCCCTTGGCAGGTTGCGCTTGAGCGGGCCGGACGGCTGGCCGAATTGGAATTGCCTGAAGGGGTGATACTTGATCCCGCATGCGGCTCAGGGATTCAATTGGCAGCCCATATGATGGCGACACAGAGGGCTGGCCTGGGCATCGAGAGCGATGAAGTGGTGGCACTCTCGGCGGCGGCAAACATGTGGCGGGTTGGGACCTTCGAGCGTAGTGAAGAAGCGCCGTGGCTGGCATCATCCCAGGTGCTGGTCGGCGACGGCATCGATTCCATCGGGGCGATGGCAGTTGCGGGGGAGGTGGCGATTGGAATGCTGCAACTCGACCCGGCACGGCCACAGAATAGTCAGACCCATGCACTGGCTGAGATGTCACCGCAACTAGGCCGGATTTTCAAAGCCTGGGCCGAACACCTTGCAGTGACCGAGCGCGGCCCAGCGCTATTGCTCGACCTCTCGCCCAGATTATCGGATTCACAGTGTTTTGAGGTCGAGGCCCTGGTCGAAGCACAGTGGCCAGGGCTGGCAAGAACTTGGGAATGGACCTCGCGCGGCGGCGGTAGAATCGACCGTCTCTCATTATGGCTCGGTGCGGCCTCAAGCCCCGGGGTCGAGACTCGCTACGTCAGGATACCACCAAGTTCACAACAAGCGGCAATAATCGTGGTCGATTCGTGCCCGAGGGAAGAAACTCGCATCGACCACCCCACCACCTCGACCGATTCACCACCCCCCCCGCCGGGCTCGGCGCGCCCTCTGCCTCGGGTCGGGGAGTATCTCACGATTCTCGATGCCGCCCTGATATCGAGTGGATTGGCGGCGCGATGGTTGGCTACGGTACTGCCACAGCAGGAGCGATTCAGGTGGTTTGAGAGAGGGGGCCGCAGGCCGGTGA
The DNA here is from genome assembly GCA_028283345.1 of Candidatus Poseidoniales archaeon. Taxonomy (GTDB): domain Archaea; phylum Thermoplasmatota; class Poseidoniia; order Poseidoniales; family Poseidoniaceae; genus UBA60. Next base: position 19,936 of record JAPOGE010000005.1, read on the forward strand.
TAGCCCATCGCAAACGGCTGGATGTTGAAACTGATGGCGAATCGCTACTGGTGCAGACCAGTGGGTGCATCGTCGCCATCATCAGCATGGAGATCAACCTTGAAAACGTCCCATTGCTCGTCGATATTGCGGTTGAGAACAAGTTGCGCTCGGTGACGATTCGGGCGCCGCTAGACCCTGAGATTCAGCCGTTGGTCCAGGCCGCTCTGCACAGAATGCTGAGCGGAAAGGGTGGGACAAGGTCAGGATTCGTGCTCTGCGATCCATCATCCTCACGGCTTTTCATCTGCCGCGAATAAGTGCTGGGATGGTGACGGAAAAGATGCCCACTGAGCGCCTTTCCTCGCCGTGGTATCGCATTTGTACATCGCGGTCTTGATATAGGGGGTTTTAGTCGGGCGGTTGGCCGGACGTAGTCCGCAGGTAGAATTCACCGCCGAGAAGCCCGAGGTTGTCGAGTGTCAAAGAAGCAGGATAGCGAGTTGGGAGATGATTTCTCCTACATCATTCGAATAGCCGATAGCGATGTGGACGGCCTGAAAACCTTGGCGGTGGCACTGACCTCGGTAAGGGGTATCGGCATCCGCACCGCCTCGACAATCTGCGGCATCTCCGGGCTGAGCCCGAAGAAGTTGGCCGGGCATCTTTCCTCGCAGGAGCAGGAGACCCTTCGCAGCGTCATCGAATCCTATGCCGAGAATACTCCTAACTGGATGCTCAACCGGCAGCGTGATATCGAGACCGGGGATGATTACCATCTCTTCGGTATGGATGTCAAGTTGACCACCGGAGATGATATCGGACGTCTGCGAGCGACCAAGGCTTACCGCGGTGTGCGCCACGCCAGCGGTAACAAGGTACGCGGTCAGCGTGGGCGCAGTAATGGCCGTAGTGGTCTTACCCTCGGTGTGCAGAGAAGTAAGTGAGGTGGGATAAGATGGGTCATCCAAAGTTTTCTCGTAAGAAGTACGATTCACCGACCCATCCTTGGAAGAGTGCCCGAATCAAGGAAGAGCATGCCATCAGGGCAAATCACGGGTTGAAGAACGTCCGTGAGATATGGAAGGCCAACTCAGCCCTTCGTCGCCACCGTCATCAGGCGATGAAACTCATCAGTCGCGCCGCCTCGCCCGAGCCGCACTTGATGCGTGAGTACGATGACCTGCTACGTTCGCTATACAATAAGGGATTGATTCCAGATGGAGCGACCCTGGATAATATTCTCGAGTTATCGGTCGAAGACATGCTCGGACGCCGTCTCCAGACCTTGGTACGTTTGAAGGGGCTTGCGGTCTCACACAAGCAGGCGCGCCAACTCATCACCCATGGCCACATCTCCATAGGTGAGCAGAAGGTAACCATCCCGGCATATCCTGTCAGCCGCGAAGAGGAGGAGAATATCACCTACGTCTCTCGCTCGGTACTATCCAATCCGAACCACAGTATTCGTCAAGATATAGAGACCCTGCGCTCGACCGCCGAATATGGTGAGGAAGAGCCGGTCGAGATGGGCGAGGTTTTCGTAAAGAGCGATGCCGAAGTCATCGCCGAGCGCGCCGCCGCGGCACCATCATCCGAGAGCACCATGGTGGCTGAGCCAGCGACTGAGACAGCCGCTGAACCAACTCCAGACCAGCCCGAAGGGGGTGACCAGTGATGTCACGCAAGGCCATAGTAAACATCTACAGTTCGTACAACAACGTATTGATGACCGCCACCGACCTTACCGGTGCCGAGACCATCGCCAAGTGCAGTGGCGGCCAGATGGTCAAGAGCGGCAAGGACAGCGGTGGTCAGTTCGCCGCCACCCGTGCTGCTGAGCGCCTCTCTGATATGCTCAAAGCGCGTGATTTCACCCAGGTCATCGTCAAGTATCGCGCCCCTGGTGGCAACAAGTCACCCAATACCGGGCCCGGTGCTCAAGCGGCTATTCGAGCGATGACCCGTGCCGGCATGTCGATCACCAGAATCGAAGACGTAACTCCTATACCACACGATGGTACGAAGAAGAAGGGTGGCCGCCGTGGCCGCCGAGTCTGAGCGGAGGAATTATTGATGAAGGCAGAGATTATCACCAACGAAGGCAATAAGATTCAAATCCTCCTCAAGGATGCTAAGACCTCAGAGGTCAACGCACTACGCCGTACTATCCTCTCAGATGTGCCGAAGATGGCCATCAGTCGGGTGCGCTTTGAGATGGGCTTGATTGAAGATAATGGTGAGAGTTACGAGTCGATAAACGTCCTTCCCGACGAGGTCATTGCCCACCGTCTGGCAATGCTACCGATTCCAACCTATTACGACCGTTTCTGTTTCCCTGAGGAAGACCCGGCCAACGAGGGTCTGCCCGAAGATCAGTGGGGTAGTCCTGCGTCGCAGATCATCTATCATTGCAGTGTACGTGGGCCTTCTAAGGACAGCGAGGAAGAATTCATCGTCGTGCGAGCCGGTGACCTCAACGTTCTCGGCGAGGTCGACCTGCAGATTCCCGAGCAGTACAAAGGCATCCCGCTGACCACGGTCATCCGCGGCCAATACCTGGAATTCTACGCCTATGCGGTAATCGGGCGCGGTAGCGAGCATGCCAAGTTCATCCCCGCCTCCGGTGTCGCCTTCTACCAGCGTGAAGTTGCCCGATTAATGACCAAGGGTAAGAAGTCAAAGGTGCTTTTCGACCTCGACCTCACCACCGAAGATGGGCGCGCCATCGATGCAAAATTATTCGGCAAGGATGGCGTTATCGATGATATTGACATGGTCGAGGAAATCCGCCGCGCCCTGGCACACGTCAGCCGCGGCACCAACCGCGACACCGACTTTGGCGATGCCATTGTATTGGAGAAGGTCGCCGGTGAATTCGTTTTCACCTACGAGACTGATGGCGCCCTCAGACCCGAAGAGGTATTCAACCGAGCCTGTGAGGAACTCTCCGCTCGCTTCGTCCGAATCTCCGATGAACTCGATACGGCACTGGCTTGAACACTTTCCGTCCATTACCCCAGATCCTCGGGCATTCGGGTCGGTAAGTCCTAGTATTCTTTACCCGAGGCATCCGTAAGGTGAGAATGAGTGGCCAAAGCGGTAGCACGTGCCGGTGGGCATGTAACACTTATTTTCAGCATCCACGATGATGCTGATGATCCCGAGGCCCAAGGTAGTCGTGGTGCCGGAATCTGTCTCCAGCAAGGCGCCGAGGTCACCGCTTTAATCGAACTACTTGCAGATGGTGGGCGGGCTGATGAGGTGGGCACTGAAGATGAACCGGTATTCGAAATCGCGGTATTCGACCACGATGGCTCAGTCGCACCGATTGAGTGTCTTGAGCCGTATCTGGTGTTAATAGAAGAGCTACAGTCTAGCGGGAAATTCAGTGCGGCCGGGCTTCGGATTGGACTAGAGGTGGTGCTGGAACTACCTCGTAGTCAGGGATTCGGGATGTCGGCCGCAGGTCTGCTGGCGGCGGCGCGCGCTCTGCTGGCTGCGGCAGGCAGTATCGGTGCGGCCGGTGGAGAAGGGGTTAGCGGAACCGGTAATCCCATCTCGGGTGATATTGACTTGGGCGATTTCGACCTGGCGAGCCGCCTCGCCCATCGCGTCGAGCGCAAACTATCTTCTGGATTGGGTGATGTATTGGCATCATCAGCGGGAGGGGTGGAACTTCGTCTCGAGCCCGGGGCGCCGGGTTCGTACGGTCAGGCGGTTGGATTCAATGTCGCGCTTTCGCCAATTCTGGTTTGGGCTGCTACGGAGGGGAAACATACCAGAGATTATATCGATGATGCGGATTGGAAATTGCGAATCTCCGCCGCTGGCGAGGATGCAGTCAGCCGCTTACGCCAAGGCGGGTGGAATGAGGATAAGTGGGCTGAACTACTGCTCGAATCAGCTATTTTCGCACAGACTTCGGGCTTGTACGGCGAGGAAATCCGGCGAAGGTTGTTGAACAAAGTCGAGGCAGTAATCTCTTCCGTCGGTCGGGCCGAGAGTCACGTGGCGAGATTATGTATGCTCGGCACCAGCGTTGCAATCCTACCGACATCTCTTGAGAGTAGCCAATGTGAAGAAGAGTTGCTGAGTATCACCGCCCAGTTGGAAGCATTCGGTTTGGATTACCTGCGAACAAATATTTGAGTGGGTGATGTTATTCGTGTCGGCTCGGTCCGGATAGCATGGCGAATCTGGGTTGGATACTGGTCGTAACAATGGTTGGCCTAGCACTCATCATCGCTGGCGCACAATTGTCGTCGCAAGAAGATGAAGTGGATGATGTAGGGGATATAGGGAGTGATGAAGATAATCGTATTCTCGATGTCTGTCTACAATCACATTCCGAGGACCTTACCCACTACCACACAAATCTTGTGATCAGTATTCGTGGCGAGGACCGAATAATCCCTTCAGGCACCGGAGTAACTTCGGCCTGCATGCGTGGAATCCATACCCATGGCGATGATGGTACCCTGCATATTGAGACACCAGGGGATATGGAAGCGCGCCTAGAACACTTCTTTGAAATCTGGGACGAACCATTGAGCGGCACGCAGTTGATGGATGCTACAGTCAGCTCAGGAGAGTCGATTACGCTGACCGTCGATGGCGTTGCGGTCGAGGATTATGAGAACCACATCTTTGTCAATGGGCAGGAGATCATCATCAAACTGGAATGACCACTCAATCCTCAAAAAGGCGCGACAGGTCGAGCGGACTGGAATCGAGTAGTACGGTTCCGGGAATGTGTACATTCTCGCAGAACCCGTGCCGATAAACGATTGCCCCCTGCCCCCACTCCTCGACATAACGCGCTGTCTGCTTGCTGGTTTTCTTGCGCTGGAACGAGACGTCGGCACCATAGAAATGCTTGGCATCAATCCAAGCCACCGGTTGGCCGTTGATACGCACATCATCGAGCATCAGCAGGTCGGGTGTCCGGATCGGGCGTCCGTGTTCGTGGGTCTGCTCTTTGACCATCTCACTCTGGCGGCGAAACTGTACCCCATTCTCACTGAACCAATCGCAGAGGATGTCCTCGAACAGTTCGGCCCGGTCGTGGGTCTCACTCTGGTCGACGTTTGAGACCCGGTCGGCTTCCTCGGCCTTGGTGAATTCTTCAATATCTCGTTTGGACAAGTTCTTCCCAGGGGTTTTCAGAGCATCTTTGATGCGCGCTTTAGACCACCCGCGGGCTGAGAGAATCGCCCGGAAGGTGTTCACCGGGGGGGCATCGTATCTCTGCGACAGGTCTAGAACCCCAACCCCTTCTTCATACAGCCGCAAGATATCTTTGGCTTGGCGCTGTAGGCGGTGATGACCGTAGACCGTCTTCTCCTGCAATAGGGCCGAGCGAAGTGAAAGCGCTTGATCGGTATTGATTTGATTTTCCTTCAGGGCTTGAGCGATGTCCTCGACCCGCGAATCGGGCAGATAGCCGAACTCCCCTCTTTTGATTACCATTTTGGAAGCGGTCTCCTCATCGGCCAAGGAAACCGGCGAATTGCTCCAGACCAGGTCATGGCGTTGTGGAGTCAGGTTTTCGGGAAAGGCCATCGGCAGGGGGTTGCGGGAAAAACGAGCGATGGCGGCAGCGCAAGCCTCGGCATCATATTCCGCATATCTCTCCAGCAGAGCGGTGCGAGGGGCGCCGCCATATCTCCTCGCTCGCCGCTTCTTATTACCGCGCTGTGGCCGTCGATTTCTTCGGCTATCGTTGGCGCCCATGGAATCCCTCGGCCCTAGCCCTGAGATGAACGCTTTTGAACATAGGGCCTGTTATGGGTTGGCGATAAGCGGTGATGATTTGGCTTTGAGATGACTGATATCAAGTCCTCATCAACCATGGCGAGCGGCGATTTGTTCTGGCGTCCATCCGGCGCCCAGCAATTCCTCATCAGTCCATTGGTAGTCTTCCGATGACCCTCCGGCCTCTTCCTCGCCCGACCCCACCTCATCAACCGATTCATCATCAGTCTCATGCGCATCGGAAGTGGTGGATTGAGATTCATCCCCTTGCCCGCCTCCGACAAAAGCATCGGGCTGAGTCTTACCCGCGGGTCGAGGTGCTGGGGTCTTACTACCCAGCCATGCGACCACCGCTGCGGCGACGACCAGTAATGCGACGATTCCGAAGACGATATACATCATGTTGTCCTCGGCGAAGCCGGCGCCGCCGGCAGCCTCATCGTCACTACCAGAGGTTTGGTCACCACCATCTCCATCGGTTCCCGGCGAGACCTCTTTGGTACATCCGAGCACATCGACAGGGGTAAGTGCCGGGGTGTTGACACATTGGTCAGCATCATCATAGACACCGTCATTATCACCATCTCTCTGGGAGGCGGCGCAACCATTGGCATCGACATCGGCGTCAAGTGGCGTTTTCAGACAATCGTCGGCACCGTCGAGGACATTGTCGTTATCATCATCATCATCTTCAAGTTGATCATTACAACCATCTTCATCCCAATCCTGACCTACACCGGAAGGAAACTTTTCACCTAATGGGCACCTATCGACCGAGTCGTTATAGCCATCGGCATCGTCATCATCATCCTCAACCGAATCCTTGCACCCATCACTATCGTAGTCGGTTGCGAGATCCGCGGTCCAACCGGTCACCCCATCAGGGCAATCATCGGTCAGGTCGGGAATACCATCGTTATCGTCGTCATTATCCTCGGAGTCGTCACGACAACCGTCGGCATCATTATCGTTATCGATACCTGAAATCCAGCCGAATAATCCCCGTGGGCAGGAATCGACATCGTTGTCGATACCATCACCATCTTCGTCATCATCACAGACATCGCCGATTCCATCGCTGTCTAGGTCGGCTTGGTCGGGGTTGGATAAATTGGCGCAGTTGTCCAATTGGTCGACCAATCCATCGTCATCGGTATCAACGTCTTCACAACCATCATTATTTTCATCATTGCTGGCATTTGAAATCCATCCGACAGGACCTTTCGGGCAGATGTCGGGATGGTCGTCGAGGACTCCGTCATTGTCGTCATCTGGGTCTTCATCCGATGCATCGAGACAGCCGTCACCATCGTGATCGGAATTATTATCGGAAAACCAACCGGTTGCGCCCATAGCGCAATCATCATCATCATTTGCCAGGCCATCATTATCGAGGTCATCGTCGCAGGCATCACCCAGACCATCCGAATCGTAGTCGGCCTGGTCAGGATTTGCATCGCTGGGGCAGTTGTCTGAACCATCGGTGATACCGTCGCCATCCAAATCCTTGGAATATCCCCAAATCGCCAGGTCGGTATAGCCTTCACTGGTATTCTGGGCGCCGGAGAAGGTTGCGGTCGAGTGGTAGTTCACGACACTGACCGCTGAGCCGGTCGAGTCCAAGGCGATGTCGATTCCGTAATCAGTGCCCGGACCACCAGCGGTGATACCCCAGTTCCAATTTCCGGAGTTATCCATCTGGGCGAGTAGGATATCATCACCGCCAGAGGTCGAAAGGTTCTCGCTCCCGAGGAAGAACGAACTTGAAAGTCGACCCAACATCAAGATATCGTCATTGGCTGTGACCACCATGCTGTCTATCGATTCATAGCCACTGCCGCCAGCGCTGGTGACGTTGCTCCAGTTTCCGTCAGCGGCGGAAGTGGCGATGAAGAGGTCGAACCAGCCATTACTGACGACGTATGAGTCGTTACCGAAGCTAGCGTTATCTTGGAATGCGCCCGAGGTGAAGACCGTGCCATTACTATCGACAACACATCCGGTACCCCAGTCATCATCAACCCCTCCGGCGCTATAACTCCAGCCCCACGAACCGTTATCGGTGATATGAGAGATGATTACGTCAGCACCCCCAGCACTAGTTAGTGACATTGGTTCAAGAATGACATTACTGAGGAAGGAGCCAGCGAAATAGACCTCATCCATCGGGCCGAGACATAGACCTCCAAATGGCTCGAAACCGGCATCTCCGCCAGCGAATCCACCAATGGCCCACTCCCAGACCTGCGAACTGGAGAGTTTTGCGACCGCAAGGGAGTATGCGTCCTGACCCGCAGGAATGTTACTGGAGCCGACATTCAGCATACCACGGAAAAGCAGTGAGACGAAGACACTGTCATTTGAGTCGACGACGACATCGAGCGCCATCTCGTCATTGACGGTGCCGACAGATTCGACCCATTGCCAAGCACCACTCTTGGATAATTTAGCGACGAAGACATTGCCTTCATCATTATCCTGTCCTTTGCTCAGTGCCGTAAGGCTTCCAAGGCTCATCTCGCAGGCCACGCCAGCGGTTCCAGAGCAATATAGGCCGGTGATGATGATATCTTCATTGCTGTCCAAAGCGATTCCGGCAACCGTGTCGACACCGATGTCGGTACCGCCACCTACCATCCAATCCCAGGTACCGTTGGGGAATGCCTTGGCGATGAAGAAATCCTCATCGCTTTGTAGTCCTGTCGCCTGCAATCCACCATCATCGCCAAACATCATGCTCGACATGAAGTTGCCAGAAATGTAGATTGAACCATCGCTTGCAGTGGCTATTCCAGTGACCAAGTCATCCTCAAAACCACCCGCAGATAATGACCAGGATAGAGGTGAGCGGGCGCTGGCATCCCGAGATTGAGTTTCTTCGATGAGGCCATCTTCAAATGAGGAGAACTCGATTGCCATCGCCCAAGCGGTAGAGGTCAGCATTGCGGCGATGAACAAATTCAGTATTACCGAACGTAGTTGCATGTGAAGGGCGACGACTTCATCCTTTTTCAAGCAATTCCGTAGCGGAATCAACCAGCAAGTGCCATTATTAAGTAAAGGTCAAACTTGGCCGTAAGGGAAAAGCATATCCTCCTCGTCCGCCTTCATCTTCACTTTCACCGAATTTCCAGACGACGAATTCCTGTAATTCCAGTTCTGCACAGATGAACTTTGAGTTGAGGCGCAGAATTGAACTCTCATCGAGCCCGCCGAGCAGTAGAGCCCGCTCCTCATCCGACCACTTGAAAACCTGGGGCAACATTTTCTTACGCCAGAAAGTTATGACTGCACCCTTTTGCTCACCCTGAGCATATGGTTTTGCAATCAGCACTTTCTGGAATTGCTTGACGTCGCCGCCATCGGCGATGAAGCGCAGTGCCGAGAGTGCCAAATCGGTCTTCCAGTCATCGGTGGTCTGGGTGATGGCCTTGGTCGGTGCCTGCTCAAGATGGCGCTCAGCCATTCGTTTGGTGTTACGCGCCACCTCAAGAAATTGTCGTAGGTAAATCTCATGGGCCAAGATTCCGTCATCATCGGCTTCAGCCTCACCAAACCCATGAGGCATTATTCGTGCCGCATTGAGCCCGCCATCGGCAAGGCACGACCACCATTCCTCGGCTAGATGCGGGGTGGCGGTCGCCAGCATGTAGCACCACGCTTCAAGCAAGTATTGGCCGACTTCTGGATTTGCTCCTCCCCGGCGGATGTACCAGTTGAGGTCCTTAATCAATTCATAATGGCTGATCTCAACCGCCTGCCGCAGGTCGGCAGCATCCATCGCCACCATCCATCGCCGTAACTGCTGGCGGGTGCGAGCATCCATCCATGCATCGATTGGGGAGGCGGTTCCGGCCCATTCGGAGATGGTGGCGGGAATTCCATGTAGCAGGTTGATCTGACGCCAAGCTGCAAGTACGCCTTCGTCAGACCAATCCATCCCGGCCTCTGGTTGGGCTGAGAAGAGGATGAACAGGCGCACGGTATCGGCGCCATATTCGCCGATAAGCCCCTCCGGACTGACGGTATTTCCCAATGATTTCGACATCTTCGCTGAGCGCATTCCCAACTTGGCCCCACATGCCGGACACGCCTTTCCAGTCAAATCCACGTGGTGGGTGATACCACAGGGTTGGCAGTAGGGAGCCGGCCTGTTGACCATGCCTTGGCACAACAGCGTCTGGAACGGCTCGTCGTGCGAATGCAAGCCGAGGTCGCGCAGAGCCTTGGTCCAGAACCGGGCGTAAATCAGATGCATCCGTGCGTGTTCGATGCCGCCGCAGTAGAAATCGACATTCATCCAGTAATCGATGACCTCGCCGGAAAAGCACATTTCGTGGTTGATGGCATCGCAATAGCGCAGGAAATACCACGAAGAGTCGACGAAGGTGTCCATGGTATCGGTTTCACGCCGCGCCTTACCGCCGCAGGTCGGGCAATCGACATTACAGAAGTCATCCGAGGACTCGAGCGGATTTCCATGGCCGGTGAATTCGACATCGTCGGGCAACAGGACCGGAAGTTGCGTTTCGGGCACCGGTACTATTCCGCAATCCGGGCAATGGATGATCGGAATCGGCGTACCCCAATAGCGCTGACGCGAAATCAACCAATCACGAATCTTCCATTGTACTGTACCCTCGCCCATCCCGATTCCTTCAAGTGACTCGATGACTGCCCGTTTGGCCTCCTCTCCCGATTTCCCATCGAACCCCGGCACAGGAGATGCTACCATCGGTCCATACCCTTCGTAGGCTGAGGTCATCTCGCCCACTTCATCGCCGGCTTTCTCGACCAGGACCTGGCGGATGGGAATGTCGTAATTCTTCGCGAAATCAAAGTCGCGTTGATCGTGGCCCGGCACCGCCATCACCGCCCCGGTGCCATATGAGGCGATGACGAAATTACCGATCCAGATGGGCACCTCCTCTCCGGTCAGTGGATTGGTGGCAAAATGGCCGGTTGGAACTCCGATTTTCTGCTTGAGCATGCCGCGCTCGAAGTCGGACATCGCCACCACCTCGTCACGCATCGCCCGCCATTGGTTCTCGTATTCACTCCCGACCACCATTTTCTCTGCCAATGGGTGCTCGGGGGCGAGGGTGAGGAAGGTGACGCCGAATATCGTGTCGGGGCGAGTGGTGAAAGCGGAGATGACTATGTCATCTCCACCGGGTTGTTCGAGTACCGGCCCGGATTTATCGGCCGTGTCTGCTGAACTGGCCGGGAGGGTGATTACCGGAAAGCGAATCATCGCTCCTTCGGAGCGACCGATCCAGTCACGCTGTAACGACTTGACGTGTTCGGGATAATTGATATTCTCCAAGTCGTCGAGCAATTCCTGCGAATAATCGGTGATCTTGAGAAACCACTGGTTCATGTCCTTCTGTACGACTTCACTTGAGCAGCGCCAACACCTGCCATTCATCACCTGTTCATTTGCGAGCACGGTATCACAATCATTGCACCAGTTGACCGGGGCGTGGTGGCGGTAGGCCAACCCCCGCTCGAGGAATCTCAAGAAGAACCATTGGTTCCAGCGGTAGTATTTCGGGTCGTGACTCATCACGATTCGGCGCCAGTCATAGGAGAAACCCATGCGCTTGAACTGCACGGTAATCGCCTCCATATTGCGGTTGGTGATGTCCCGGGGGTGACCTTGCTCGGCGATGGCGGCATTTTCCGCCGGCATCCCGAACGAATCGAAGCCCATCGGATAGAGGACGTTGAAACCTCGTGCTCGCTTGTAGCGGGCGACGGCATCACCGATGCTGTAGTTGCGCACATGCCCCATATGCATTTTTCCGCTCGGGTATGGATACATCTCAAGGATGTAGAACTTGGGTCGCCCCATCTCAATCTGGCTATGAAAAATACCCTCAGATTCCCACTCAGCCTGCCAGTACGCCTCTCGTACAGTGGGATTCCAATCCATCCACATTCACCGATTACAGGCACACCTGCAAGAGGCCGAGTTGTGGCATCCGTTTCAATGGAACGGACGCCAAGGCTGGTTCGATGGCGTTCGTAGTGGCCTTCGGTGGCCTTCTCCGGACTTGCCTGAACCGGAAGGTGAGCACTGTCTGAGAGCAAAGTTAGAGGGAAGTGCGAAGGTACGAATCGAAGCGATTCCCCTAAGGCACGAGCATCGCTTTCTGCAAATTGATGCAGAGTTACTCGTGCCGCTATACATACATACAGATTTCAGTTGTCCGGTCGCGCTCAACGGATTAGATTCGCGGCTGATTGAGGAGGAATACCGCTTCTTTGGTCAACTTGTAACGATTCTTCAACCCGGACCTGCTCTTCTCGATCAGACCATACTTGTGCAGGGTTCGCAGATGATGGCTGATGAGTTGTTGGCTGCGCTCCAGTCGGTCGGCCAGGTCACGCTGAGTCGGATAGGTCCCCATCTGCCCGTCATTGTCGAGCAGGCGCAGAATCTTACCCTGCAATGAGTTTGCATCTGGGGTGAGGGCCGGTATCGGTAAATCTTCCACCGGGGTATCGGTATCGATGGTGGCGGGATAGAATCGCATCAGACGGCCATCCTTGCGGCGCCATACGATCTCTTCTTCCTCAAGAATCTTGAGGTGATGGGTGATCTGTCCGTTGCTCATCCCCAGAGCCGCCATCAAGGCGCGGAAGTGGCATCCCGGGTTTGCTGTCAGATATCCCATCAGACGGCCACGCTGATATTTCCCATCATTAGTCTCGTGGGTTCGCCCGACCAGACCGATGAGTGTCAAACCGATCTGTGAGAGCGGGATTCGCCACGACTCGTTGCCGACCACAGTCATCACCAGCAGACTCAATACCGAGGTAGAAACGATGACCGCAACAATTGCTGGAGCGACTTCTTCGATGATGCTCTCTTCGATGATGACCACCGGCTCGTCATTGGCGATGCCGGCCTCAGATTCGGTCAGGAGGGCCTGCTCATGCAAGACTCCGATGATGGCAATGTGACTGTTCCACTCTGGGCATTCCGGGGCATTGCGCGGGTCATCTAGCACGAGGTATGTGCCCAGAGTCTTGGATTGTGGCATCCATGGTGCGACCGCGGTGGCATCGAGCAAGAGGTGGCTCTGGCCGCCGGCATTGAGTATCCAACAACCGTCATTCTGCGTGGTGACGTACATCCACGTGCCGGAGAGTGTGGTCGGGGTGATGACCTCGACCGGTTCATCTCCACTCGACTCATTTTCTCCTTCCACGGTGACGATTTCATCTTCGAGTGGCCAAGTCAGTTGATACTGTATGGCGGCGGTAGGTAGAGCATTGATGCGGAAGTCTAGCCGGTAATCCCCTGGGACCAGGGGCTGTCCGACCACGTCGACCATCAACAGTATGAACCCCTCATCACTCACAATGCTCGAGGGGGCGATACGCAGGCGCTCTGCCGCTTCAGCGCCACACCAGGTCTGCAATCCGCCGACGATTGACTGTGTATCCAGAGAAGTGATATCCACACTGAGATGACAAGGACTGACCCAGCGCAGGTCGACGGAGTCATCGACGCTGGACAAGGTGATGGAGATGTTCAACGACTCGGTCGAGTCGAGCACAATACTCGGCTCACTCAATTGCAGGGTAGGGGAGATGTCAGTTTCCTGCGCGGCACCGAGGCAGGCGATTGCTGAGCCATCATCACTGTGAATGAATTCACTCACCGAGCGCAGGCGGAACTCGGGCACATCGACGATGACGGTGTAGACCCCGCTCACCAATCCACAGCCACCACGGTCGACCAGAGGCCATTGGGCGTGATTGATTGAGAACTGTGTCCCCGCTTCAAGGACATGGTTGATGTCCACAACCCGGCAGTCACGACCATCGCGGGTGTCGTAGACTATTTTCCCATCGGAGTTGAGAATGAAAATCTCGATTCGGCACATATTGGTGAAAGAAGCGATAACCGTCTGTTGTGCGGTATTGGTGAGGATTGCGGTGAAGCCGAGAGTTTCACCCCCGTTGGTGCGAACGATGCCTTCTTGGTCAGCGGCCATGGAAAAGATGACTCCGGGGGTGAGTGGCGAGCCTGGACCGGATAGTTGCGCCTCGGCGGGGGCGCCCAGATTGGAATAGGTGACAGTGGTCTGGGCCGACCGACTACCATCGGGCAGGCTGATTTCGATAAGCACCTCACCACTCTCGACCTCGATACCGTCAGAGCTGCGGAAATTCCAGTTCAACCAGCCATAATCACGTAGTTGGGAACTGACGAAAACTTCGCCACCCAAGCCGCCATCGCACGGCATCTCGGTCAGTCGGTCGACCAACAGGGATTCATTCTGCCACGCGGTGAAGCGTAGATTACAGTCTGGTGAGGTGAATTGAGTCAATTCGGAATCTCCGGAATTGTACAAGCGGACCGCGGCGAACAAGCCCTCAGCAGAATTGAAGGAGCCTGAAGGAGATTCGGCCGCGACCAATTCAAATTCCAGCGCGTCAGCAATTTCGACCGGCGCCTGCCACAGGATTTCGATGCCGGAGGGGGAGTTTGCGCCAGCCGAGCCATCTGTCGAGAGGTTGGTATTGGGAATGGCAACGACCAAGGTCAGCAATCCCGAGGGCAGGTAATCATCATTTGCATCGGTGAAATTCCACGACAGGTCAGCCCAATCGACGACTTCTCCAGCTGCGAAGTCGGTACCGCGGCTCTGTTGGCGGCAACCGGCAGATTGCAAACCATCCCACAACAGGGCGCCGGATTGCGAATATGCCGACAATACCGCTGGGCAGGAAGGATTACTGGTAAGCGAAACGGCATCGCCACTATTGGTGATCAGGACGCTGATGTTCAATTCATCACCGGCGATATACCAGTCACGGGGTGGAGCCTCATCGATGCTGGCTGAAACCGAGAACCCATCATCCTCACCGGCTGAGACCAGGGCCGGAGCAGAGGCCAGCATCAGCGCTCCCAGCAGTAGCGCTATTGCCGAGCGCCGAGGTAGATTTTCCTTCGCGGTGGCACCGTTCACGGCAGGGGAACCGATGACTTCCTTTAGAAGTCATGCGGTACGTGGCATTTGTGTAAATGTCCACCCTTCCCCGGTCCAACACCATCTATGATGGTGCAGAAATGCTTGTACTGCAGGCACAGTTGGGTGATTGGGATAATCTCAACCACCTGATAATCTGCAAATCGAGTGGCCAAGCGACAATCGTCGACCCGTTCAGCGGCAGATATTGGGCGCGGGTCTGCGGCGAGCGTGGATATACCCTCACATCAGCACTTCTCACCCATAGTCATTGGGACCACAGCAAGGGGGTTGCAGGTCTGCTCAAGGTGATTCCCGAAGTGCGGGTCTGGGTACACCAATTGGAGTCCGGGCGCGGCTGGGAGGGGCCCGATACCGACCGTTGGGATCACTCCCCCCTCACCAGTGTTGATTTCCATCTTGGAAACCTGACTTTCAAGGTGCATTGTACCCCCGGACATACCCCTGGTCATGTGACGATATGCGGGCATGGAATCGTGCTATCTGGAGACTGTCTGTTCTTAGGTCGATGTGGCCGCACCGACTTGTTCGGCGGCGACATGCGGGCACAGCACGAGAGCCTGATATATCTCAAATCTATTCTCGCAGAATTTCCCGAAGATTGGCTGGTCCTGCCCGGTCACCAATATGCGCTTGCAGATGGCAGTAACCCTACCTTCACAACCGTAGGTGAATTGTTGGTGGGAAATGCGGCTCTGGCTGCGGCGGGAGATTGGGATGAATTCAGCCGCTTGGAGTTCTTATCATTCGATGATTCATTAGCAGTCAGGGCTCGGCGTCAACGAGCGAAAACCCGAGAACACAGTCACTGAACAGCAGTTTTCCAGAAGGCCGTTAGAGGTAGCGATTTGTCGTGGCCTGCTGTTTAGAGGTTATCGAGGTCGAACATCGTCGGCGTCTCGGCCGCGGCGGCCTGCTCGATTTCGTATTGCTTCCACTGCGGTAATTCTGAGATGTCCTGCCAGCCCAATTCCTTGGCCTTATCGTTCATTCCCTGCGAGAGGTAATAATCGATCCACTTCTGTTTCCGCTCCTCCTCCTCGCGGCTGTGTTCACCCCTCAGTTCGAGGAACTCGTCTTCGCTGACCAGGACCTTACCCTTGCGCCGAGCGCTCTGCTTGGCAACCTGGATTATCACCAAGGCGGCCAGAAGGAGCAGAATCACCCCGGTGAGAATAAACATCGGTTCGATACCAGACGATTCTTCGCCTGAGCCTTTGACATCATCCTGCTGAGCCTCGGTTATCACACACTGGTCCTTTGAGCCGGACCAGAAATCCTTGTCGTAGGGGCAGATGTCATTGCGGTCGCTCTGGCCATCTCCATCGAGGTCGGGACAGCCATAACTATCACGCCAAGAGGTGCCATAATCGGTGCGGCAATCATCGGGTTGGAATGCTCCCAGGGTCACGTTATTGCCATAACCATCGCCATCCGGGTCGGAGTTTTGCGTGAAACGGTCGGGAAATGCATCGGGTTGAGAGCCGTTGGGATTATCTCCCTTCCCATCGCCATCACGGTCGGCCCATTGGCTACCCTCATTGGGAAATGCATCACCATGCTCATCGCGCAGTGTGATGAAATTGCCGGCGATGAGCGGGTCTTCAACCGTCATATTCTCCCAGTAATAATTATCACCATAAGAATCACCATCGCTATCCTTCCACTGTAGTGGGTCGTTGGGAAAAGCATCCATCTCATCGGCCCAGCCATCGCCATCATTGTCGGGGCAGCCTTCAAGCGGGGAGACCGAACTGGTGCCATACTCATCGAGGCAGTCATCACCGCTGGCGACCGCATTATTATCGCCGACGCCATCGGCATCGTCATCAGCCCATTGGAAAGGGTCATCGGGAAAAACATCTACCGAGTCGACATAGCCGTCACCATCACGGTCAGGACAACCACGAATCTCATCTTCATTGGCCTCACCCGCCTCGGTCGGGCATTGGTCACCATTGGTTCCATCTGGGTTGTCGGGGAAGCCGTCGCCGTCGCTATCCCGACACTGGGTCGGGTCATTCGGCCACCAATCACCGTCTGGTAGGACTTTGTTGTCGCCGCAACCATCACCATCACTATCCTTCCACTGGGTCGGGTCGAGAGGGAATTCATCGGAATAATTGGCACCGATGATGAATACTCCCGGCCAATCGACACCGCGGGAGTCATTCCAAGTTGCATTACCCCAGTTATCGCCATAACCATCGCCATCGCTATCGGTCCACTGGGTTGGATCGTTCGGCCATTCGTCACCACCCAGCGGCTTGTTGGCCCAGCCATCGCCATCCCAATCCGGGCAACCGACCATATCAACCCATGAATCACCTGAATCATATACACAGCCATCGGGATTGTTACCGCTCTGGTTATCACCGAATCCATCGCCATCCGAGTCGCGCCACTGAGTCGGGTCATCGGGGAATGCATCGGCATCGCCACTGGGATGGGCCGATTCATTTCCGTCGGCATTTGACCAGCCATCACCATCACTGTCCGGGCAACCCAACCGGTCCATCATCGAATCACCCCATTGTCCGGGGCAGCCATCGGGCATTTGTCCCTCGGGATTATCACCGACCCAGTCACCATCGTAATCCGACCATTGGTAGCGGTCGAGAGGGAATGCATCGGCTGTTACCGCGCTGGCCACATAGATTCCGACACAGCCTATTTCCTCGGTACATCTGAACATGTTCGCCCACGAGGCATTGTTGTAATTATCACCGTAGCCATCGCCATCGCTGTCATTCCATTGGGTGGGCTCGTTCAGAAATGCATCGCCGGATTGATTGAGGTGTAATTCCAGCGGTTGGGCGCCGGTGATGAAGTAGTAATTATCACCATAGCCGTCGTCATCGGTGTCGCGCCATTGGGTCACGTCGTCAAAGAAGGCATCGGCACCGTCGTCAACCTTCCAGATCCCATCTGGATCAGACCATCCATCGCCATCGCTGTCTGGGCAACCGAAGCGGTCATGAAAAGACAGGCCAAAGGTTGTGACACAGGAGTCGGGTTGGTGGGCATTATCGTACCACTGTCCGACCGGTGTGGAGGCATTTTCACGGCTTGAATTCCACGATGTGTTGGCCCAATTATCACCATAGCCATCCATGTCGGTATTGTTCCACTGCGTCGGTTCCAATGGGAAATAATCGACCCTGCCATCACCTTGGTCGGTGGTGTTCCAACCGTCCTGGTCGGGGTCGAGGTTGATATTCCAGAAGTATAGACCCTCATCATTTCTACCATGTCCAGTGACGATACTCTGACCGTCCGCCGACCAAGAGAGACCATACACGGTGCCACATTGGTTGCCGCCACCACCACTGGAACAGCCACCCGGTCGCGGACCAGAGAAGGTATCCTCGGCACTACCGTTATCGGTTGAATATACTCTCACTGAGGCACCATCGCCTTGATAATAGGATATCGAGAAAGCGACCATTCTACTGTCGGGTGAGAAATCGGTTGACATGCAACTGCTGGTGTGAGTCTTTGTCCATAGCCTTGAACCGGTATGAACATTGTATAACTCGGCCACTGAACCTGAACCTCCCCATGATTCACAGGTCGAAATCCAGTTACCATCCGGTGACCAGGCAATGTCGGCGATGGCGGCTCCGGCGATTCCGGTCATGCTGCGATTCAGTTGCCAGTTGACGGTATCATAAATCCACATGTCATCATTGCCGCCCAAGGCGATTCGCGAACCATCAGGTGACCAGGCGACGCTGTCGAAACGGTCTTCCCCGCCGGGGTTCAAGGAACGCTCTTCAAGTCCCGAAGAGGTATTGATGATCTTCACTACACCGTTGGTTCCACTTGACGTGGCACGCCCTATTGCAACCGCGATGAGACTGCCATCGTGGTTGAAGGCGATGCTCCCGGGAACATCATCGTTACCCGATTCGACATCGACATTGATTGCGGCGTGGCGTGGGGTCATGTTCTCGGCCCACCAGATGTGCAACTCATCATCACCGCCACTACCTAGATTTGTAGACGCCGCGACCATGCTGCCATCCGGCGACCACGCGACCGCATCCGCGGCGCCACTCAACTGGTCGGAGAGCATGTTGATGTGGGTTGAGGTATTCCAGATTCGCACCCAGCCGTTCTCATCACCAGAGAGCACCAGTTCACCGTCCGGGCTATGGTCGATGCCGTAGTAATCGTAGCTTGAGGACAGGGTCTGAACGTTTTCAAAATGAGAACTCGGAATCGACCAGCGGTCAATCCAATCGCTGGTACCATCTCCGTCGGCATCAGGGCAACCGGTACGATCGACCGAACTGTTGCCGGCCGCTAGCGGGCAGTCGTCATTATGGTCTTCATGACCATCGCCGTCGGTGTCGACTGCACTTGCAAATGGCAGGAATACAAATAGGACCATGACTAACGCTACCGACGAGACGCGAAACAGCGGCAGCGCAGAGCGCATAATCTCCGATATACCTGTGATATTAGTCCTTACGCATTGGTTGTGCGCGCCAATACATGCGTATTTTCGCTCGCGCGTGTGCGGCAGCGGGCCGGTATTTTCGCTCGCGCGTGTGCGGCAGCGGGCCGATTTATTGCGGCGCAAGCGGGCGAATGATTCAACATCACCTACACTTTGACGGGCCATGTGGCGAGCGAATTACCAAAGGTCTCGGTTGCGGTCAGCGACCGCATTCTGCTACATCTCTTGGAGCATGATAATCAGGCCGACAAGTATGTCGTCAACAATTCCGTCACCCGACGTGGAATAGCCGAGGCCTGCGCTCTGCACCCGCCGAATGTGAGCCGGACGATGCGAACCATCCTGCGGCAGGGATTGGTCAGCGAGCACTCGCGTACGGTGAAGGGGGAATCACGCCGCCAGAAGACCTGGCAGTTGACAGATGCCGGGCGAGAGGAAGGTGAGATGCGCAAGGAGGCGATGGCGAAGATACCCTTGCTGATTCGTGACCGTCGCGGAACCCTGCTGGAATTAGAGGCCGGCCAAGCCACTGACAGGCTAGAGGCCGACCTCTCGCTACTACAGGTCCTGATGCACGCCCAACACGAGGGAGTATTGGTATTCGGAGACATTCGCTTCGGGCCGATTCGCCGCAGTGAGGGCGGTAAGGCGAAACAGCCGGGAAGGTTGACCCTGCTGGCCGGCGCCCATGCGACCTACCACACCGCTCCGCCTCCGCCGCGCGATTTGCATGGGCGGACTGCTGAGCTCGAACGTCTCCATCAATGGCGAATCGACCGTACGCCGGCACTGGTGCTCTCAGGGATTGCCGGTATCGGCAAGTCGACCCTGGCGGCGCAATGGGTCAAGGAGATGATGGAAAAGGAGGAACTACTCTCGGTCTGTTGGTATCCATGCCAACCTTGGGACCGCCCCCTCGGAGTTGCCGTCAGCGTGCTGCACCGCTTGGGAATCGATGAGAATCACGACCCATACAACCTGATGGACACCTTGCCGATGTTGCCCGGAGCCTCACTCGATGTCGATTCGTGGCGCCGACGCCTGCTCGCCTACCTGACCGATGGCAAGGCGGTGCGCGAAAGGTATCGCGACAAGCCGGCCACCGGTGCACCCCCACCTACCTGGTTATTCATCCTCGACGATATCCACCATCTGGGCGAGGGAGGGGATGAATTCCTCGGTGCCCTGCTTCAGGTCGCCAGTCAATCGCCGATACAATTACTGATGATAAGCCGCTACGACCTCGGATTCTACGACCGTCGAGATGTCCATACCCGTGGCCTGGTCGATGAGATGGCGATAACCGGTCTGTCGGTCGAGGCCTTGGGCAACTGGTTGTCGGCGATGAGCAGTGAGGAGAAACCCTCGGCCAAAGAAGTGCACAAGGTGACCGGCGGCCATCCTCTGGCGATGGAACTACTCGAATTATATGGTCAGGTAGCGCATGGGGATTGGTTGCGTTTCCTCGATGAGGAGATCATCGACCAACTCCCTGCACCCGAGCGTGCCCTGTTGTCACAGTTGGCAGTCGCCGAGCGCCCGATACCGTGGCCGCAACTGGCACAAGCCGCCGGTTGGGACGGAAGTCCACCCAAGCGCCTGCTCGAGCGCTCATTACTGCTTGAGACCGATGATGGGATGTGGTTGCACGATGCCCTGCGCGAGAGATTGAATCGCGAGGTCGGAAAAGTACGGACGAAGCGAAAAAAGAAACTGAAACAGAAAAAGTAGGTTTCATCTAATCAATCGTACTCGCAAGGACATGTCCTCGTGGGGTCATCACTCATCGAAGAGTAACAATGCGCAATCATTCTTGATGATCATCCTGATGTTATTTTCTTCCTTTGCCGTCTATGCAGTGCAGGATATGGCCGTGGTGCCGACCATATTGGACGATAACAACGGTGTGATGTATGATGGTGATTTCAATGATGCAGAGATGGTCAAGGACATCAATTCTGAAACCGGCGGCACCGGCGACAGTTCCCCGTACTACCTGACAGCAGTCGGAAGCACGCTATACTTCACGGCGACTGACGGCACCAACGGTCACGAACTATGGAAGAGCGACGGGACCAGTTCGGGCACGGTGATGGTCAAGGACATCAATTCAGGCTCATCTAGCAGTAGCCTGGACCACCTTACCGCGGTCGGCAACACGCTCTACTTCAGTGCGACTGACGGCACCAACGGTGCCGAGTTGTGGAAGAGCGACGGGACCAGTTCGGGCACGGTGATGGTCAAGGACATCAATTCAGGCTCAACCAGCAGTGTCCCGTCCTATCTGACCGCGGTCGGCAGCACGCTCTACTTCATGGCGTATGACGGCACCAACGGTTACGAACTATGGAAGAGCGACGGGACCAGTTCGGGCACGGTGATGGTCAAGGACATCAATTCAGGCTCATCCGGCAGTTCCCCTTCCGAACTGACCGCGGTCGGCAGCACGCTCTACTTCAGTGCGAATGACGGCACCAACGGAGTTGAATTGTGGAAGGCGACCACCACTTCCACCTCTTCGGTAGAGATTACTGGAGAGATTTTATGGAGAGATACGATTGAGGAACTAGAAGCATATTGGACCGCCAGCAATCTGAGCATGGGTAACACCTACAACGTTGTATGGAAATTGTATTATGATAGCAACAGCACTCTCGTGTTAGAGTTTAACGATTCTTTCGCCCCCACGGCGAGCGTTTACACCGGTACTACCCAGTCGTGGTCTCTGGGTAATACGGAAATCACCAGAGGTCTGACCTACTGTGTTGAAGCCACTATTTATCTCTCTTCAACCGTTTTAGACAGCGGCACTGTTTCATGCACCACAATACCGAGTGAAGGTGAAGGTGATATTGTAAGTTATAATTCGTATGACTCCAGTCAAGAGAAGTTGTTCTATGGTTGGATTGCAGACAACCTAACTGCTGGAATTGAGTATTTAGTTGACTGGAGCCTGTACTATTCCACTAACGATACAATCATTGACTCAGCAGTGGGATACAATTTCACTCCCAATTCAGACCAGTACAATGTCTTGATGGCCATTTTCCTCAGCGATCCAAGCATCATCAGAGGACTTGAGTATTGTGTGGATTCGCAAATTTCCGATAGCCAAAATAATCTTTTAGATGCTGACACTGATGTATGTGTTACAATACCGAATGGCGGTGGTGGTGATGATGTCGAGATTGAGACGCTATTGGTATTCGATGGTGAAAACAATAATCTCGACCTGAGTTGGGACGCGTATAATCTCAGTACCACCAACTCATATTCGGTAAATTGGAGTCTGTACTATTCAAGCAATGGTTCTGAAATCTTTGCCAACTCAATACCCAATTTCACACCATCCAACTCCGAGTATTCGAGCATTATCGCAAATTATCCAATCTCCAACCCGTCGATAACAAGGGGGCTGACGTATTGTGTGGACATCAGTATTTTTGATTCCCAATGGACATCACTTTCTATGGATACTAAATGTACCACGATTCCGACCGGTGGTGGTGGCGGCGGTGGTGGCACATGGGCCGTCTCAACAATTGATTCCAACGACAACGTGGGTGAATACACCTCACTGGCTCTCGATTCCAATGGTGCTGTGCATATATCCTACCATGACGTCACTCTCAACAACCTGGCATACGCCACCGATTCCAGCGGCTCATGGGAGTTCGAGGAGGTCGACTCCGAAGGCAACGTGGGCTTGTACACCTCACTGGCCATCGATTCCAATGGTGATGTGCATATCTCGTACTGGAACACCACCAATCACAACCTGAAGTATGCCACCGATTCCAGCGGTTCATGGGTCACCTCGACCATCGATGCCGAAGGCAGTGTGGGTGGATACTCCTCACTGGCCATCGATTCCAATGGTGCTGTGCATATCTCGTACTATGACGCCGCCAATGGGGACCTGAAGTATGCCACCGATTCCAGCGGCTCATGGGTCACCTCGACCATCGATTCCGAAGGCAGCGTGGGCATGGACACCTCACTGGCAGTCGATTCCAATGGTGATGTGCATATCTCGTACTGGGATTTCACCAATAACGACCTGAAGTATGCCACCGATTCCAGCGGCTCTTGGGAGTTCGAGGAGGTCGACTCCGAAGGCGACGTGGGCATT
>JAPOGE010000060.1 GCA_028283345.1 Candidatus Poseidoniales archaeon
ATCAATTGAAGTATGCCCTCGCGACAATTCCCTCAGCCAACATTTTTCCAACCCCTGATGGGCTCACCACAATCTGTACGTTCCATCTTGCGGAAAAAATTTGAGAACGTCATGATTCAAATTGAAAGTTATGGTGCTGGTTTGGGAGCGGGACCTGAGCACTGGACTGAGGGCTCTGCCCGAGGGAAGTGCGAACTTTCGCAATGTTTCGATGCCAAGAGCGAAAGCGCTCGCCGAATCTATTCGTTTACTGGCGAGCGAGCAAGCTCACGGCGCCACCACGCTATACGCGTATTATTGTAAAGTGGTGGTGCCGGGAGCGGGACTCGAACCCGCGGCCTTCGGATGTCTCAGACACCGCTGAGGCTGACTTTCAGCGCGACTCTGCAATAATTGCTACCCTATGAGTCCGACGCGCTACCAACTACGCCACCCCGGCTGAGGCGGTCCACTCGCCAACCCTCTTTGAAACGTGCGCTCATCCAAACGTGAAGCAAAATGATGACGTAGCGTTCATGAGCCGGTGAGTAATGGGGGAACCATGACAGGGCTACCAGAAGAAGGTTCACTGGTACGGCTCAAGTTGCGCACCTGGGCTGGGGAAATCGAGGAACAGGGTATCCTGCTCCCCCCGGCCGCACCGGGTCATCTGACGATGAAGTTGTTGAATGGCTACAATATCAGCCATCCGGAGTCTTCGCTGATATCATTTGAACTCATATCCGAATCCACCCCGCCGGACTCCGAGGATGAAGCCACGGACTCGGACTCTCAGGATTCCAACCTCCCCCTGGTCAGGATTCTCCACACCGGCGGCACCATCGCCTCGAAGGTCGACTATGCCACCGGTGCGGTCGTCGCCCGGTTTGAGCCCGAGGAATTGCTGGCGGCGATTCCAGAACTCGCCGCCGTCGCCAGAATCGAAGCGGTGAAACTCGGTAATATGTGGTCGGATGATATTCGCCCTCAGCATTGGAATGCGATGCTGGTCGCCAGTGCCGAAGCCTTTGCAGACGGCGCCGCCGGCGTGGTCGTCACCCACGGCACCGACACTCTGGCTGTGAGCGCCACCGCCCTGGCATTCGGCTGGGCTGGAGAAGGTGGCTGCCCGCCGGGGCGAATCGTCTTCACCGGCTCGCAGAGATCATCCGACCGCGGCTCGAGTGATGCCGGTGAGAATCTCATCGCCGCAGTGCATTGGGCCGCCCACGGTCCGGCGCCGAATGGTGGCTTGGGCGATGCCACCGTAGTCATGCTACACGCCGGTGCCGATGACGGCACGGTGGCGGTGCTGCCCGGCTGCTCGGCGAGGAAACTGCACTCCAGTCGCCGTGACGCCTTCAAGAGTGTCAACGCTGGGGTGTTAGCGCATGTACAGGTCTCGCGCGAGGGAATAAACCACACCCTGATGCCAGAATATGAGGCGGCGCTGAAATCAACCCCACAGAGGGGGAGTTCCGGGGTCGAGCCGACTAATTATGATGGGGCAATACGGGTCGCACAACTGATCTCCGGCGCACACCTGCACGGTGACCTCATCACCGCGGTTGCCGACGCCGGCTATCGAGCACTGGTGATTCACGGCACCGGTCTGGGTCATCTGCCGATTGAGAACGCCAATGGAGATGCACCCGAGAACGAGGCTCTCGAAGCGGCAATTTCGGCTGCCATCAGCGGTGGACTGAAAATCGTGATCGCCAATCAGTGCATCAATGGCGCGGTAAATATGAACGTCTATTCAAAGGGGCGTAGGCAACAGGAGATAGGGCTGTTGGGACAGGGTGGGACTTCAACCCCAGAAGCGGTACTGGTCAAAACCCACTGGTCACTCTCGCAACGACGTGATCTGGCCGCCGACCTGGAATCGAATCTGGTCGGCGAAAATCCTGACCGTATCTCATCCTGAAAATCACTCAGAGCTGCGAAGGCTAAGGGCAAAGAACCCTGCCGACATGAGGTGGGTATGAGCAACCT
Organism: Candidatus Poseidoniales archaeon; assembly: GCA_028283345.1. Lineage (GTDB taxonomy): Archaea > Thermoplasmatota > Poseidoniia > Poseidoniales > Poseidoniaceae > UBA60. The sequence continues at coordinate 1,975 of JAPOGE010000060.1, forward strand.
TGCGTCAGGGGGTTCAACCAGTGAGAAACTGGACGACCTCGCCCATGCACGCAGTGAGGGCGAGGCCGGAGGCGGGATGAAACGGCTCGAGGGAATCCGCGCCAGCGGGCGAGGAACCGCCCGCGACCGAATCAGGTGGCTTCTCGATGCGGATTCATTTGTCGAAATCGATTCATTCATCACCCATCGTGCCACCGATTATAATCTCCACATGCTCAAGCATCTCGGCGATGGAGTCGTCGCCGGCCATGGTATGGTGGGTGGGCGACGAGTCTATTGTTTCGCTCAGGACTTCAGCGTCCACGGTGGCAGCATGGGTGAGATGCACGCCAAGAAGATTGCCAAGGCGGTCGAGATGGCGATGCGCGCCAGAGTACCTTTGATCGGAATCTGGGACGGTGGGGGTCAGCGGGTGCACGATGGCATTCCGGCTCTCGGCGGTACCGGTGAATTGCTCGACCATCTGGTGCAATGCAGTGGCCGAATCCCGATGATAAGCATAGTCCTTGGGCCCGTCGTCGGAGTGAGTGCCTTGGCCGTAGGTCTAGCCGATTTCACCATTCTCGGGCGTGAGTTCGGGCAACTTTTCCTCTCCAGTCCACTGGAGACACCGGAGGTAATCAGCGGAGAACTCGATGCCGAAGCCCTGGGGGGAGCGGAACTACACGCGTCTCGTTCCGGAATCGCCTGCCAGATTGCCGAAGATGAGGAGGAAGCGATGATCATCGCCGCCGACATCTTGTCTTATTTCCCCGACCACAATTTGGCGGCCGCACCTGAAATGCCGAGTGGTGACCCTTATGATCGCTCGGTTGCCGAGTTGGAAACCATCGTCCCGGATAACCCGAACCGCCCTTACGACATGGTGAAGATTATCGAAACAATCGCTGATGACGGGGAATTTCTTGAATTGTTTGAATCATATGCCGAAAATATTGTCATTGGACTTGCTCGGATGGATGGTCTTTCGGTCGGAATCATCGCCAACCAGCCCAAGGTTCTCGCCGGTTGCCTGGATATTGATGCCTCGGTCAAAGCGGCGCGATTCATCCGTACCTGTGATGCGTTCAACCTTCCTCTGCTGACCCTTGAAGACGTGCCGGGTTTCCTGCCAGGGGTGGTGCAGGAGTGGGGGGGAATCATCCGCCATGGAGCAAAACTACTCTATGCATATGCTGAAGCGACGGTTCCGAAGTTGACGCTGATAACCCGCAAGGCCTACGGCGGGGCCTATCTGGCGATGTCGTGCAAACATCTGGGCTCCGACTACAACGTCGCATGGCCGACTGCAGAACTGGCGGTGATGGGAGCCGAAGGAGCGGTGAACATCATCCACCGACGCGAGATAAATGCCGCTGAAGAAGAGGTGAGAGAAGAGGTACGGGTCGAGTTGGTCGCCGAATACAAGCGCAAGTTCGGTGACCCCTATGTCGCCGCCCGCAACGGCTGGCTCGATGATGTGATAGAGCCGAGTGAAACCCGCCTGCGGCTGTGCCGGGCACTGCGTCTATTTCGCAGCAAGAAAGAACACACTCCGGGCAAAAAGCACGGGAATATCCCACTCTGAAGTTCCATTCAGTGCTGAGGGAATATCTCCTCGGGTGTCAGCTCATAGACCTTTCAGACTCTGTGTACATCAGCCCTTCCCATGTCGCGCCACCAAGTAGGCCTTTCAGGTGGTGTGCTCATCGGCCTTTCAGGTGGTGTGCTCATCGGCCTTTCAGGTGGTGTGCTCATCGGCCTTTCAGACGCTGTGCTCTCGCCAATAGGCCACCCGACTCGGAATCCGGAGGTGGTGATTCAACTTCATCTACATCGATAACCTCTTTGTGATGTTGCACTTTTTCCTCGACGCTCTCTTTCTGCACCGCCCCGACCAAACCTCCTGACCTGCCGCTGGTGAACAGCATCTTGGCGAGGAAAATGGCCAACAGCACCCCGACGATGACAATCCATGTCGAAGGATTAGTGACCACAGAGGAAAAGTCTTCACCACTCGGCAGCTGTTCGCCGGCAACTGTGAAAATCTGTCGCTCGGGGTTCAATTCATGCTCGCCGTCGACGACCACAAGGTCAATCGTATGGCCGCCAACCGCCAACTCACTGCCATTAAACATCACACTGCACTGGCGAATGTCGTCGACAACTCCACCGCAGATAGAAGCCACAGTCATCCATTGAGCATCGTCGATACGATAGCGGAGGGAATGGTTTTCCCCGCTATCGACATCCAGATATGAATACTCGACCACCAGCATTTCGGATTGCCAGGTGGCAGTTTGCCACTGGGCAGTGGGAATATCGTTCACAGGAGTGATGGTGACCTTCAGCCGGTAAGTGATTGTGGTGCCGTTATCGGAGGCGTTCAACCAACCCAATTCCATCTCGCCATTCCAGTTGGCCGGGGGTTGTATCGTCAGCACTCCTTGTTCAATTAGTAAAGCGAATTCTCCAATTGAATCATCGGGTGAAAAAATGTAGGACATCTCCACGCCGTCGGGGTCCCATGCCAAGGTCGTTAAATCGACGATTGTGGTTTCATCTTCGGCAAAGGTCAGGTTCCACGCCGCGGGGTTGAACTTTGGTTCGTCATAGGTAGCGATGATCTGCACCGGCATCGACTGGCTGAGCGCTGCGGTCGTACCATCGCTGACGTTGAGCATCACTATCGCCGCGCCATTCCAATCCACGGCACTGACCAATGTGATGTTGGTGTGATTCACGGTCACGCTCAAGCGTGCATCGCTGGAACTGGCCGAGACCACCAGGGGCTCACCCTCCGGGTCGTAATACCACTGACCTAGGTCGAGTACCAGAGGCTCGCCATCCTCATACATCTGTTGGCTGGGAATCTGCCCGAGGGATACCACTTGGTCATCGACCGCTAACACTGTCACCTGGGTTACCAGATTCATAGTGTCGGGGTTCTCGGTATTCGACTCAATCAGGGTCAATGCCAGCAGGGTTGAGCCGGCCCATTCGGGACTGCTGGTATGGCTGATGGTCATATTTTCCCCGGCGATATCCAAAGAGAATTTTTCACCTTCCACCGCCATCCAAGTAGCATTTTGGAAATGGATGGGCTGACCATCAGGGTCGGTGGCAAAGGCCGAGGCTGAAACCAACACCGAACCGTGCTGGTCGAGAATAATTGCGGGAACCGGGTCGGTCTGGTTCAGCCCGGTATTGCCGCGCACAACATCGACACTCAGCGATGCTGGCATGCCATCGAGTGATGACGACATCAGTACATGATATATCCCCGGAGCTAACTGGTCGAGGTTCAATTCACATGAGGAGCGAGCGGTGGATGGGTCAATACTGCCAACAGCCCAGATCGACTCATGGCCGATAACCGTGCAATTGAAGTCAAAACCGGTATCATTTCCAGCGATGAAATCGCCGTTACGATGCATCGTCAACATCGAGAAGGAAGAGACGTTGCCCAATTCAACATCATCTTCAGGCCCTCTGGCATCGGCGACATGCAGGAGTCGGGAACCACTCAAGTCCTCATCCAGATACGATATGGCATCGGAAGGAAGAGTGGTGTCGACCTCGCGATTGCTGGCCAACCTCCAATCATTGTGGTCACCTTTGAGAATCAGGTCGAGATAGGGGGAGATGTGTTCGAGGGCATGACTCTGTTGTTCCGATTCGGAAATCGTGGCATCACCGTCGGAAAGACCTTCCAGAAAACCGCTGTCGTCTTGGTACTGAAGGTGGTCCGCCCCCCTCACCTCCATCAGGTGCCAGCCGCCGGACCAATCCTCGAGCATTACTTTCACATTTTGATGTGCAGGGGCAATCTCATCGACCGTCCCGGTCATGAAGAGGGCATATCCCGGCTGGGGGTATTGCGGCATCAAACTTGATAGCGAGGGCATATCGGCTTTGTCCAACCCGAGCCCGAACAGCGCTCTGGGCGGTGCCAAGGTATCATTATTGATTTGAAAATCCCAAGCCACTTGCACGGTGGCTGCCAAAGTTGCACCGGTGCCATGACCACCGACACCCCAGTGGTCAAGGTCGAAGCCGCCGATGAAATTATCGGGTTGATTACCATCTTCAAAACCGCTGTCATTGACATTACCAAAGGCTGAATATAGTCCTCGCATCTCCCCGAGAAGAACCGCTACCTCATCGGTATCCCAGCGCGCTTCGGGGGTGACGATGATGTATCCGGAACTGGCCAGAGATTGGGTTATCCAACCGTAATTGTCAGATTCCTCGCCCTCATCGACAAAGAATACCACCATTGGGAAGGGGGCACCATCCCATGCCATTTCGGCCATTTCTCCAGAACCATTGGTGCTCGGATAATCGATTCGTACATCGAATGAGGTGCTATCGCCGATATTCACATTCCCCTCGATAAAACCAGTGCTGAAGTGGTTGAGTGAACGCGACTGGGAGAAATCACCGGACTCATTCGGCTCGGCGGAACTGAGCATCAGCAGGGGAAATAGAAGGAGAATGGTGAGGAACATCGCCCTTGAGCGTAAGGATGTTCCAGTACCCGCCACAGTACTCGACGTGGCGCTCACCAAAGCACCAACCTCCATGCTCTCTTGGTTCGGCCCGCAGCCTCACCATGGTGTTGGGCCAGCGCACTCACGGTCACATCATCCACTCGGCCCATGTGTCGCCCTCAAAGTGGAGGGCCTTGAATCTCTCGCGGGTATGTGCGGTCGCAATCAGTACTCTGCCAATAGAGATTCGGCGAAAACAAGACGGTCGAGCAGTAATTCCAACGACGGCAGATCTTCGGCTCGTCCGGGACACCAAAGCGTCGACCAAGCACCGAGATGTTGAGCACATAGCAACCATCTGCCATCGAGTTGCTCGGCGTTCAAACGGATGATTCTCTCTTCGTAGGTTCCGCTCGTTTTCGTATATGATGGCCTCATCTGTAACCCGGCACCCACATATTCGCTATCGTGGTCTGCAAATAGGTCAAAATTAATCGATACCGCGATTTCCGCAACCTCTTCCACTCCCGCATCTGCTGCTGCACCAGCCCGGTCCCCAGACCGGGTTCCAGCCGCAACTCGTACCGCCACACCGGGCAACAACAAGGCACTGGCCCAGGGCCCATCCTCGGCCAATTCACGACGACCACCGCTCCAAAGCAATTTGCCGCCGGCTTTGGCCCAGGCCTCGGCACACGAGCGCGCCGCGCCACCACCGCCGTGCAGGCACAATATCGCACCATTCTCGATTTCGATGCCGCGGTGTTGTGCCACATGGACCAGACCGATGCCATCGGTCGATGCCACCCACCATTCCCTGGTGTTCCAACGAAGTGCGTTGACGCTGTCGATTTCCTTGCCGGCATCTACGAATTTCATCGCCGCGGAGGATAACTGGTGTTTCAAAGGCGATGTCAGCGATAGCCAGCGCTCTTCGGGTGAGCCGGGGATTCTCTTATTCCGCACCGGCAGAATCGCCTCTCCCAGTGGCTGAAGGGACTCGTGGGCCGTGGTGATTTCTGCGGTGGTCTTTTTCGCCACACGTTCGATGATGGTGCGGGCGCGGAATGCAGATATCGGTGAGCCGGTATATTCCCAATTCGGCACCTCACCGGGCAGTGAACCGACATATCCCCAAGCCAGAGCGTCTTCGACCCGGGTGGCAGGTATCACCTCGACCCGTTCGAGATTTGTCTCGAGGCGGATTTTAGCATTAAGATCACTACGATTCTCGTGCAGATGCTCGGCTACCAGCGCCATCAACATCGGCGATAGAGAATGGGTCACCGGCTCTCCGCCAACACCGTAGCGGACCTGAGTCATGGCGGTGCATAATCGAGGCCGTAAATGAATCAAACGCCAGCGATGTCCGAAAAAGACAGTCATCAAACCATCGAAATACAGAAAGAGACAAGAACAGGTGAGTGAAACAACGGCCATGGCGAAGATGGTCGAACGCGGTTCTTTCATCTGGTTTCTGATGTCTGCGACCCAGATCTGGATTTCCTTCATCATCCTGGATGAGGCTACTGCGGCGGTTGAAACCATGTTCGGAGCCGGTGCCGCGGCGTGCTTTGTGCTCGGTCTTTTCTTGTTCAAGCGGGAACAGATGGATATCTTCGAAAACCCAATGCGGATAGATAAGGAAGTACACGCTGATATGCAGAAAAAGCAAGGCAATAGTTTTTGGCTCATCATCGGATTGTGGCTTGCGGTGATGACCACATCGTCATTCATCTTCTGAGGTTTTCCGATGATGGAAGACCCTTCTGATGACTTGCTGGAGGGGATGTGGCCGTTTCTCAAGCGGCTGATCATGTTATTACTCCCGTTCTGGGTATTCCTACTGTTCTATGCCGCCAAGGCGCCATTATGGGTGGCTTCGGTGATGGCTGGATTCTCACTGGCACCGGTGATCCTGTACGAGAAATTAATGCTCAAAAAGCACCTTATGGATGAGGAACCCTAGAGGGAAGAACCAAAGGCGGCAGCACCTGTGTGCGGTAGGTAGTGGTAGCCATGTGGTTGTTCGAAGTTCTGAAAATCGATGCACCATCAACACTTGAGGTAATCTTCATCGCCTGTTCCATATTCGGTTCGGCATTTTTCATCATCATGATGACCCTGATGTTGCTCGGAGGAATCGTCGGTGGGGCGATAGATACGGTCTTTGACGCCGATTTCACATTGGATACCGACCTGTCGTTCGAGTTATTCACCCTGCAGGGGCTATCCGCCGCCATCATGATGTTCGGTCTGGTCGGCATGTTCGCGATAAAATCGACTGATACCGAAGTAATTGCCGTATTTGCCGGCGGCATCGCCGCAATCGCGTCGCTATATGCGATGAAGGTGATGATGCAGGGCATCTATGCCTTGCAAACCGACGGCACCATGCACACCAGCGAAGCGGTCGGCGAGCGCGGTTCGGTCTACTCGAGAATCAAGCCGGGGGAGACCGGCGAGGTGCAGGTACCGGTCAAGGGTGGCTTGAGAACCCTTGCGGCCAGGGCCAAGGACAAAGATTTGCTGATTCCTACGGGAACATTCATCCGAGTGGTCGATTCAATCGGTTCGACCCTGATAGTGGAAGAACTGAAAGACGTAAGTTCCCAAGTGGAAGAAGAGCAGAAAAAAGAAGAAGAATGAGGTGATGAAATAATGGCTGATGCATCTGGATGGTTAATAGCAATATTTGGTGGACTGATACTAGTAGGATTTTTCGGGGTGGTATTACTGATAACACGGTATAAGCGCTGTGCTTCAGACGAAATCCTGGTCGTATTCGGCAAGGTCGGGAAAGATCAGGCTTCGGTGTGTATTCACGGTGGGGCGAGATTGATTTGGCCATTATTTCAAGATTACAAGAAAATCTCACTCATCCCGATGACGATTCAGATTCCCCTATCCAATGCCCTGTCCCTGCAAAATATTCGCATACACGTTCCATCGACCTTCACCATCGGTGTCAGCACCGACCCGCTGATAATGAATAATGCCGCCGAGCGTCTGCTTCATCTCACCACCCCGCAAATCGAGGAGATGGCACAGGAGATGATCTTCGGCCAACTGCGCTTGACAGTAGCCAGTCTTTCGATTGAGGACATTAACCGAGACCGAGATAACTTCCTTGAGTTGATACGTGATAACGTCGGCGCTGAACTGCATAAGTTGGGATTGTTCCTGATCAACGTCAATATCACCGACATCACCGATGAATCGAATTACATCGACAGCATCGGTAAGAAGGCCGCCGCAGTAGCAGTAAACAAGGCGCTGGTCGACGTTTCCATCGCTGAGAGGGATGGTGCTATCGGCAAAGCCGATGCCGACCGCGAACGTGAAATCCAGGTGGCACAAAATGTCGCAGAATCGGCAAAAGGTCAGAAATCTGCCGAGCGCGACCGCCGTGTATTCGTAACCGAGCAGGAAGCGATGGCGGTCGAGGGTGAGAACCTGGCAAAAGCGTCTATTGCAGATACCAACGCCAGTTTGGCCGAAAAGGAGGCTGAAGCAATGCGCCGTTCCGAAGTCGCCCGACGAAAGGCCGAAGCCGAAGTACAAGCAGCGCAGTACGACCTTGAGCAAGAGCGCCTGCGGGCCGAGGAGATCGTGCGCGAGGAAATTGCCAAACAACAGATGGAAATCGCCGCCGAGGCCGAAGCCGAGCGTATGCGCAGAATCGCCCGTGGTGAGGCCGATGCAATCATCTCCGTGAAGAAGGCCGAGGCCGAGGGTATCAACGAGGTGCTGGGTGCCAAAGCCGCCGGCTATGAGAAACTAATCGCCGCTACCGGTGGCGATACCGCTGCCGCCGCAACCCTGCTCATGGTCGAGCAGTTGGAACCGATTGTGGCTCGTCAGGTCGAGGCCATCTCCAATCTGAAAATCGACAAGATCACGGTCTGGGATTCCGCTGGTGGCGGAGAGGGCGGCAGTACTGCCAACTTCATCTCCAGCCTGATTCACAGCCTGCCACCGGTGCACGAAGTCGCCAAGATGGCTGGGGTCAAATTGCCCGACTACCTCGGGTCGATCAAGCCCGACGAGTGAGGGCGACCGAACAAAAGCAGTCAGTACGTATGTCGCCCCAAGCCACAGGCACCGCGAGGGCAAAGTGGAGAGAATCGATTATTGATGATACAAGATAATTCACCGAAATCGCGATTTGATGAGCGCTTTGCCCGAGCCCTAAAGTGACTGGATAACCTGAATCCGAGTGCAAGGCTGTTGCCATCAAGCAGTAAGAAGCAATATGAGAGTTCATTCGTACCGACGATGGCCGCACCCCATTAAGGGGTGCGAATTAGCATCTTTCTGCACAATATTGGGTCAAGACTTGAATACCGCCCGATAAGCGCCATGGTCATGCCTTCCGATGTCGAGATAGCAAATTCAGCCGAAGCCATTCCAATCGAGGAAGTGGCATGGAAACTCGGCATCGGGGTCGAAGAACTGATTCCCGCCGGTGATGGAATCGCTAAGATTCGTTGGACTGCACTTGAGAGTAGGTTCAAAAAACCGCAGGGATTCATGGTGCTCATCACCTCGGTCCATCCCACCCCGTTCGGAGAGGGGAAAACGGTGACGACGATTGGCCTTACCCAGGCACTCAACCGGGTAGGACGACAGGCAGTTTGCACTATCCGTGAGCCGTCGATGGGGCCGGTATTCGGAATCAAGGGCGGGGCGGCTGGTGGGGGTTATTCCCAGGTAATCCCGATGGAAGAGATCAACCTGCACTTCACCGGAGACCTACACGCGGTGACCAGTGCCCACAACCTGCTCTCAAATATGATTGATAATCATCTCAAACACGATAATGAACTCAACCTCGACCCGGCTCGAATCACCTGGCCCCGTGTAATCGACCTCAATGACCGGAGTCTGCGTCAACTGGCCATCGGACTGGGTGGTGCGGAAAATGGAATGGCCCGTGAAGAGCGCTTCGACATCACCGCCGCCAGCGAGGTGATGGCGATTCTGACGTTATCCAAGGATTATGTCGACCTGAGACACCGCCTCGGCCAGATCGTCGTCGGACAGCGCCGCGATGGCTATCCGGTAAAGGCTGATGACCTCGGTGCCGCCGGGGCGATGGCACTACTGCTACGCACTGCTTTCCTGCCAAATCTTGTGCAGACCGTCGAGAATAATCCGGCCTTCGTACACGGTGGCCCATTCGCCAATATCGCCCATGGCAATTCCAGCATCATCGCCGACCGCCTGGCCTTGGCCACCAGTGAATTCGTCATCACCGAAGCGGGTTTCAGCTCGGAGATGGGGGCCGAGAAATTCATGCACATCAAGGCTCCTCTGCTCGGGAGAGGGCCGGATTGTATCGTCATCAATGTAACCGTGCGAGCGATGAAATTACATGGCGGTGCATTTGGCGAACGCGGCAATTACCGACCGACGGCGGAAGAGAACGCCGCCAAGAATGTCCCTGCGGTACGCAAGGGGGCACGCAGTAATCTCGACCGCCATATCCGTAATATGCTGATGTTTGGTATGCCGGTCATCGTCAGCATCAACCGATTCGCCAGCGATACCGAGAGTGAAATAGCCACCATTGAGGAATGTGCCCGAGAATCCGGGGCGCGGAGTGTGGTGCGTTGCAACGTCTACGCCGAGGGAGGAGCCGGCGGGCGAGATCTGGCAAAAGCCGTGGCCGCGGCCTGTGAGGACCACCTGGCCGCCGGCCGGCCGTTCAAGCCGCTGTTCAATAATCGCCGGCCGGCGACCGAGAAGGCCCTAAGAATCGCAACCAACCTGTATCGGGCTGCCGGCCTGGATATCCGCGACAAGGCGAATCGCCAATGGCAGCAAATCGAGAAGTGGGGATATGCCCATCTTCCCGTATGCATGGCGAAAACCCAGTATTCTTTCTCCCACGACGCTAATCTTCTCGGCGCCCCGGAAGGATTCGACCTGCCGATAAGAGAATTCAGACTCAACGCCGGCGCCGGCTTCATCGTCGCCGTGCTCGGCGAGATGATGACGATGCCCGGACTGCCGAAGAGGCCGGCGGCAATCGATATGGATATCGACGAGCGCGGTCATCTCAGGGGTATCTTCAGTTGATGGTGGCACGATAATGCAGATTCTCAAGCGTGATCAAGACCTGTGGCGCTTGCGAATTCGCTCATCCGACGACCTATGGGTACT
>JAPOGE010000061.1:0-2821 GCA_028283345.1 Candidatus Poseidoniales archaeon
AATGTACCACAGGCTGATGTTGATTGGGTCACTGGAGTGAGCTCATCATGTTTGAAAATTCCTCAACTGAGTTTTGTTGACCATCCCGATGCGTTAACAACTGGCCAAACTGATAACATGGCAATCCTCACAGTTGACGACCCAGGCGATTGGGCAACTTGGATTTCGATGATGGATGGCGATGAAAATTTTTACATTGAGGGCTACTGTGTTAGTCCGGGAGGCGTCGGGTTGTGGATAGAAGATGAGGTCTATACATTCAGTGGTGTTGACGAAGAAACTCCCCAGGCTGGAGAATATTGGACTGTCAGCGAGGGAGGCCAATTTGGAACGTGCGCTTCAAGCGCAGATACATTACGGGTTAAACTGAGTTTTGGCGATCATAGACTTATACTTGAGACCGCTATAAGTTAGAGTCATTGTGAATGAAACTCTCTGCGAATGATCATTCGCAGAGGACTACTCAGTGTTCGGAAAGGCTGAGTTACCTGCGCAGAGGGCTATCAGCAGCCCAGTTTCATCCGTGATGCTCATCTCCTCAAAGAACAGAAGCGCCGAGCGAATCTTCGATATCATTCCAGAGGTCGACAGCATCCTCAATCCCAACCGAGAGCCGTACCAGTCCCGGGGTCACCCCGATCTCAAGCCTCCTCTGCTCAGGGGTGGCGGCGTGGGTCATCGACCAGGGATGATTGATCATACTCTCGACCCCACCCAGGCTCTCTGCTGTAGCGAACAGCCGTAGGTTCTCAGCGAATTTTCTGGCCGCGGCCTCACCGCCCTCCAACTCGAGTGAGATTATCCCTCCAAACCGGCTCATCTGCCGTTTGGCGACTTCGTGGCCCGGATGTCCAGAAAGGCCGGGGTAGAGCAATTTCGTGACACTGGGATGCTGCGCCAGGCGCTCGGCCAGATATTCGGCATTGTCACAGTGGCACGCCATACGCAAAGGCAGTGTGCGGATACCGCGCAGGGTGAGGAAACAGTCCATCGGGGAAGGGATTGCCCCGAGAGTGTTCTGCAGGAATCCCAAGCGCTCGCCGAGCAGAGGGTCGCGGGTTATGGCACAACCACCTATGAGGTCAGAATGACCGGCGATGTACTTGGTGGTCGAATGAACTACAATGTCAGCGCCTAATTCCAGCGGGCGCTGCAACGTGGGACTTGCGAAGGTGTTGTCGACCACCACAATCCAGCCACGCTCATGGGCTTGCGCCGACAACTCGGCGATGTCGTGGATTTTCAGCAGTGGATTGGTCGGTGACTCCAGCCACAAGAGACTGGTATTGTCTCGGGCACAGGCCTCAAGATCACCGGGATTCAGTTCACTGTAGGTGGTTTCCACGCCGAACCTCGACAGTACCTCGTCGAACAGCCGCCCGGTTCCCCCATACAGGTCGGAAGCGGCCAGGATATGACAACCAGAATCGAGTAATTGCGTTATGGTGGTGATTGCCGCCATCCCGCTGGCGAAGGCGAAACCTTGAGCCGGTTCGGATGGTGATTCGAGTTCGGCCATCGCTCGTTCCAGAGTTTCCCTGGTCGGGTTATGGGTGCGGGCGTACTCATAGCCCTTATGCACCGCGAAATCGCTCTGCGCGTAGGTGGAGGTCTGATAGATCGGCACCTGCACCGAGCCGGTCTTCTCCTCGGGTTCAGCGGCCGCATGAACCGCCCGGGTCGATTCTCCCAAAGGTTTGTCCGTGCTCACACCATCACTCCCAATCCAGTGGGTCCCACCCGTTCTCCACCAGCCATTCATCATTATAGAACTTGGAGAGGTAAGGATTTCCCGCATCGGGCAGAATCACCACTATCATCGCTGCCTCTCCAGCCGCATCCACACGCTCGGCCAGGTCGAGCGCCACCTTGACCGCCCCACCGCATGAGCCACCGCAGAACATCCCCTCGCGCCTGGCCAGCGCTCGCGCCCAGCGGAAACAGGTGCCGTCATCGACTTGATGTATTTCGTCGATCAATGAGAAGTCGGTAGCCGAGGGAATGAAATCCTCGCCGAATCCTTCGACTTTGTAGGTGTGCGACTCTCCCATTGTCCCTTCATCGAACCATTGTTTCAGAATCGAGCCGACCGCATCGACGCCGACTATCCGAGGGGGTGCTCTCCCCGCGGTTTCAGCCAACTCTTTCAGTGCTCGTGCGGTTCCGGTAATCGTGCCGCCGGTGCCCATGGTGGCGACGAAGTGGGTCAGTCGCCCCTCGGTCTGCTGCCAGATCTCCGGGCCGGTCGAGAGCATGTGCGCCTGCGGGTTGGCATGATGCGAATACTGGTCGGTATACCAGGCTCCAGGAATCTCTCGCGCCAGGCGTGCCGCGACCTCGTAGTAGGAACGGGGGTCGTCCTTCTCGACCGCGGTCGGACATACGTGCACCTCGGCGCCGATGGCCTTCAGCAAGGTAATCTTCTCATCGCTCATCTTGTCGGGGATGGTGAAGATACAGCGATAACCGCGCTGCGCGGCGACGATTGCCAGCCCGATTCCTGTATTTCCCGAAGTCGCCTCGACGATGACACCGCCGGGTTTCAACAACCCCTTGGCCTCGGCATCGAGCACCATCTGCAAGCCGATTCGGTCCTTGATCGAACCCCCGGGATTACACCTTTCCAACTTGACCCAGACAGATGACTTCTCCAGCCCCTCAGTAAGGCGGTTGAGGCGGATTAGAGGGGTGTTTCCGATTGCCTCTAAGACATCGTTGTAGGCCCTAGGTGGGCCTGAGGTGGTTGGGGCCATGATTCGCCATCTTTAACCGATGTATGATGATATCGATGATGATCCGAACCCTTGGGGGTCATCACTGC
>JAPOGE010000061.1:2831-8640 GCA_028283345.1 Candidatus Poseidoniales archaeon
ATGGCTTCGATCCTCTTGCTCTGACGCGGTTCCAGCCTCTCGCATCTCTGAGAGCACGGCAACGATGGCGGTGCTGACCGCCCGTTCCCTCTCCTCTCCCTCGATCAGCGGTGCGGCAATCTCAGATAGCCGAGGGACCAGGATGAAGCGTTTGGCATCCTCATTGGAAAAGCCGACAACGTGGTCATAAATATCTCCGGTGAATCCTGCAGCGTCTAAGACGTCGAGAATGACATCGATGGAGAATGGCTCGGGAAATATACGGTCGGCGCGGCGCTCGGCTCTCTGTGCCTCCACTTCCTCCATTTCCGCTAGCATTGTCAACCTGACCGAATCATCTCTGAGCAGTTCACGAACGGCGCGATAGGGGTCGTGCAGAAGAGAAGCGTTGGCCGGCAGCATGTCGCTCTCGATATCGCCGCTGTTCCAGACAAATACCCCTCCGGGGGCCAGTGATTCGGCGAATTGGCCGCAAAGGTCGGCCAGCGCTTTGGTCGGTACGAGGTGTAGCGTCGAGGAGGAGATGATGACATCGGCGCGGCGCCCGCCGAGCATCTCATCGAGGCGGCGAAAGACCATTTTTCCGTTCTCGTCGGAAAACATCGAAAACACGAAATGGACCTCGTCTCGGTGGTCGAGCAATTCTCTGGCCTTGCCGAACCAAGAGACCAGAGGGTCTACCATAACTAATTCTATAGACAGCCCGGCTTCATCGGTACGTTTCAACAACTCAATCGCCGACCCGCCGGTACCAGCGCCATAATCGACGACCAGTGAGCCATCGGTGATATGTGGCATCACCAAGTCGAGTAGATGGGATATCGAATCGCGGTGCCAGCCGGCAGGACGTTCGACGTCTCCTTCATGGTACAGCGCCCGGTGGTATGACTCGCCATCGGCAATCTCAGCCTGAGTGAGGTTTGCAGCCCTCCATCCACTAGCCATCGATTACTTCTGCCAACATAACGAGTATAGCCTTTCTTCATGATTCATCTCGATAGAAGGAATCGCCGAATTGGCTACGCCATGCCACTTGCCATAGTCCAACCAACCATGAAATAATTCCGAATCAACCGAAAACACCGCAAAGATCCCCCTCCCCCAGAGCACAGAAAATCGACACCACACCGCAGTGAAAACCCAAAGACAACCCCTGGTCACCGACAATCCACACATCACCGCAAAGAAAACCTAAAGTCACCAAGCACCCAAAACTCACCAAGCACAAGAGCTAACAAAACAACACTCAAGGCTGAACAACCATGTAACACCTCAAAGAAATGTCGGGCGACTAGTGGAGTAGTACTCCACATCAGAATCATTCGACTAGACAATACCGTTCCGAATCAAAGATCGTCGGAAACCGATTTACGGAAGCGCCGAGCAAACCTGCGAATAGAACGAACCGAATATATTCGCCGACAAGTGGCGGCAGGGTCAAGTGATGCGCTCGGCGCTTCCTTCACTTTTACCAGCAGTTCTACCTCATCGTAGCATTCAATAACCGTCGTGTCGGGTTCGGCGATATGGAGGTAAAGGGAGTGTCCAATCTACCGCAAACCGCACGCCAACCCTATGCCTGTCCTCCGCACAGGCACATACGGGAAACGAATTACACATGCCTGTCGGGGGTCGTTTTACATGGCTGACGAAGCCATCGAAAAGGCGGTTAAAGAGGTATTGTCGCAAATACCCGACGCCGATGCGGATATGGTGCGCGAGGAGTTTGTTCGCTACCAGAGAGAATTCATCATCCCACCGCAGGATGCGTTGCGCTCGGTCTTGCGCAAAGTGCAGAGCAAGGCCGGCATCGTCGCCGCGGCAACCAGTCAACAGTCTGGTGCCGAGATGCAGACTGCGCCGCTGAAGAAAGTAGAGCGGCTGGCTGAACTAGGTGGCGAGGACAAGAATATCGTCATCGAGGTGAAAATCATCACCCATAATCCAGTGACTCAATCAGTGCGCGGGAGCGACAAGGACATCGCCTTCGGTACCCTGGAAGACAATCCGTGGGGCAATGGCGACAAGGTACGTTGGGATTACAAGGATTGGGCGCCGAGTGCCAATCTCAAGGCCGGAGTAATAGTGCGTATCGAGGGTTGTTCGGTCAACGAATATCAGGGTAAGCGCTCACTAAATATCAATCAATCCAGCCGAGTCGTCGTCCTGCAGGGAAGCGCTGAGACCCCTGTCGACCCGACCGAGCCGTTGACCATCGCCGAAGCGATGGAGAAAGATGGCATGGTCACCATCGTCGGGCGGGTCATCTCATCGCGTGAAGATGTGATTACCAGACGCGATGGCACCGGTACAATCGACGTCGTGCGCGGCAAGATTGCCGATGATACCGGCTCGTTGGGATTCCTCAGTTGGGAGCCGTTCACCCATCAGGCCGGGGTGCTGTTGAAAATCCAGTCGGCGACGATTCGCCGCTTCAGGGACACGCCGGAACTGAACTTTGGTCGTACCACCAAAATTGAAATCTTCCACGATACCAATTTTTCCGACATCGATACCTTGGCCGAATCTAGTGTACTGACAATCAGTCAACTGCGGGACGGCGCCAAGGACGTCACCATCATCGCCCAGTTACAATCGCTGACTGAGCGTAAATTCACCAATGCCGAAGGCGAGGAGAAGACCGTCTATGCCGGGCAGTTGATCGACCCTACAGGGCAATGTAAGTCTTCGATGTGGTGCGATGTCGGCATCACCGAGGAGGAATTACCAATCATCGTTCGACTGGAGAATGCTCGCATTCGCGCCTGGCAGGGGATTCCCGACGTCACCATAGATAATGCGAATCAGGTGATTCGCCTTGAGCAGAAGCCTTGGGAAGACATCAACGTCGAGAATCACGTCATCGAGGCCGGGCTCAGCGAATTGGCGAAATCCGGCTCTCGGGTCGGGATTTCAACCACCGCCACCGTCGTCTCGGTGCGCGATGATTGCGGAATAATCTGGCGCTGCCCGGAGTGTCGCCGTACCCTTCGTGATGATAATTGTCAGGTTCACGGGGACGTCACCGGCACCCGAGACATCCGTATGAGGATGGTCATCGACGATGGCCAGTCCAGCGGTTCGGTGATAATCGGCAGCGAGCCGACCTTGGCCTTCTTGGGTACCGACATTGATGGATTTGAGGAAATGTTGGCCGAGAAGGGTCAATTCGGCTTTGCCCAGTCACTGCGCGAGCGTCTATTGGGACGACAATTGAAAGTTGATGGGCGAACCATCGTCGATGAACAGGGGATGATGATCATCGCCAACGGCATCGAAGCTGTCGAGGTCGATGCGGTCATGGCTGCGACCGAATCTCGCAGCAGGTGGGGGTTACTCTGATGCAGCCTGGAACGACCCAGACCGGTTCAACCCAATTCGGCTCCACCGGCCGTATCCGCCGCCAACCGGCGGTGCGAATGCTGGCGCAGGAATACACTGAATCCAACCTACAGGAGCGTGGTTCGGGACAATTCGACCCGAGTTTCGTCATCACTAAATTAGGCGCCAAGGTCAACCGTGCCATTGTCGCCGGCCTGCTTGAAAGCCTGCAACCGCGCGAGACCGGTGCCGGTACGACGATGTGGCAGGGTACCCTGCGCGATGCCTCTGGACTGCATTTCTTCAGTATCGGTGATTTCCAGGACGAAGGCCTGCTGGTAAAGGCCGAGGAGTGGTCGAAGAATCTTCAGGAAGGCGATCCCATCCTGATGATGATGGTCGCCAAGACTCGCCTATTCCAATCCGATGATGGTGCGGTGTACACCAGTTTGCGGCCCGAGGAGATGTGCATCATCGACCGTGCCACCTATGCCAATTGGTTGGTCGAATCAGCTGATGCGACGATGCGGCGGGTGACTTCCGGCGACAAGGCACGTGGCCTTGAGGTCAGCGCTCAAGCCTTCTCCGAAGCCGGAGTGGACGCGGCCCACATCGAGGGTTTGGTTCTCGCCCGCGCCCACTATGGCGATTTCGACCCCGAGGTCTACAAATTGACGGTGATGCGCGCCCTTGATCTGGCCGAAGGCAAATCCGAGGTTGCCGACCTGCCGAATCAACCGAAAATCGTCATCACCGATAATTCGTCTGACGGCGCTGGTAAAACCGAAGATGATGATAACACAGCAACTGATTCCGAAGTTCTGCGAGCCACCATAGAATCGATTGTCCGCAGTGCTGACCAAGGCGATGGGGTCGACTTGACCAAGATCATCGCCAATTGCCAGGCACGAGGGCTTTCCAGCGAGGAAGCGGATGGAGCCTTGGACGAATTGGTCGCCGACGAAGTCATCGACGAGTTTCGATTTGGCTGGTTTAAGATTCACGAGTAGTTTTTCCCAGTGCGTCCGAACCCAATGATCGGATTCCGTGGACGCACTGCGAGGAGCCCGCGCCGCAGGCGCATACGAGAGCAAAGCGAAGAGAATCTATTTTGGAAAAACGAATGGAATCCACCAAAATCACGATTAGATGAGCGTCTGCGACTCGCTCAAGCAGGTCTGAGCAAGCGCAGAGAAAACTGCGCTGGAAGCATTTCTATACCCGGATTCAGCGATACGGAACAAAGAGTTTCAGATGAGCGTCTGCGACTCGCTAAGCAGGTTGAACTTGTAGACGCGTATCCCAGTGGGCTTCGGTGGTGAAACTTCACCCAATATATTCAAGGGCGGAGGCGGTTGTCGCTATGTGGGGATGAGCCGTGGCGACGAGAGATTTCTTCATTAGGCCTGCAACTGGTACCGGCACAACCGATTGGATTCGTATCGAAGAGTGTGATATTTCGGTCTCTATCACCCGACGAATCACCAGAACCGTGGTTCATGGTGGTGAAGGCGACGATTTGGTCGATGAGGGAGCGGAATCGGCGGTTTACAATGTCCGTGGGGAAATGGATGAAGACATGTACAAAAATATCATCTCGATGTTCCGCAGCGGCCAACCTTACATCCATGACCCGTTTGAGGAGAGGGATGTCAAGGTCGTATTCAGTTCATTATCTTATAATGGCTCGAATAACGTGTTTGAGTTTGAACTGCTGGAAGATATTCGTTGAGGTGAGTGAATGCGGGATATGGATGAGGCCAGAGAATTACTCTACGTCATCCGCTCGCTGGAAATCCTGATGACTTCGGGAATCGGCCTTGAGGCGGCGATTCACAGCATCGGTCAGGGTGGCTACGGAATCGTCACCGATGATTTTGCCCTGATAATGACCAATGTCGGCAATGGCCAGTCGATGGAGGACGAACTACGCCGAACTATTTCTGAGGCCAAGTACGCGGGATATAAGAAAATGCTCAATACCCTTCTGAACAACATTATTTCCGATACCAATATCATCGACACGCTCAAAACCCAAGGTGGGAGAGAAGAGGAGATTCGCAATGACAAGGTCGAGAAATACATCGAAGATCTGGCAGGAATGCCCGAAAGTCTGCTCACTTTCGGAATGCTAGGTCCAATCATCCTTTCACTGGTCGGATTGTTTCCCCAATTGATGGGCGACGCTGGGGCCGCGGTGGGAATGTCGATGGAGCAAGGAATGGTCGACAGCGTGGTCGCTGGAGGATTGTTCATCACTTTGGCAGGAATGGTATTGGTCGGCCTGAAGGCTCATTTCAAGGACCCGGGGCTGTGATACGATGATTTCTGAGATGCTCGGGTTATGGATATTGGATTACTGGGGGGTCGGATGGGCGAATTGGTTTCTCATCTTCGGCATCGCCGGAGTCGGCGGCGGCATTCCACCGATGATTGAGCGCCGGCGAAGGAGGATTATTGAGAATGCTCTGCCGGGAATGTTGGCCTC
>JAPOGE010000061.1:8650-12579 GCA_028283345.1 Candidatus Poseidoniales archaeon
GATAGTATCGGTTCTGGCCAGGGTATGCAACAAGCGATGCAGGGTATCGTTTCGACTCAAGACGACTTAATCGCAAACTTGCTTGAACAGGCTCTGGATGAAAGTCATACCTCAACCTTTGATGCCGGCCTGGCTCGCTTTGCGGTTATGACCCGCTCGGAGCAGGTTCAGCGAGTCATTGCGATAATGGGCACAGCGATAGAGCAAGATGCACCCCTGCAAGAGATTCTGTATAAATTGAGCCGCGACTATGAGCGCCTGAACGATTTGATGAACCGGCGCGAAGTCGATTTGAGTGGTCGCTCACTACTCATCATGATGTTCATCTGTGTTGGTCTGCCTCTGCTTATCGCCTTCTTGGTCGGATTATTCGCCCCTTGGAGCAATGGTTTCCAACTCGGTTTCCTCAACAATACATTTGCCCTATTCTTCTGTGCGGTTTCGATGTATAGCGTGGCGGTGAGTGGTAGGATGCTGGGACGATTGCGCGACGTGCTCTGGTTCTTACCGATTTGGGGATTCATTGGTACATATCTGTATATCGTACCCTACCATCTAATCGGTGGCTAAGAAAATTATTATCGAAACTATTCAGTTATCAAGACCGAATCAACCAGCAATGACCAATAATGAGGGAATAAAATGAGCGATACAGTATTAGAACAATATGGCAATGTCACCATCTATAAAGAAGACACCCACCCTTCACCAATCTACCATGTCGATGGAGAAATACCTTCAAACCCATATGGTAAATTGCAAGCACTGTTCGAAGATGATGGGCTTGAGGAAGTGATGTATAATGGTGGTCAACAATGTGTGAAGGTGGCTCATCGAAAACATGGGATGTGCCGGACAAATATCTGGATTGAAGATGAGGAAGGAATTGAGATTTCCAAGAACATCGCATCGTTCACCGCCGTCCCGCTCGGAGATGGACCGGGCTTGGTACCCATCTTTGACGGTAGATTACCCGACGGCTCTCGTGTCAACGGTACTATTCCTCCGGTAACCCCTGATGGCCCAACCTTGACTATTCGTAAATTCCAAGAAGACCCATTGACGATGATTGATCTGATAAAATTCGGTTCGGTGAATGTCCGCTTAGCGGCGATGATGTGGGTGTGGATAGAGGGGCTGGATTCCCGCCCGGCCAATTTCGTCATCGCCGGTGGAACCGGCTCGGGAAAAACCACCACCTTGAATTGCCTAGCGATGTTCATCCCGTGGGATAAGCGTCTGCTTACGGTCGAAGATACCGCTGAATTGCAGGTTTATCACGACCACTGGTTGCGCATGGAAACCCGCCGACCACGCCCTGACGGAACCACGGAAATAGACATGAACGACTGTTTGAAATCGAGTTTGCGTATGCGCCCGGATCGAATCATTGTCGGAGAAGTTCGTGGCCCGGAATGCGCCACATTGCTGACCGCGATGAATACCGGGCACGACGGCTCATTCGGTAGCCTGCACGCCAATACTGCGGCTGAGACCATCACCAGGATGATCAATCCGCCGATGAATGTCCCACCGATAATGCTCTCGGGATTAGACCTCATCATCATCCAAGCACGGCTTAACGTCCAAGGTAAGACCGCGAGGAAGATTACCGAAGTCGCCGAGATTGCCGGAATGGAAGGCGACAAACCTCGGTTGAATGCGATATGGAAATATGACCCGAAGAGTGATAAGATCGTCGAAACCGGTATACCCTCGAAATTGCGCGAAGTGATATGTGACGCTGCTGGGGTGACCCCAGCTGAATTTGAGCAACATGTGCAACAGAGAATGCAGATTCTGAACGACTTGGTAAAACGTGACATCACCGACATTCAAACAGTGACAAAGGTCATTCAGGGCTTCTATTCATCGCGGTGAGGGGTTTTCTGGACCTAGTGTTGAAAACATATGAGGGTGGAGGTGAGGTTATGCAATCATCTCGCCGACGCCATCGGAGGGAACTCAGCGGGGATTATGGTGCGGTCAGTCCGGTCATCGCCACAGTGTTGTTATTGGCGATAACCGTGATGCTTACAAGCATGGTTTTCATCATGTTCCAAGGTACTTTCGACAACGTCGAAAAATCGCCGCCGCATGCCTCTCTAGCGACCCGCGCCCTTGACAACGGCTATCACGTGGTACGTTTTACCCACCTCGACCAGCACCTCGACCCGGATTATCTACAGTTTCAGGTCATCTCTCCCAACGGCACCTGTCCATATCCCAACGCCTGCGATGGGATGGCCTCGGATGCCGATGTCTACGGAAAAATCGGTTCCAATGTCACCTTCTTCGACCGCGATGCGGGCTTTACCGTCAGTGAAGGCGATTACTTTGTAATCGACAGTCGTGGCCTCGGCTCAGATACAGGAGAGTGGAAATTTCGTCTCTTCTATGGCTTGACCAATTCTGAAGTCGCCGAAGTAATGCTGCCGATGATTCCAGAGTCTTGATGGCGCCATCAAGGATAATGGCTGAGGCCGATTCCGATTCACCCGCCCTCCCCATATTTCCAACAATCGCTATTTCAGTCCCTGAGGCAGTTAGGCTAGGATTCAAAATAGGTATCGCCTACCATCATGCCACAGGCATGAGCGAGTCCATCACAGATACTTTTGGCCGACGATTGCGCGACCTTCGCATTTCGGTTACCGATAGGTGCAACTTCCGCTGTCGGTATTGCATGCCGCGGGAGAAATTCGCCGAGGATTTTGAATTTCTGCGGCGCGAGATGCTACTTTCCTTCGAAGAGATCAACCGTTGTGTTGCGGCACTATTGCCGTTGGGAGTTGAGAAGGTTCGCATCACCGGTGGTGAGCCCTTATTGCGGCGTGATCTGGCAAATCTTGTGGCGATGTTATCCGCCTATGGAATCGATATGGCACTGACCACCAATGGCGCACTGCTATCCAAATATGCTTTGGTACTATCCAAGGCGGGCCTGAATCGGGTGACGGTTTCCCTCGACGCACTCGACGATGAGACTTTTCGTGGTATGAACGACATGAATGATAAGAAGATGTCACTGCAACAGATTCTCAATGGAATCGAATCTGCCACCGATGCCGGCCTTGAGGTGAAAATTAATTGTGTCGTTCGTGCCGGGGTCAACGAGCATGTGATATTGCAACTTGTCGAGTATTTTCGCCACACGCCACACGTTCTCCGCTTCATCGAATTCATGGATGTCGGGATGACCAATGAATGGCGTTGGGATGAGGTTGTCACCAGTGAGCGGATATTGTCAATCATCGGCGAGGTATATCCGCTGAATCCGATAAAACGCTCCTATCCGGGAGAGGTTGCCGAGCGTTATCTATTCGCCGATGGTGGCGGGGAAATCGGCATAATATCGTCGGTCAGCAAGCCGTTTTGTGGTGATTGCAGCCGCGCTCGTATTTCCGCAGATGGTAAGATTTACACCTGCCTCTTCGCCGCTGAAGGTCATGACCTACGGGAGGTGATACGAGGTGGCGCAAGTGATGAAGAGGTACGCGAGTTCATGCGCAACATCTGGCACCATCGTGATGACAGATACTCTGAACTGCGCAGTGCGACGACAACCACTGCTGAGAAGATCGAGATGTCCTATATCGGCGGCTGAGGTGCTCGATGTGAAGAATCTCAACCGATGGCAGGCAAATTCGGGCAAGGGTAGGCAGGCTACCGCAGATGAAGTCTTGATAATCGAGCCGCTCATATCTGCCAACTCGGTGAATTGGCGATTACCGCCTTCAAAGAGCCATCTGATAAGATTAGCAATCATCGCCGCACAAACCGAAGCATCGGTTCGACTGACCGGCACGAAAGGTGCTGGAGAAGATGCCCGGTCGATGGCCAGATGCCTCGGTCAATTAGGGGTGGATATATCGTTCGATGACGATTCATGGATGATTCAAGGCGTCGGGAAAAATGGCTTCATCCGG
>JAPOGE010000062.1 GCA_028283345.1 Candidatus Poseidoniales archaeon
GCGTAGCGAAAGGGACGTCTATCACCCCATCTGAATCGTTATCCAATCCCATGCTCTGTACCGTGCCGTCGACATCAATTATCGACCACCCGATTTCAACAAGAAAGACAGAGGTGTTGTTAACCTCCTCATCTCCTATCTCTGTTATCGAGTAGCCGATTACTGGTGGTTGATTCATCGACACATTGGTACTGGTACCGCCGATATCAATGGTCGTCCAACCGGCACTGGTACAGGCTTGGAACTCGGCAACATCCTCGACGTAGTACAGTTTCCCACTATTGGCCGCATCGGGACAGGTGGGCAGGTCACTGGCAGTGGCTACGTAATAGGTTGGCCAGTCATCGGTATTCTCGAGTACCACATCGTCCCCTTCATCGGTTTCGACATCAGCCCCGCCGAGACATCCGGCGAGAGTGGTGGTAATCATCAGCAGGCTCATCAAAATGCAAGTGCTATAGCGTCGCATGGCGAAGCAAGGCAAATGTATCGAATATCATCGTTTCCTCGACGCCTTCACGTCGCCTTCACGCCAGCCACGGTCAAGCGAAGCGTCACCCCGGATGGGGTTCTGGGTTAACTGTGCGGTTTGCGACCTAGATCTTGAGGTCTTCATCACCATCGCTCTGACCCTGGATGATGACATTACCATCTCGGTCGGTGAACGAGCCGGCCTTGATTCCGCCACCATACAGTTTCGCGGTGTGCGCATCGGTGCGCTCGACCATCAGCTCTTGTCCCAGCGCCATATCGATGCTGGCGGTGATTGCCTGCAAGGTCTCAATGGCACGGTCACGATGGGTCGGACCGATGCTGTGGTCGGAATATCGGGCTTCTTCAAAGATTGCCAGGAATCCGTCCAACTGGTCGCTTGGCACCATGCTGAAAGCCATGCGTACCGCGTTCTCGAATTCACGGGTGGTCTCATACACCTTCTTCATGAAGCCGTACTTTCTGAAGAACGTCACCAAGTCCTTGTAACAGTTGAAAATCACCGCGATGTATTCGTTGGCGACCTTCAACTCCATCATCGCGTCGGTCAGGATACCTCGCAACAGGTCGATTCGCTTGCGGTCGAGAGCGCGCTTGTACCACAGTACACCGACGATTGATGCCGCGAGAATCAGAATCGCCAAGGCGAATCCGGTCTGCGGGGAGATCAGACCTCCCTGATCATCGAGAACCGCCATGGTGTTGAGTTGCACCTCATGACTGATATTGCGGTCGAGGGTGGCGAAGTAGGTCGAGCCGGGGAAGTGAGCGGTGATTCTCCATCTCCCTTCACAGGTCTTTCCTTCACAGATGTCACCAGGGAAGATCCACGTGAATTCGGCGATTCCCTGCTCGTTGGTGGTACTCGAATTGGAGTCGACGAAGTGCCATTCCCGCAGTTCGGCATTGGTACAATTGGTACAGTATTCACGAATGAACAGCACCTCTTCTCCCTCTACTGCCAGATTCATTCGGTCGCGCAGAACCGAGACCGAGCCGCGGACGATATCGCCCTCACGGTAGCCGTTCTCGCCATATCCGGCCCAACTCTTCTCCGGTTGCATCTGCACGTTGGAGCGCACCAGGACTATCTTCTCGGCATAACTGCTGTTGTAGACCACATTGGTCTCCTTATCACAGCCGCCCGGCACCCGGATGTCGGGCTCGTAGGCGATGCGAATGGTGCGTAAACCTTCGAGTTTATCGCCCGACCGCTCGATACCCTTCAAGGTCGGATTCTGCGTCGGGTCGGCACTGTACCATTGAATCGTGCCATCGGCCTCATTGGTCAGGATGGTGGCTATCGGGTAACTATTCTCCTCGGGGTCGATGTAGATGTTCAGGCACTTGCCGCCGATGGCTTGGTTATTGGCCTGTAGCAGGACTCCGTCAAGGTGGAAACTCTCCTTCAGGTAAAGGATCGGCACCGTTCCATAGCCCTCGATTTCGGTGCTCTCGTAGGAATTTCGATAGGGGCCGACCTCGGAGATTATCATCGTCGAGTTGGAGAACACATCGAAGGTCACCTCGACGGTACGATTGCGGTAACGGAAGGCGTCATTATTGTCGTAGGCATTGTAGGTGACCGACACATATGCCTGGCCGGCACGAACTTTGTCGAGCGGACAGTTGACCGAATAGAAGCCATATTCATCGGTGAAAGCCAGGTCACAGGAGATTGGGCCCTGGTTGCTGTTCTGCATCTCGTAGGAGACGCGGATTGCCCGGCTGGTGAGGTTCTGACCCAACTCGTCGGCGAGGTGCCCGGTGACTATCATCGGTTTCTCGATATTGAGTCCGGTCAGTTCATCGATATCACTGGTATAGACCACCTGGTCATCGACGTGCAGTGTGGTACTGCCAATGAGACTGAACCCGTGGTTCAATGGGTCGGTACTGCTGTAGCGCAACTCGACCCGATAGTGGTCACTGCCGAGAATATCGACGCAGGGGTCCCACTTACCCGAATCGCCGAGGTGCTCGAAATCCACTGGACCACAGCCCTCGTTGGGCAATGCCTCCTCAAAGCGTAGAATCACATTCACTCCACCGAATCCATCGGGGAGGAAACTATTGTCACCCAGGGCCTTCAGCAATTGGGGGTCGAGAGGGAAGATGTCGATTTGCATACAGCCGATTGATTCATTGCGCGACAGCACCCCGTCGCCATCTGCGTCGCGGTCCATATAACCGTCGCCATCGGCATCGTTGAAACAGAGATGGCTACCATCGGCCTGTGACTTCGGCAGAATCACCGAACCGGCGTTCGGCTCCAGGGTGGCGATGAGACGACGATGTTTCACGTCATTGAAATCGGTGCCTTCGAAGATGACGTCGACCAGCCCGCCATAGGGGGCGGTGGCGCCTGCCAGAGCGATACCCCCCTGGTCCTTTTCGATGGTCTGGTTGTCGTCGAGAACCTGGACCGTCAAGTCCCAGTTATCACCGGTTCCGACCACCTTTTCCCCGGTCATGGTAACGTCGAGATGAGTCCGACTGACCACCCATACCGATTGTTGCTTGGTATTGCCGACCAGAAACATCTCATCGGCGGGAGAATACTCACCATTATACTCGAATGATAGCGTGTAGTTGCCGAGATAATCATCAGCGCTGATGTTGAACTCGATTTGCACGATGCCGTTGGAATCGGTGAAGTCGGTGCCCGAACGGCCATCAAATGACCAGGTCCAGTTGACCGGGACATCGCGCACCGGCTGGAGCGAATTGTCGACCAGTCTGGCTTCGATGACCTTGCTCGAGTTACGGTACAGACGAGGGATGGTCTGCATCTGGAAGTCGGTGGTGCCGACCACGGTGACGTTGATGTAAGCACCGGTCTGCGCCAAGGTGCTGGCATTGCCGGTGAAGTAGAACTCCGAGTTGGTGAAATCGACTCGCAGGCCATAGGTGCCGGCCTGATACTGGCTGTACCAGGTCCAGTTGTAATCGAATACAGCTATGGGTGCGTAGTAGGAGAGATTATCCCCGATCATGCCACTATTGATATTCAAGGAAGTCAAATTAATCTGTTTGTTGGCGTTTGATATAGAAGCAATTTCTCCGAGGATGCCCTGGGATGAATATATTTCCCACCCTACTTGAAGAACAGTTGGGTCCCCACTTATCGAAATTGTAGATTTCTCGCCTGCGACTAAAGTTTCGTTTAATTTCACTTCGGTTATGATGTAATCACCGGTGTTATGAATCAGTTTCGGATTCTGGATGTAGGCGGTCTCCTGGGTTCCTTGGAAGACACCATTGCTGTCGATGTCGACCTGCAGGGCGACCGGGTCGGCGGTCCACGGGTCATGGGTACGATTGGCAATCGTACCGCGTACCCGCAGGGTATCGCCGGTGCTCATCTCGGGGATGATCTCACAGCGAACCGGACTGGAAGGGTCGCTTGGATTCGAGTGCCCGCACGGTGGAAGGTCGGAGTCGCCACCGTTGGTCAGAGCAATCAGCCAATGGGTGGTATTGGCCGATAGGAACGGTGCCAACGGTGAATCAATCCCACGCATTGGGTCAGCACCGGGGAGGTGCGATGAATTACCATCCCACAGCATCGGCCACGGGCGGAAATCGTTGGCTGAACCATAGGAGATTCCGGCATCATCGAGAGCCGATTCCAAGAATAGGGTGGCCCAATTACCATAGGTTCCATCACCATTATTAACGGTTGAATTCCAGTAAAATATCGGTTTGGTGCCCTCTACCTCAAGGGTCCCCTCGATATACATTCGGTGCATCACCCGAATCGAGAAGGTATCGGTCCTCGAGCCGTGCAACCACGGGAAGGGCCACTCACCCGCCAGAGCTGGATTGGTGAAACCGGTGACTTCCAAAAATCCTGGAGGCATGCTGGTATTGGTGTAATTATAGCGAATATCGTTGCCTTGGGCGTCGACCGCCACGGTATGCTTCATCAGCGTCGTGCTCCAGATGATCATCTCAAAACCACCGGGCTGGTGCAATGGGCCGTTGTCCATGGTGGAATTCCAACGCACCTGCTTCCAGACCCCTTGTCCGCCCGAGGACTGGACGAAGGTCAGGGAGGCGAAACCATTGCCATCGGTGCGGTAGCCATTACCATCGAAACCGGTGAAGTTGCTGGGATTGGAGCGGTTGCCGAACTGGCCGCCGACAACCTCGAAGGTGAACGGCATATGCTTGATCCGGTTATCGTAGATGGCACGGTCCCAATCGGCAGTATAGTGCGCCTTGAAGTCAATCCAGAACGGTTGCTCATCACTGCGGAAAAATTCCCAGGCACTGAAATCGGTGGTCACATTGGCTTCGATACCGGTGTAGTACTTGGTCGAGCTAGCACCATTGTGAATGAACATCTCGGTGACTTCGGCCCAGACGAGATAGGTCGTGTTATCGCCGACGTCGAGGATTTCGGGATAGAGGAACTGGCCGACAGAGAAATTTCCCGACAGGTCGGTCAGGACGTCGATGGTCTGCAGTGCGGTGGTGTTGTTATTGGCCCATTGGATGGTCACCTGTACCGGCAGATTGGGTGCTGGCTCAGCTTGGTTGGTCAAGGGATTGATCCAGGTCACATTGCCTCTGAATACAACTGGGGAGAAGGCATCTAACCACAGTTTTTCCGGCATCTGCAGATTAATGCTGGTCGGTGCCTTGTCATCCTCGTCGAGAATGCAATTATTATCGTGGTCCCAGTCGCTGGAAAGAGCACCACTGCCACAGGGGTCTGAGTTCCAGGTCTCTTCAAGGTGGTCGAAATCCAGATCGTTGCGACTGTCGTTATCGTCATCATTATCGATTGCGTCAGGGCCAGTGCTGAGGTCGTTGGGGTTGGCGAGATTCTCGTCGCCGCCGAAATCGTCGTGGTCCCAGGGATTGGTAGAGCGGGAATTATAGCGAAGGGGCCACAGTAGTACTTCGTCGATGTCTTCCATGCCATCAGCATCATCGTCGAGGTCGACATCGTCGCGCAGACCATCGTTATCGTGGTCCCAGGCAGCGATGAATGGATATGCACCTGCCAACTCGATGACGTTTGAAATTCCATCGCCATCCCAGTCATCGTCGACCCAATCGGCAATGCCGTCGTTATCGTGGTCCCACGGTTCCTGCTCCTCACCTGTGAAACAATTGGCCATCAGCTCTTGTACTACATCGAGGATACCATTGTTATCATCGTCGGGGTCCTCGGCATCGGGAACCCCGTCGTTATCATTGTCGACATCGTAATACCTGGGCACTGTCATGCCTTGGCTCATCTCACCTCGGTCCCACACCGCATTGTACCATCCGTCCCCGTCGACATCCTGGTCATTACCGTCGTCATCGTTATCGAAACAGTTGGTGCCGTTGAAGAAATTGCTGTTGTTCTGGCCGACGTCGTTGTCGAGGTCGTCGTCGGTATCTATTTCAAAGAAATCCCAGATACCGTCGTTATCATCGTCGACATCATTCCAATCGAAGATAGAATCGTAATCATCATCGATGTCGACCACGTTATTGGAGCCATCACCATCAATATCGCCATCGACGTCATTTTTCTCCATATCGGCACCGACTTCGTCGGGGAAGGAATTGGTGTTGGAGTCGATGGCCCAGGTCCAGATTCCGGAGCTTAATCCGAACCAAGTAAGAAAGGCATCGGTATTGTCGACCATCTGACTATAGGTCAATGCCGATTCGGTGGCGCCGTTTATCTGGTAATGGTAGCAATTGGTGGCACAGGAGAGATTGTTATCGCTGGGGTGGGTGAAGGCCCCTTGGTTGAAGTTGGCATCGGGACGGGTCGAATAGGGTGAGCCGAACTGGGCGTTGGCGCCGTTCAATGGCATATGCCAAGCCAAGGCCAGTGAATAACCGCAGGTGAAACCGGAGCCCATTGGGCCCGCGGTCCAGCCGCATGGACTGTTGTCAAAGGAACCACCCATCTTGATATCGTTAACATCGAGGATTCCGTCATTGCCCTCGTCCTGGTCCCACCAATCGGGCATGCCATCACCGTCTTGGTCGGTATCCAAGCCGTTGACCAGAGAATCACCATCGGTGTCGATATCCCAATCATTACCGCCGTTATAGGGTGACCAGCGGGCGAGGAGGTACCAGTAGAACTCGGGCACCGTACCACCGGTCGGAGGGTTGGTGGTGAAATCATTGCCGTTGTAGTCGAGCATGACATCGGCAAAGGGATTGAGGTCGAAGACCATATTCCAGTGGTCGGTTGCGTTGGCTTGGTAATTTCCACCAGCGGCACCGTCCATACTTCCATCGGTCAGCGCACCATCCTCAATCGGATACCAAGGGATGTAAAAATTATCGGACTGGTCGTAATCGATGATACCACAATTACCGTCATCAGGGTCGTAGAGATCGGGTATACCATCGTTGTCGTCATCCCAATCGATATCGTTCTCCAGCCCATCGCCATCGATATCGGAATCGACACTATTGGGGCCGTCATCGCGATACTTGCTGCCGTTTATATTGTGCAGGTCGGCATCGTTGTCTAAATCGCAATCCCAATCGATGTCGAGGTAATCGACGATTCCGTCACCATCGTCATCGATGTCGATCCAGTTGTGGATTCCATCACCATCCCAGTCATTGAAACTGGCGCTCGAGGCGCGCATGGTGGTGCAGCGCGGGTCGGGGTTGGTCGGGTTTTGGTTGACCAGGGTCGGACAATTCCAGGTCGCTACTTCACTGGCCTTGGATAGCGGGAATGCGTCTACACTGTTGTTGAGGCCGTCATTGTCCATATCATTGGGTAAATCCGAGGCGTTGAACTGCGTCTGGTAGGCATCGTCGGGGGTGGTGGTACCGCCGAGATCGCTGTCCAACCAATCCCAGATGGCGTTGTAATTCGAATCGAACGGGCGCCAGCGGTCGTCGTCAGCGTCCTTATCGTAATCCAACTCACAATCGATACCAGCAACACCATCGGTATCACCACCGGGGGTGGCGTATGGTGAGGTGTCGAGACCGGTGTAATCGTTGAGGCCGTCGCCATTGGTGTCGATATCCCAACAGACATCACGAATACCGTCATTATCGTCGTCAGGGTCGAACATATCGAGAATGCCGTCGTTATCATCGTCGGTATCAGAGGAGTCGGGAATACCGTCATTATCGTTGTCCGGATCGATGAAATTGGGGATTCCATCACCATCGAGGTCGCCGTCCCAGATGTCGGTGAAGGTCGCACTACCCGGGTGTTGCACCGCCTCCATGGTCACATAATTGAGGCCGTGCGAGTAGGTGCGGTATTGGTCAAAGGTCCACAGGGTTGCGGCATCGTACATGTTGCCGCTGGAGGCCATCAAGGTGGTGACCGAGGCGTCGTAGGGATCGGTGTCGAGCCAATCCTTCAATCCGTCATTGTCATCATCGTCGTCGAAATAGTCCTGGTAGCCGTCATTATCGGTGTCACACTGCCAGCGGAACTGGTCGATTCGGCCGTCGTTATCGTCATCCTCATCATAGCGCCCAGAGCCCGAGCCGTCGTTGTCCTCATCGGGCACACCATCGTTGTCGTGGTCCCATGGGTTTTGGTCGGCAAGATAGCCAGGGCCGACCATGGTATTTGTCCACGGGTGCACCGTCGACTGGTTGACGAAGCGGTCGGTCGAGACATTGCGGGGGTCGAGGCCAAGACCTTCTAGATACTCATAATCGATTGGCCCCTCAAGGATTCCGTCATTATCGTCATCCATGTCGAGTAAATCGGAGATACCGTCGTTATCGTGGTCATAGGGGTCGGTCGACCAGCAACCGTCGAAGCGCTCGAGCAGGTCGTAAGCACCGTCGTTATCGTCGTCCAGATCGGTCAAGTCAGGGATGCCATCGTTGTCGTGGTCATCGGCCATGGTCTCTTCCAGCAGAGATTGCCGCGGGCCGGCATAGAGAAGTGCGAGCATATCCAAATCGTTGATCTTGCCGTTCATCACCCCGTAATCGGAGTATTGGGTATCCCAGAATACCGGGTGCATCTGCGTGCCCCTCTGCACTCCGGACATCCCCCCGTTCCAATTACCCTGGCCAACTTGGTGGGTGCTCTGGGCACTTGACAGGATGATTGGTTCGACCGAAATCTCGACTTTCCCGGTCGCTGGGATATGGCCGGCATCGATGAATCCCCCGGTCATCAATCCCAGACTGGAGAGCAGGAACATCATGACGATGAAGAGCGATGCTGAGTTCTGCCGGTTTCTTGCTACGATGGTTTGTATATGCTTATCTTCTATCATGGTAATGCCCCGGAGTCCCGCGACCTCATCCTCATCATATATTAGCGCAAAGGGGTGATTGCGGCCTTTCGTATCACCATAACCCTCGCGATATCATCTCCATAGAGGCCACTACAAATCGTTTCTGCTTTCGGCCTTAGCAAACCGGCTGCTATTGCTCCCTGCCATCAAAAAGAAATGCGAACAGGTCATTTTGGTGATGCTGAAAGAAGATTTGCCGGTCATTGGTGATTTTGCAAAAACGGTAGTGGGCAATAGGCCATTTTAGGATATACTGATAAATGGACGGTGCTAGGTCGGCACATGGGTTTCTTCGATACCATCGGGCGCGGCTGGAAAATGAGTAAATTGAGCATGGCGGTGGTACGCAAGGATAGCGAACTGATGGTGTATGTATTATTGAGCGGAATCCTCAGCGTCGGGGCGATGGTCGCGGTCGGCGTTCCCCAAGCTCTGGAACAGTCGTGGACGACGACCGCAAACGGAGAGATGACCCCGGCCTACATGGCCTTTGTGTTCTCCGGCTACATGATGGTAAGCATCATCGTCACCTTCTGGAACAGTGCCATCATCGCCAATGCCCACATCCGCCTGTCGGGGGGAGACCCCTCCTTTGGTGATGGTTTCTCGGCGGCGTTCAAGCGCATTCACATCATCATCATCTGGGGTATCATCGCCGGTACCGTCGGCCTGCTGCTGAAGATGCTGTCAAATGCCGGCAAGAACAGTCGTAGTGGTGGCGGTGCGGCGTTTGCGATGATAGTCCAAATCATCGGCGCGGCCATCTGGTGGATGTTGACCTTCTTCATGATTCCACACATGGTCATCGAGGGTAAAGGGGTGCGGGACAGCATGAGGTCGAGCAAGGAGATGTTCTTCAAAACCTGGGGTGAGAATATCAGTTCGGGCTTGGGCATCGGCCTGATCACCTTCCTTTTCGGCGCCCTCATAGTTATCGCCACCATCGTGATGGTCACCGTTCTCGGCCCGATGGGCTATATCGGATTGATCATCGGTGGGCTGGCGATAGCGGTACTCATCATGTGGAGCAGTGCCGCCGAACAGGTCGCAGTCGTGGCACTTTACATCTATTCCAAAACCGGGCAGATGCCGCAACTCTACCGGGAGATGGGGGTCAAGGAATACACATTTCCGACCAAGACCACAGCATGAGCCCACACAGGTTCCCCCACCAATGGCCGAGTGTCGTAACGTTACATAGTGGCCTTCGCTCGCTTTTCAAACTCTGCACAACCGGCCCTTGCGAAAGCCAAGTATTCAAGCGAACCCTAGTGGCTTTCGGTGACCTTTGATTTGGTGAGACTAAGCCCTATCAGGGTAAATCCCATCGCCATGATGACCACACTGACCCAGACTGGGAACAGCAATACAATATCCTTGGGCAGGAAGAAAATCAAGCTCTCACCGCGGACATATTCACCGCCGATTCCCGCGGTCAGCAGAATCATCCCGACGCTGACCATACCTATGGAGGGATGTAATCTTCCATCTTGGCGACCACCGGTGATTCGGCTCCACAGCAGACCGAGGGCGAGGCCGACGGCCGACATCGACAGCAGGAGTTTGTTGGCGAGCAATGGGTTATCCAATCCATCTCCGGGAGCGGAATTGACTCCGGTCAAGATTGCCAATGGGGTGGCCAGAAGACCCCCGGCCAGAGCCCAGTGCGCCACCGAATCCTTGACCTCGGGACCTTTTCCAATGAATATCAACAGGAAGCAGATTCCAGACAAGGAAAACATTCCCACCGTCAACTCGGTCGTAATCACATGCAGGGTGGGAGCAGAAAACATCACAGCACACCTCCACCAAGGTTGTTTTCACGGCTCAGTTTATCGAGATGCTCTTGACCATAGTGGTGCCATTGTTCCATCGTCCATCCGACCGGAATACCCTCCAAGGGGATAGGCGGATATGCAGGAGGGACTGGTATCATCTGCGGCATGGTTACCGCGGCTGGTGCGGTGGCATCGAGCGGTGGTGGCAGTGCCTGAGGGGCGGCCAGTGGGGCGGCCATCATCGGGGTATGCTCAACCATGGTTGTGGCATCAAGGGCGAGAGGTATCTTGGCGGCATCCCCGTTGCCTGAACCAGGGCGTCGACTCATCACCAATCCGGCGAACAGGAATAACAGGGCAAAGGCCTGCATGTACAGAGCGAATTCCTCGACCTGCCAACCCGGCTCCTCGGCTATCAATGCGAACCAGGGGGTGGTCTGGTCAGGGCCGTCGCCGCTGAGGTGGGCACGCCACTCGATACTGCCGGGATTGACTGCTGCAGGTAAGGTGAACTCTCCTTCGCTGACGATGAGTGTGGTTGGAGTTCCGCCATCTGTTCGCCATTCAACGGTGAATGACTCTACGTTGACGATACTGAGTTCGATGGTTGTCTCCTCACCTAGTTCTCGGGTTGCCGGGGGGGTGAAATCGGCAGATAATTGCGGCAGGTTCTCGGGTGGCTCGACGATATTCAGGGAGATGGTCTCGGCAGTTCCATGCGCCGGTTTTCCATCATATGCACCGCCGTGGTGGATGGTTGCCAAGAGGTTGTATTCTCCCGCCGTAGGAGCGCGCAGGGTCCATGTGAAAGTGGCATTATACGCGGTGCGGGAAAGCCGTTTCTCGACATAATTATTCACCCCGCCATTGGGGTCGGCAACGATTTCCCAGCCATCGTGGGCCGGGGTATCCTTGGCCGCTTGGTCATTGATGAGTAAAAATACCCCGAGCATCCGGGTATTGGAAACGACCGGGTTGGTGATGCTCACCTCGACCGTGGTCAACAGTCCGGCCCAGACCTGTTCTTGCGCCATCACCGTGACTTCGGCAGCGCTGGTCACATTCTGGCCGGCATCACCATGACAGGAGCCACCGCACTGCATCGATTGCAGGCTATCGCCCTCGCCGCCGGGGTTGGCGGCCGACAGAGTGGCCGAGAGTATCAGCACCGAGAGGACAATTATCAGGCGTAGGCGCATTCAATCCCTCCTCGGGTTGAAGGTCGAGGCGATTCCCGCCCCTCCCGCTAGAATCATGATGATGCCGAATACCGTGCCCAAACCGATCTCAGGGCCTGTGGCCTCGTGGGCATCGTCGATGGTCAATTCGGCCGTAGTCGACTCACCCGACATCACTTCGATCTCGCCGATGACGGCATAGACATTGTAGTGGTGCAGACCGACCACGGTAGGTGAATCTGACCAGGTATTCGCCGAGGTCATGCCTAGCGCTACTCCGTCGCGATAGACGCTCCAGTTCTCGGCCTCGCCCTCCCAGGTGATGGTGATGCTGCTGCCTGCGCGTACGCTCTTCAGGTTCTGCGCCGATGGGGGAATCGCCGCGGTCAGCAACGACGAGGTGTTAGCAGAAGTTCCTCGGTCATCATAAACGGTCAGGAAGATCTCGACCTCGGCTTCGTCCGGGGTGAACATCACCTCGATGCCACCGTATTCCATCCCATCTATCAGCCATAACGCGTCGGTGATGATTCCGTCGACATCGGTTGAGGTCTTTGC
>JAPOGE010000063.1 GCA_028283345.1 Candidatus Poseidoniales archaeon
CGCAGGAAAGTTCCCCACCTGGCTCACTCCCACGCAGGCGCACATCCTCACCATCTCCGAGAAGCACGTCGACTACGCCCAGCAGGTCGCCGCCGAGTTGAGGGACAACGGGATCCGAGTCGAGGTCGACGACAGCGACTCGACCATCGGCAAGAAGATCCGCACGCACCGCAAGATGCAGCCGGCCTACATGCTGATCATCGGTGACGAGGAGGCGACGAACAACAACATCTCGATCCGCGACCGTGCGGGCAACCAATCCAACGGAATACCTCTGGCCGACTTCATCGGAGCAATCTCCGCTGAGATCAGCCGGCGAGACCAGCACCAATCGTTCGTCTCAAGCGAATGATCCTGAACAGGATGCTGCGCCGCTGAGCACAGGCTAGCCTTGAGTCAAACCACCGTCACTGCAACACATACTCTATCTGGGATTCTAGAAATCCAGGTCTATATCGTCAACCGGTTCGGCCGGTTCGGCCGGTTCTGGTTGAACTGGTGTTTCGGCGGTGGCGGAGGTGTCTGCGGTGTCTGCGGTGTCTGCTGTGTCTGCTGTGTCTGCGGTGTCTGCGGCGTCTGCGATGTCGGCGTTATCGGCGTTATCGGCAGTTGGATGGTGCGGCTTTGGCGGGCCGGGGGGTCCGGTCCTATCAATATCCAAGACCCCTAGGGCCAGCGATTTGGTATCCTCACTCGGTGCCTTCACCTTGGGACTCCTCACCCACTTCCCCTGCTCTTTGCGAATGGCCTCTCTCTCTTCCGCGCGCTCCTTCCACAGAATCTCCTCCTCCTTGGTCAAGCGGTGCTCTTCGATGGCTTGGCGGGTCAGTTTGTCGGGGCGGTCCCAACGCTTCCAGAACCATCTGGCCAGCGGAATAAATACTATGCACGCAATCAGCCCATAGAGCAATATCTGCACTATCGCTAACATTGACAACCCCTCTAGGCTATCTCTGCATCCAGTATCGCATCATCGAGAATCGCTTCGACGATTTCATCCTTATCCCTTGACAGGTGCTCCCAGCCGGGGGCGACTTCTCCGACTTCGACGACCAATTCATCCTCGCCCCCGGGCAGGGTCGAGATGTCACAATCAGCCCCTTCGGGAACATTCCGGAATACCGGGCGCTCGGCCAACTTCTTGTTGAAGAAGATGAAACTGATTCCGACCACCCCCCAGAACATGAAGACGATTCCGGCGCCATGGGTATCGGAGGGGTCAAAGGCCGTGTACCACGGGTCATAACTGAAGATGAGATTGCCGAAATACGAGAGGAGGAGGACGATGAATAACAGTGGAAAAGCGATGTAGATGAGAGCATCCCACCACTTCCCGACCTCGATGTCATTATCGCCGGTATTGATGAAATCATCACGGAATGCCGGAACTCCATGCTCGAGATAGCCTTCAATCGAGGGTTTGGCCTCGCCGCTCTCCACCTTGGCGCGGAAGCGGCGCCAGCCGTACTTCCAGATCGAGAAGGCGATGAATAGGCCGCTGAACATCAAGCCGAATCCCCAGATGTGGTCCTGAACTTCGAGGAATTCGGGGAAGGCAACGCCCTCGGCATCCATACGAATCCACAGCAGGGCGCTGGGCAATCCGAAGATGAAGATGGCGACAGTGGTAATCAGCACCGCCTTATTGCGCTCAAATCCATGGTCGACGAAATTGCGAACGCAGAGTTCGACGGTCGATATCATCGAGGTCAAAGCGGCAAATGTGAGCGCCAGGAAAAACCCTACCATCATCAACCACGCACCGACCTCTCCACCCGGTGCCTGTGAGAAGACTTCGGGCAAGGCCAGGAAGGTGATGGCACTGGAACCCCCGGTCACCACCGCAAGCGGGTCAGATGAGACCGCGAATATTGCCGAGAGGACCGCCAGGCCAGCGATTATTGAGATGCTGTTGTTGGCAAGACCCATGGTGAAGGCGTTGAGAACGGTATCCTCATCCTTGCGCATGTACACCGCATAGGTGATTGCCATCCCCATTCCAGCTGAGCACGACCACGCAGATTGTGACAACCCGTTTATCCAGATCTCGGGCTCGAGCAATAATTCCGGGTCGACGCTGAACATGAAGAGGAAACCGTCGAGGGTTCCGTCCGCCATATCCATCCACAGCGACAGACCTAAGGTCATGAAAAGTAGGATGAACAGGCTGACCATCAGGTAGACGTTGGCCTTCTCAATCGCCTTTGCCCCCTTCCAGATTGCGGCGATGGTAATCAGAATGACGATGAATTGGAACATCACCACCTGACTGCCACTCTGGAGGAACTCGTTCCACACCTGGGTGGTATCGACATTGGTCAGGCCATTGGTCAAGCCGAGGCTGAAATACTTCAAGCACCACCCGGCGACAATCGCATAATAGAATCCTATCGCGGTTGAGATCCACGCCGTCCACAATCCCATCCAGGCGTAATTCTTTCCGGCGAAGATGCGGAATGTACCAATCGTTCCGGTACGACTGCGCTTACCGAGGGCGAATTCGGCGATGACCAGAGGAATCGACCACGCGAATAGGAAGATCAGCCATGGGATGAGAAAAGTTCCGCCGCCGTTGGCGCCGACCATGCGCGGGAAACGCCAGATATTGCCGGTGCCGATGGCGGCACCGATTGAGGCGAAGACGAGGCCGAGGCGGCCACTGAATTGGTCTGACTTCTCCATTTCTTCACCTTGAGAACACTTTCATTCAGGAATAATTTTATCGCGGGAACTACTTCTTTCCGGCGCCACCGGATTTTTCTGCACCGGCGGCGGCGAGTGATTCTTCACCGTCGGAAAGCATTTCGCGTAGGGCAATCCCCAGCCCACCCCAAACAAATGTGGCGACGATGACGAAAAGGAACAGGGCCGTTCCCAGATGTCCATACGGGGCGCGGTAAACGATGTCGAGAACATAGTATTGGCCGTATTCGGGGTATTCCAGCAGCGATAAGCCGGAGGTGGTGCCGAGCATTGACTTGTAATGGACGATACCTGATTCATCGTCGGGGACGGGGATATTTGCCACCAATTTGGAGCCGTTAACATCGCCGTCGGCAAGGGTACACTTATCCTCGCTCTCCGTAAATGCGGTCCTCTGCCAATCCTCTTCAATCCATTCGGTCGGACCGTAATCGGATTGCTGGCGGGTCGGTTTGACCAAGCGCCACATGGTATGGGTTTTATTCAAATTCAATGTGTAGGGGAATGAGTCATCGAGGCATAACTCGATGGGAATGCTCCCGGTGTCGGGAATCTTGACATCTTCTGGCGAGGCGAGCCACTGCCGGCTCATATTGCTCATTCCCAAATCAGCCCGGTCGCGCGGGGCATCGGAGATTTCAATCATGTAGAACGGTACGCCGAGATTGCGTACCGCGATGTGATTGATGTCATCGGGTTGCTGGTGGAAGGCGGTGCCGATTTCGATGGTGTAACAATACGAGCCGTGAACTCCATAATGCCAATCACAGAAATCGCCGGTTGTCGGGTACAGGTCGGATGACTGCATATTCTCGTACAGGGTCATCTCGGCCATCTTATCGCCGTGATATATCAACTGCTCATGGTCGGTGGTCTCACAATTCGTACAATGCCCCCACGGATACAGCACCAATTCTGAATAAGCGTGCCAAGTGATGGTCACCTTGAAGTCGGAGGCACCGTCACCGTCATCGTCGTTCATCTCGGTCAGGTCCTGGATGAATATCGTCTCAGGCTCGGTATTTCCACCCAACCAATCCTCATCGATCTGGCCATCACCATCGTCATCCTTGCCATCGACATGGTCTTCATTGATGAGGCCATCACCATCATTATCCTCATAGTTCACCGGGCCATTGTAGACGTCGTTATTCGGCCCACCAGCATAACATACTCCGGGAAAAAGAGGCCCGGTGGCACCGAGAGGTGCACCCCACTCAAACTGGTAATTGCGGTTCAGGTCGACTCCGTCGCAACCCTCGTCGACGCTCTCATCGACATCGGGAATCGGCGTCACCCCGGTCACGGTATTATCGCGCAGATTCTTACGCCAACCGCTGGAGGCGCAGTTCTCCCATGCATTCTCACCACAGAACTCCTCTCGGTCGTAGCGATTACCATCGACGTTGAGCATCGGAATCAGGTAAATCTCGTGATTATTGACCAAATCGGTGATCCACTGCTCGCTGAAATCCTCATCGACACCGAGGTCACCGGGACCACAACTGATGCCGTCGCCATTGGTATCGGTATTGTTTAATTTCAGACAATCGCCATCATCGTCGAGAATACCATCGCCATCGGCATCTCCCCATGGGTCCTCGTCGATCAGGCCATCACCGTCATTATCGATGCCGGCCTTACCGTAGTAGAAGACCAGGGTCTCAAGGAATAACATCGGCACCTCATAGGACATCCATTCACGGGCGTGGTGGGTGCCGACCAGCAAGATATCGGGACGGTCGGCGTAATTCCCGTTATCACCGACGAACTCGTTATACTCGCCACCTTGCACATTGCCGGTGATCTTCAGCCAAGGGGTTGAATGCCCATAGTACCAACCCTCGTATGAATCAGCGGTTTTCTCGACACCACGGGCATTTGTCCCGCCCTTCAGACCTTCGTGGAACTCAAGGATGTCGGGATTGCGGTCGGCTAGATACTGCATCCTCTCCTTCATCGTGAAGTAGTCGTGATAGGCACGGAATTGCTCCCTGTCATCACCTCCCCAGGGGAAGATCCGGTTAGAATAATCATCCGACCAGAGCTCCTCGGGCAATGCTCCCGTTTCAACGGCGAAATTGGCTTGTGAAGAGGTCTCTTCCTCGGCGAACACCGAGGCAATCGGAGCGAATACCGAGAGCAGAAGTGGTAGTATGACAACCAAGGCGAGGCGCGCCTTCGGCGGTTGCTGAATAGTGACCTGCGACATCTAACCACCCACCTCGACTCGTGCCGCCTTCTTGAAGCCGTCGCGTCGCCGCATAGCGGCGCTGACGCGACCATGCGCACACATGCGAGAGAATTGCGACAATTCCACTGGCCGTGGCAATATCGCGATTGCCATTAAATCGGCCGCTCCGGCGGCCGAGCGCTGGAGTGGTATCTCAATTTGAACAGCCAACCTGCAAGGGCGGCAGGAATTGCGACCAAGAGGTCATAGGGGTTGTGGCCGGAGAACAGGAAAGAGAACGAGAACCATGCTCCAACCACAAATGCCGCCAGCCCCGCTACCGACCAGATTCGATTGACGAACATTTCCGCTTGCAATCGTGAGACCCGATTAAGGCAATTCTGCGAATAAGCAGGGACCTTGCCATCGGTGACTTGGGCCCATGCCAGCGCTTCGAGATGTTGCTCGTACTCCCAAATCGCGATTCCCCCGAGATGGGTGTCGAGCGCACGCCGCGCCGACCAGCGCGGCGGAACTGAAGACGACCAACCAGCCAATATCCCCGCCCGCATCCCTTCCTCGTAGTGCTCGGCTGATAGGCTGGCAAGGTGCTGGCCGAGCGAGGTGAACAGGGCCGCCACATCACGTAGAGCAGGATTGGTTTTGGCCGGTTTGAGAATGGCGTTGACGACGCCGTCATAGCAACCGGAAAAGCGAATGTCATTGCCCTCGATGTGGATGATCGGCAAACCCATATTGCGGTGGGTAAGCGTGCCATTGCTCTCTGGTGCATGCGGAGCGCGCCACAGCGTTTTTGCCTTCGTCCACCCTTCGATCTGCTTGAGCCTATCGTTCCATATCCTCTGGGTGAACGGCAGGTGTTGTGCCGCGCCAGCCGCGGCGGCAAACCCGCCCAGGGCAGTACCGATCTGCTCGGCCAAGGCATTCAATCCAGCCGCATCCTTAGTCGCCACCAGTTCGGTAATGGCCTCAACCGCACTCACCCCGCGCGGTGCCGGGGTGATGATGAGAACATC
Source organism: Candidatus Poseidoniales archaeon (assembly GCA_028283345.1). Taxonomy (GTDB): domain Archaea; phylum Thermoplasmatota; class Poseidoniia; order Poseidoniales; family Poseidoniaceae; genus UBA60. Next base: position 5,914 of record JAPOGE010000063.1, read on the forward strand.
TTGGCCAGCATATTGCAAACCGCCGAGAGCCGAGAGCAGGTTCGGGCAATCCAACTCGGCCAAGGCGCGTCCATTACCGTGCTCATCGGCCGGTAAACAGCGAATCTCCAGTTCACCCCCTCCCTCTCCTCTCAGCTTGACCGACCAGGCCCAGCCATCTCCGATTGATGGTATTCCACTCAAGGGTGAAATCTCGCAATTAGTCAAGTCGGGAATCTCTCCCCACCATCCCTCATCCGAGGTTATCTGCGACCACCAATCCCCATCAGCGGGACTGCCGAGCGGCGCCAAGAGGTCGAACGAGCCCCAGCGGGTCGAAAGACGGTAGGTGGCAAAGCCTGACGGCCCGCCTTCTTTGCTGGCCAAGCCGGTGGCAATACCGCTTGGATACCACGATTCTGCGACGATTTCACCGGCTTGCAATCATCTCACCAACTTTCGCCACGGGCTGGCCAACATCAAACCAACGGTGCGGCACTCGGGGATATGGGTTTCAATAATGAGACGCTGGCCGACCTTGAGCGGAGCGTATGACAGGTATCAGTGGACGGGTGGGAGATATCCTCGGGGCCTCGGTCGAGGCCAAGTTGCTCAACCGTGTCAGAGAATTTGAGGTCCCGCAACACCTCGCGGTGATAATGGACGGCAATCGCCGATTTGCCTGGACAAAAGCCGTATCAACCGCCATCGGCCATCGCAAGGGGAAGGAAAAACTGGTGCAGGTGATGGATTGGGTTTTGGAATTGGAAATCCCATTTCTCACCGTCTATGCGCTGTCGACCGAGAATCTTGAGAATCGCAAGGGTGAGGAGTTGGAAACCCTGTTCGACCTCTACGCCGAAGGGCTTGATGATATTCGCCAGGACCAGAGAATCCATGACCGTGGGGTCAAGGTCAACGTCATCGGGCGACGTGAATTACTACCGCAGAGAGTCCGCGATTCGATTGACCGCGCCGAATCCGAAACCGCAGATTACAAGAATTTCACTTTCACGATATGTCTGGCCTACGGGTCGAGGGAGGAGATGGTCGAAGCGATTCGCGGCATCGCCGCCGACCACGCCGCGGGAGATCTACCTCTGGAGGCAATCGACCAGCGCGAGGTCAGCCGTCGGTTGTACACCGGCGACATCCCCGACCCCGATTTGGTGATTCGCACTTCGGGGGAGGAACGTATCTCCAATTTCCTGTTATGGCAGGCAGCGTATTCTGAACTATATTTCACCGATGTGTTCTGGCCTTCCTTCGGTAAGCGTGATTTCCTCAAGGCGATAATCGCCTACCAGAACCGCAAGCGCCGCTTCGGTGAATGAGTTCCAGGTTGTTCGCATGAGTGGTAAGGAGGGTCCTGACACCTGCCGCGAATGCGGAGCCGAAACCGATGCCTTGGGCCGAGCACTACCCACACCTCAACCCGATGGTTATCATAATCCGGCCGTGGCCGTAGATGCCGTATGCACACGTACCAGCGAATCGGGTGTTGAGGTGTTGATGATCACCCGCGACCTGCCGCCGGGAAAGGGTCTGCTCGCCCTACCCGGTGGATTTGTCGAGTATGGTGAAGACCCTGAAGATGCGGTCATCCGCGAACTCTCCGAAGAGGTCGGCATCGACGGAGAACTCGGAGCGATATTGTGTGTGAGAGGTGACCCGCGGCGCGACCCGCGCAAACATATCGTCAGCATCGTCTATCATGTCGACGTCGAGCCAGAAGCAATTCTGCAGGCTGGTGATGATGCCGCTGACGCAGGTTGGTTCTCACTGGCCGAGTTGCTCGAGGCGCCCGAGCGGGTCGCCTTCGACCATCGGGAAATCCTCTCCACCCTGGCCAAATGAGAAAACCAGGCAATTACCCAGTGGGATTCAGGCCTTAGTTTCCGGGTCTGTGGGCTGGATGAAACTGTTCCACTGGGCCAGCGTGTCGGGCCACTCACCGCAGTCGGTCTGCTGTGGGTCGGACAACCAAGCGGTGATTTCGGCAATCTGGTTTTCGACCTTGTCACAAATGTTCAGGACACCGCTGGCGAGAAGTTCACCAAAGACCCCACGTTCGGCTGAAGAGATGAGCAAGGTAGCCACTCCCAGTGAGGCTGATTCGGTCGCCAAGGTGACCGATTGGGTGAGCACCCCATTGTAATTCAAAGTATGATTCGGCAGTGACCAAGGCTCCGGAAGTTTCTCACCCTCGATGTGCTCATCGATTTCACAATCAAGGCCAAGTTTCTCCAAATCAATCATCTCGACCATCTCCCCATCGTGAATCCCCCCCCCGAGCAGGCGCCGGACCATGATTCTCTTACCGGCTTCGGCTGCCATACCCTCACCAGCCGTACCAGCCGCACCAGCCGCACCAGCCGCACCAGCCGCACCAGCCGCACCAGCCGCACCAGCCGCACCAGCCTCACCACCTACAGGTGGCTCGCGTTGCTCGACAAGTGTCGCCGGTCGTAGGTAGACATGTGCCTTATTGCCCGAAAATCGGTGAATTCCCAGGCCTTTGCGCTCCGCTTTGGCAAGGAAACCTCCGTCGAGGTCACCCCGCCATGAATAGGGTAGCAATATCTCTGTGCTCGCACCTAGCGCGAGACGATGCGAGAAGTGGTCGCCCTCGTTATCGCTGATGTAGAGACGACGGGGAATGCCAGCGCGCTTGGCGGCGCGCAGTTCCAGCGGCGCGGCTATCACCACAATCTGGTCGATTCCCCCCCGGGATTTATGCGCGGATTCCCGCTCACCATGTCGGGTGCCGGCGCGCCGTGCTTTGAGCGCTTGTCGCACCGTGATGGAACGGCGTCGAGCGCGTGATAATCGGGCGATTTTTCCCACCCCGTTCCCGACCGGCCGCTCGACCCACAACATCTCGCGGCGCGGCATCACCCCTTCGCTGGTCGCCAACAGATGTTCGACATCGGGGCGTTTGGTGGCGATGATGAGGTCATGGGTACTTCCCTCTTTGATGAATGGCAGGAGCGCCTGAGCGTGCGCCGGATGGTCGATGACCCAGCAGGTGGTGAACACCTCAACCATGGATAGGGCGATACGGAAGTGGGCTAAGAGCGAATCCCTAATTCCCTCCACCTGCTGAGGGTTGCATGAGCAAAGAGAAAATCGAGGTCAAAGGCGCTGAGGTCTACGGCCCGTACTCCTCGGGAATCAAGGCCGGGGGTATGATTTACCTAGCCGGCCAGATTGCCCCCGAAGCCGGCGATGAGATCACCGCTCAGACCAGCTCGGTATTGGCCAAAATCGATGTCTTATTGACTGCTGCTGGAATCGACCGCCACAGTTTGGTCTTCGTCCAGGTTCTGCTCGCTGAGATTGACGATTTCGCGGCGATGAATGAGATTTATGGCAAATGGTTGGAAGACTGTGATTGCCCACCGGCGCGAGCCGCCTTCGGCGGTAATGACCTACCGCGCGGGGCATTGGTGGAAATCGTCGCCCAAGCGGTCGAGCGAGACTGCTGTTGAGGTGTTCACTTGCCCGGCTCACCCTACATGGATGAGCCGCCTTCGGGGTTGATGACCTGGCCGCGGCTTCTGAGTTGGCTGGCACCGACCTTCATCGCCCTGAGCGTGGTCGCGGTCTGGAAAGGACTGCTGGTCGAATGGTTCGGCCTGGCCGCCGCCCTGCTGCTAGCCAGCGCGATACTGCGAAAATAGCCGCCGCCTAAAGCAAGACGTTGAAGAATGCGACCGTCTCGCCACGGCCATGAGCGATTGGCCCGAGCACTGTTTCAAGGCTTACGACATCCGTGGCTTGTCGGCTTCAAGCGAGCCCGGTGCCGCGCCGAACGGTGAATTGACGGTCGAATTTGCCTACCGTCTGGGTCGCGCTCTGGCGACCTATCTCGAGGCTGATTCAATCTCGGTCGCCCGCGACATCCGTTATTCCTCTCTTCCTCTGGCTGAAGCGCTGATGGATGGCTTGGCCGAAGGGGGAATCCGGGTACTCGACCTGGGGATTGTCCCGACCGGTTGCCTCTACCATTCGGTTTGGAATCTTGCGGTGCAAGGAGGGGTGATGGTGACCGCCAGCCACCTGCCGATGCCGACCCATAACGGCTTCAAGTTGTGCGCCGGAAAACTGCCGCTCGCAGGAGAAGGTATTCAAGAATTGAAACAGGTCTTCCTCGACGGTGAATTCATATCCGGTGAAGGTGAAATCATCGAGACGCCACATGAAGATGCCTGGTTGAACGACATCCTCTCCAGTGTCGGAGAACTCGCCCGCCCAGTCAATGTCGCCATCGACTGTGCCAATGCTGTGGCCGGGCCATTCATGGTCGATCTGCTCGAGGAACTGGGTGCCGATTACATCCCAATCCTGTGCGATTGGGATGCCACTGAGCCGCATCACGGCGCCGACCCGACCCGACCTGAGAATATGGAGATGCTCGCCGATACGGTGCGCTTCGAGCATTCCGAACTTGGAATCGGAATTGACGGAGATGGTGACCGGGTCGGTGTGGTCGACGAGAATGGGCGCTTCATCCATCCCGACCGACTGATTCCACTATTCGCTGCTGAACTGCTGGCAGAACGCGAGGGACAATCTGAGGAAGCCCGCTCAATCGTCTACGACGTCAAGTGCTCGATGAGTGTCGAGCAGGGGATAATCTCGGCCGGAGGGGTTCCGGTGATGGTACGCACTGGCCATTCTTTCATGAAGAAATATCTGGCCGACCATCCCGAATGTGGCATGGCGGCCGAGATGAGCGGCCATGTCTTCTTGGCCGATGCAGGCTGGTACGGTTTTGATGACTCGCTCTATGTGACCGCCCGCCTGCTGGCACTACTGGCAAAACTACCCAGCCCGGAACAGGGAGGTGAGACCTTCGGGGAAATGCTCGACCGTGTCTGCCCGAGTCTGGCAACCACGGGTGAGGTCAAGGTGCCTTGTGCCGAGGCCGAGAAATTATCGGTGGTGGCGGCGATTGAAGCCGCCTTCTCCGCCGAGGGGTGGGACAAGCTGACCGTCGATGGGGTGCGAGTCAGATTTGAGAAGGACGGTGAGTACCTAGGTTGGTTCCTAGCCCGGAAATCCAATACCGAAGAGGTGTTGGTGATGCGCGCCGAAGCGGTCAGCGAGGATTCCCTGAGCGAACTGATGGCTCATATCGAACGACTGGTAGCCCCACATATCGATATCGAGAAATTACTCAGCGCTTGATTAGTTTTCTTCAAATTCAATTTCATAGGCAATGACCTGCATCTTGACATTGACCTCTTCGCCATCCTCATTATTCCCCAGCACGAACGGGTCGAAGGGGCCTGGCTTTGAGCCGGAATTGGTGCTGACTGAGATGGTGACCACATAATTTCCCCAACCCTCGCCGTCGGCAGACCAGTCACCCTGAACTTCCGACTTGGAGACATTGGTGGCATTGAATCCTTCTCCGGTGTAATTGCTGACCAGTTTGACCGCCATGGTTGAGGAATCACAATCACTCATTGTGGTTGTAGTGGTATGGCCATTATCGGCGATGGAGACCTCTCCGGTATCCAAATCGGCGGAGATATCGTCACATTGGTCGGGCCACTGTCCCGATTCATCGGTTTCGTCATAGGTGAGGGTGAAGCGAACCTCACCGAGAATCAGGTTGCCATCCTTGATGACCTGTTTGATCTCGTCGGTCTCGGCAAAGGTGAGGGTGATATCACAGGTTCCCCCGTCATCGGCAAAGCAGACATCTTCGCTCTCAAACACGATGGTCTCATTGAAACTCACATTCCAATTTGAAACCGCTCCAACTGCCGGCGTCGGCATCAGGGTGACTATACCGGATGCGGCAACCCCGAAATATAATGGAAATAGCAGACCGAAGACAACCACGGCAATCG
>JAPOGE010000064.1 GCA_028283345.1 Candidatus Poseidoniales archaeon
GCCCTCATGTCGAACGTAAGAAGGTGCGTAAATGGTGGCGCCAGCAGGTCGACGATGCAGGGTTGACGACCGGGCCATCCCGACCTGCTGCCCTGATGCCGGAGAATGGTCAGATGGCCTTACCCCTGGATGAAGAATCCACCGATTAGCAATTCATGCTTCCCGAACTACCGAATGCGGCATAGCCATACCGGTACGACCCCAGTCTGGTACAACTCCCCAAGTCGACTAGTCATCGCGTAACTTTGACAGAACTTCTGCGACCGCGGTTTGGGTGATCGGCGAATCGGACCGTCGCATTATTTCTGCGACTTGCCCGACTTCTTCACCCACCGCACCGGCGCTGAGCGCCATATTCTCGGCGTGTAATTTCATGTGACCGCTTTGGATTCCGGAAGTAGAGAGGGCACGCAGTGCACCGAGATTCTGCGCCAGTCCGGCGCAGACCATGATTCCAGCTAGTTCCGAAGCCGATTCAACCCCGAGCAATTTCAGGTTGGTCATTGCCACCGGATGAACTTTTGAGGCGCCACCGACAATTCCGACCGCCATCGGGCATTCCATAGTGCCGACCAGACTACCTTCTTCATCGATACTCCATTTGGTCATCGAGCCGTATTTTCCTTGCTCATATGCAACCCACGAATGGCAACCCGCCTCAATCGCTCGCCAATCTTGGCCACAGGCAACCGCAACCGCACTTATTGCATTCATCACTCCCTTGTTATGTGTAGCCGCTCGATATGGGTCGGCACAGGCAAAATTGTAGGCCTCGATGATACCTTGGATAATACTCTCGCCATTTTCCTCACCGTCATCAGCCATGCTTTCAGGACTCCATCGGGCCTCTACTCGGGCCATTCTATGGGTGGCCAAATTAGACATTATACGTAGATTCACCTTTCCTCCGGTGATTTTTCCTAGCGATGGGGCGATTAGTTCGGCCATTGTATTCACCGTATTCGCTCCCATCGCATCGAGGCAATCGATCAATAGATGAATTACCAGCATCGGCCCGGAATCACTTTCCAAGCGGCGGCAAACAATGTCCTTACATCCGCCTCCCAATTTCACGATGGTCGAGTCCAGACGGTTACACTCGGCAATGAGTTCGTCCTTTTTCACGTCTACCGCGGTGATGGCAGCAGCGATGTCGTCCAACCCGAGAATCTGCACTTGGGCAATCATTACCGAAGCATCGCAATCGGTACGAAATCCGCCGGTGCCAATACACCGTTTAGCCATATTTGATGCTGCTGCGACAACGCTAGACTCTTCGATGACGTATGGAATGAGGAAATGTGCGCCGTCGATGATGAAGTTCGTCGCCAGTCCAATCGGCAGTGACATGGTTCCGACGACATTCTCGATCATATGTTCAGCAACCTCTTCACTCAACTCTCCTGAGGTTGCCCATGCGGCCAAGTCATTTTCATCGAGGCCGGCGAGTTCGGCGACCAACTGCCGTCTCTCATCTGCACTGAGTCGGTGAAAGCCAGGGACCCTGCTATTACTGACTGGCATGCGCTCGGTTGCCTCGAGGGGGCTGATGGCCTAAGCCCTTCCCATCGAGAGGGGAGGGAATATCTCAGCTGGGGGATTGAGGTCGGCCGGCACAGGTTGGCGCAAACACAAAACGGGGCGTGAATAAGCGTTAATCAAAGCGTTAACAATGCGTTAATAATGTGTTATTGAGCAACTATCCAGTAAACTAAATTAACATTGCCGAACAGAAACACATCCTGCTCATTGCGTTTGGGTATCCTAATGCACGTGCAAATACGTGTGAACGCGTGAAACCATATAAGCCCGGGAAGAAGTTGCTCGGCCAGCGTGGCTATGATGACCTTCGACCTCAACCTGCCACCGATGCGTTCGAACCCTTTTTCGAGCCGCCCAATCGAATCATATGATTGGAGATTTCTCGCCGGTCGAGGAAAACTTGTCGCCAAGATGGTTCGGCACTTGAAATTCAACTCCCCCCGTCTGATTCTGCTGAAAGGCGAGCGAGGATCAGGTCGAACCTCACTGATTCATGCCCTCGCGTCGCAAGCGGGCCGATTCGATTCATTCTCGATATTCCCCCACGATGACCATTCGCGTAGAATCCTTGAGGAGACCTACACTTCCATCGTTGGTTTTGAGATACCTTCGCATTATGGACAGTTGGTCAGCCAACTGGTGGAGGAGTTGAACGCCAATGCCGGAACCCTGCCCTTGGTCGCCTATGACTTTCCCGGCGCGTCAGGCGCTGATCTGGTGGCCGTCTTCAGTCGTCTCACCCCTGTGTTGCAGCGCCTGCGCGCCTTGGTCATCATCTCAGTCACACCCTCGCAGTTGGCCGCTTTTCCGGATGAGCTCAAAGAGGCATTTGACGAGATTGAAGAACTACAACCTCTCAGCAGAGATGGAATTGAGGAATTGGTACGGCGAAGAATCGATACTGTCAGCCGCAGGCCTTGGACCATTCCACCTGACTTGATCACTTCCCTACACGACGAGACCGGAGGACATACCGGGCGAGTGGTCCGATATCTACGCGATATCATCGATGTCGAAAGAGGTGAGAAGGTACTCGACCAACGGCTGGAAAACCTGCTATCGGCGATGTCGGCATACCGAGAATCTTCCACCTTGGACATGGACGAAGTCGATGGAGAATATCATGAAGGTGCTGATTCAGAGGCTGACGAAGTAACTATAGAACAGGCTATTGAAGGAATATCAAAAGTTAGTCTGAGCGATGATGATGCGGCTGAAGATGCCGCTGCCGCTGCCGCTTCCGAGTCCGCTTCCGAGTCCGAGTCCGAGTCCGAGTCCGCTTCAGATACCGATTCGGCGGCTGAATCGAATGAAGATGAATCGACCGCGGTAAAATCGAGAATACATGGCACTCTCGAGGATGGCGAAGAGCCGCCTTCGACCTTTTCCTTTACAATCGATAGAATTGCTGATGATTGTGAGGGCGAAGCGACGTATCTCGATTCAGATTCGCCATCGGTCAGCGGAATCTTCGGCGGTCTGGCACAGCGAAATAGGGTGGCGAAAAACATCGTGCCACGATATGACCCTGAATTGAATCCCCTCCCCGACCACGCTTTTGCTTCGACTTTGCCGACCATGTCGACCGAAGGAGCAGAGCTGTGGTTGGAGGATTCTGATGGGGGTGCAGAACTGAGTGCCCTGCCACCCGCAGTCGATGAGCCGCAATCATTTGTCCAGCAGAATCCCAGCACAACCTCGTCCTCTTATCCGACTACTCCACAACCGATGCAGAATCGGGAAAATCCCGCAGTTATGGATAGTCCCCATGTTGAAAATCACCCCGAACAGCACCAAGACCCTCCACTCGAACCAGGCTTGGGCGAGGAAGCGATGCTATCTGCCCAGATTGCAGAATCGATGGCTGCGGTCGGAGACCAGCGGTTGATAGCCAGTCGTCTTTCAGCTCTGAATCGCCGTGCTCAGACCAGCCTCCATGAGAGTGTCGCCTTGAATATCGCCCATTTGCGAGCCCTGTCGACCCATGAATCCCAGGTGATTGCTCGGGCGACTGGTGGTGAATTCTCACCCTCCGATGAGGACCTGCTGATTCGCCTGAATATCGGGCGCTCAAGAATGTCTCAGATCTGCAACGCGCTTTATCGCTCCGGGATAATGCGAGTACGTAAGGTCGGGCGCTCAAGGATGTTTTCGCTTACCAATGATGCAAAGGTGCAATTGCAGGTGTGGGGGATATTGGAGGAGGGATGATATGTCTGAAAATATATGGGAGGTGGCGTGGTCATTGCAGGAGCAACGGGTTGCCGCGGTAACCTGTGCCGGCGATGGAATGATGCTCGCGTGCGGTAGTCAAGTTGTGAGTTATGATTCTCTGGGGAATGTTCGCTGGCGGAGAAATCTACCATTCACGGTATATCGTCTTGAAGTAGATGATTCTAATGTAGGCTTACTCTGTGGTCAGGGTTTCCATCTATTGCAAATCAGCGATGGCACCCCCATTCATGAGGGCCGAGCCACAACCGGTGGGTTCCAAGACCTGATGCCACGCCCAGGCGGTGGTTGGGTCATCTCTGACCGGGTTGGCCATCTCCATCTTTTCGATGTTGCAGGAATTGGCATCCGCCGTCTCAATACCGGGGAGAATAGAAGGTTGGTAGGTTGGCTTGACCGAGAGCATCTCCTCCTCCACAACCAGGATGGCAGAATCAGGTGTCTGCGCTTGGTACAACACGACCTCAGCCGTTATATCGATGGGAAAAATTGGTCGTGGACGAGTCGATTATCGAATGGTCAGATGTTGCTCCAAGCCACAGATGGTGAGGTTTGGATGGGGCAGCCTCACCCATTTGGTTGGGATGCGTTGGATAGGGTCGAGATGGTCGGGACCGAACCGATCGCCTCGGTTCGTTCCGGCGATGGCTGGTGGGTTGCAGATATCGATGGGAGGTTGCTGAGGATTCCTCCGCTGGTAGATGAATCCGAGCAGAGCGCAGAAATGAGAGGGGGAGAATTCATTGCCGGTAATGGCATCGATATCATGGTCACGGCGACACAATCGGGACTCATTCGATGGTGGGAATCGGCACAACTGTCATCCGAGCGTCGGGCGATAATCCAGAGGTTGGTCACCGAAGAGCGGCAACGCTTGGATTGGGAATATCGCAAAAATATGTTTCAAGAGGCTCGCCGCGCTGAGGATGATGGGATTTTATCTCGTGCGACCGAATTGTATCAGGCATTGGGTAGATCCGAGGATGTTCGCAGAATGTTGCAACTCCAGAGTAGAGGTGACTGAATGGCCGAGGATGCGGCCGAGGTCAACCGCACGGTTGACGAGGAGAGATTAGACCACTACTTGGCACTTACCGCCCGAGCCCGAGCCGACTCAACACCTTTGGTGGCGGCAGATTCAGATGCCGGCCGCCAATTGCAAGTTTTGCTGCGGATGGCTGATGATTATTCTTCCGACGCCACCCATTTCAAGGAAAAAGGGGACTATGTGCGCTCATTCGCGGCAATAAATTATGCCCATGCATGGATTGATGCGGCGGTAAAATTACGTTTGTTGGATGGTCACGGCGATGACGAATTATTCACTTTGCCGTGAAACTCATGAATCACCGTCTGCAATCTGCTCGAGTCTGCTTATTTCGCGGGCCAAATTTTCCAAATTCTTGTGCGCTCGTAGCAATATCGGCTCCAGAGGTGCTTCGATTCCGCCGCATAACGAGTAAAGGTGGCGCGGCCGGCCTCTTCCATTCCTGCGTACCGCCTCTATTTCGACTATCCCCAATTCCACCAATTCGGCTACCCCAATGCTTACTTCGGGCTGGCGTATTCCACAACTATTCTGCAATCCCGGGCTATCATTCGGTCATTTGACCAGTAAACACACCAATATCCGTGCAGAAGGGTGCGAAACCCCTCCACGCTCTAACAATGATACCAACTCATAGGGGTTGAATCGGCTCACAAGTTTCTCGGACAGGTGAAACCAGTGGACCTTTCGGGAGATAAGGTTTAGGCCGACATGGAAGAACTAGACTGAGCAGCGAAGCCGCGAAGGGAGTTCGCCCGTAGGCACGAGAACCACCTTACGCGTATTGATTCAAAGGCGCTCGCACCGTAATGTGAGCACTGGACTAGGGGCGAAGCCCGAGGGAAGTGCGAAGTTCGAATAGAAGCAATAATCGTGAGGAATACGGGCGCCCAATAATCCTCAATTAAGCATTCTAAGGCGTCGACGTTGCGCCACTTCGATGACCTGACATCCGGTGGAGAGTAACTTTTGCTTGAGGCCGGTATCGATGGTGATAACCGGCCAGGAATTTGCTTTGGCGAGTGCCAGGAGGTGGTCGTCGGTATGATTCCCAACATCTGCGGGCGTTTCTTGTTGCACGGATTTCTTCTCCAGCAGGTCGAGAAGCAGCGTACTTGAGCGCTGCGCTTGAAGTTCTTGCAACTCTTCATCCACCGACTTGAGAAGCACCAACTCGAAGGTGCCGACCAGATTCGACAATTCCTGATCGAGGTGTAACCCGGCTTCGACAATAGCGACCCAGCCACAGGTATCTACCAGTACTTTCTGCATCTGAAACAACTCAGAAATCAGATGATGACTCCATATCCTATCAATCTCCAGCGGGTACCCGAGCGCCGAGAAAGGCTGATTCTTCCACCATCTTCGGCGACTACGGGTAGGCGAAGATTCAAGGTCGCTTTGCCGCCACCGATATTTGAGACCACACCTACCGAGGTGGCGGTCGAGATATTGACCATCAACATCTCTCCGCCTCGCAGCGGCGCGACCTTCTCCGGCTTGTCCACATCACTACCGAGCATTTCAGACAATAGGTTGATTTCGATTTCTATAATTTCACGTACTGGTGGTAATTCTCCAACCTTGGCTAACACCTGACCCGAGAGATTATCCGAGGCGGTGACGGCTGGGTCGAGCGGTGTGGCGAGGCCACAAAGCCCGCCTGACTGCATCAACTCAAGGCTATTACCGCCACCCTGCATACTGGTAATCGTGGTCTTGATAGGTTCGTAGGTAACCTTCTTTTTCTTCTCGATTTTTCTCCCCGGTCCGATTTCGACAACGTCGCCGATCTTGAAGGTACCAGAAACAATACTGCCACCGATCACCCCGCCCTGCAATTGTTCGGGGCGCGCCCCGGGGCGATTGATGTCGAATGAGCGGGCGATATGCATGAGCGATTTTTCAGCCTTTGAACGCTGCGGGGTCGGGATGAATACTTCAATCGCTTCGATAAGAATGTCCAGATTGACATCGTGGTGAGCTGACACTGGGATTACCGGCGCGTTTTCGGCAATTGTACCGCTCAGAAATTCCTTGATTTCCTTAAACGACTCAAGCGCTCTTTCCTTGCTGACCAGATCGACCTTATTCTGCACCACGACGATATTCACGATTCCAGCGATTCCCAAAGCCATCAGGTGCTCGCGGGTCTGTGGTTGCGGGCAGGCCTCGTTAGCCGCCACCATGAGCATGGCACCGTCCATGATGCTGGCACCGGTGATCATTATCGCCATCAGGGTCTCGTGACCGGGGGCATCGACGAAAGAAACCACCCGCTGTAATTCCTCGGTGACATCCTTACCACCGTCCGGGCGTCGCCCAGTAGAGTAGAACTCGCCTTTTTCCGTCCGGTAGAAGGCGGTGTCCGCGTAGCCCAGTTTGATACTGATCCCACGCTTTCGCTCTTCGCTGTGTTTGTCGGTCCAAACTCCCGAGAGGGCTTGGGTAAGGGTGGTCTTTCCATGGTCGACATGACCGACTAAACCAATGTTGACTTCGGGTTGACGGGGAAGTATCCTCGCCATCCTTTCCTCACCTCGCTCTAGCCAGATATCCCGATTCAATCCCCACCACTCGCGCCCGAGCCGAGGAGGTCGGATAGGTTCTTGTTTCCGTGTTTAACGACTTTCAGATTGATTTGTCGGGTGTCTTGAGTAATGGTATTGCCGCGGAAGTATCGGCGCTTGCGCAGGCCATCGGGCTTGTAGCGGTAACGCTTACTATTCTTGTACACCAACTTATGGCCTTTGAATCCAGTGCTCTCGGTCACCAGGATGGCTTTGCGAGCGCCACCATCCAAGTCACCTCGCATCGAGGTTCCGGTCTTATCCGACCCGCCGGCGATTTCCAAGGTATAACCCGCCAAGGTGATGTCACCCTCGCCTACGAACAGCCCGTCGATGGTATCACCGATTCTCTTGCCGAGGAACTGATTATAATTTGTACCCCCGATTGACAAGGAGTAACTCTTGCCCTTATTGGCCGAATCGGTATCGTTGATTACTGCGATGAAAGTGTTGTCCTCAGCCATCTCTAAACCTCAGCGTCACGGCGACATGAGACCCGTATTTAGCCCCACCGGCCGAGAGGTCGACATAAAATGACGCACATCGACTTACATCAGCGTCGCAGTCGTGCTGGGATCAGGGTTTCCAGACGCCCTTCAATGTTGGTCGGCAGGGCGTCGGGCATCGAGAAGAACTGGGTTCTTCCGCGTCCATGTGAAATCGTCGATGAACGCGCCACCAGAATACCGCTGTCCTCGAGCCGTTTCAGGTGTTTCCACAGCGTCGTATGCCCCTTGGCCCCGACCCCGAATTCCTCACAGATGACTTTGTAGATGCTATCGACATCTCCGGTTGCGATTTCGTTGACCGTTTTCAAGCGCCGACAAACCGCTAACAACACCATCATACAGTGAGGTGGCAGGTCATCGACTTCGATACCCTCGAGATGGGTTGGTTGGAGGTTGGAGACTGCTTGTACATCCTTGGGCTCAATCACCGAGCGACCCGCCAACTCAGCACGCTTGGCCGCGCCTTCGAGTAATTCGATCACCACCCGTGCATCGGAGATATCAGCCGCAGCTTGGGCTACCAGCCTGAGAATACCATCATCGTACGAGCCATCGACCAGACCAAGACCGGCACGTTGGCGGGCGATTGCCATCAATCCCGCTTCGTCATAGCGCTTGAGGCGCAGTTGATTCGTGCGCCCGAAGCGAGAGATGACCGCGTCCTCGAGGAAGTCCAGAGTCTGCTCTTGACTGATTAGAATCAGCGACAGAGTTCCGTGGTCCTTGTGCCCCTCATCGATCCGTAACAATTTGTAGAGAATATCATCACCAGAACGGCGCAGAAGATGGTCGACTTCATCGAGTACGATGATGAGATGCTCTCCTGAGAACCTGAGCATCTTGCGCACGCTGGAGAGCATCTCCCCACTACCCAGACCACGGTCGGGGTGGCGAGGGTCGAGGAACTGGACGATATTCCTCAGGACCTCGGGTTTGGTCGAAGCATTTCGGCAATTGACGACAACGGAGCGAATCTTGCGGCGGTCTCTGAACCGGCGGCTCACGTCTTCACAAAAACGCATGACCAGAGCGGTTTTTCCGGTGCCTACAAAGCCGGTTACAATAGCCGTGGAACTGCCGCTTTGGCTTACCACTGCACTCATCATAGTTGCAAACTTAGCCAATTCTTCGTCCCGCATCACCAATTCGGGTGGGAGGAAGTCGAAATTGAAGGGCGCGGCATCATCGACGATGAGCCCGGCGCCAATTCGGTCGAGATAATTGCTCATGGCTGAGGACGGTGGACGACAACCGTTATTGAACATACGCCATTGAAAAGAGTGTTGAAGGTAGTTTTTCCACGCCCGTGCGGGAATCAAGGGATTTCGTCGAATTGATATCCATTCTCCCATTTCTTCTCCCCCAGGGAGACCTCTAACTCAAATGGAGTAATCAGTGGTTTGGCATATTTGGCCGCGTCATCGATAGCGATTCGCGGACACGCAGTATTGACGAATGCATCGACCGGATAGAAGTCGATCAATTCGGGCCCGATGTGTTCGAGGGCGAGCAGGTAACCTTTCTTGCCATGCTTCTCAAGTAGCCTTTTCATCCTCAGAGCGAGGCTACGGCGCATCTGCCCCGGCTTCTCACCGATGAGGATTCCGAACGATTTACTATCCTGCACCGACATTATCATACCGAATCGTTGTCGCAGAATCCGCTCAATCCGCTCACGCGACATTTCACTCGCATCGTCGGTATATGGGTCGAGCATCGCCAATGGTTTGCCGGTGTGGAGAACCAGACCGATGGGGTGGAAATCACCTGAGCCGAGGAAAAGATAGTGGCCGATTGTAGGGTCATCACCAGAATAATTGCAGCCTAATACCTGCCCCGGAAGGGTCAGCCTATCGCCACCGATAGGAATCGTCACCTCAAATCCAGCAGATTCAAGTCGAGTTTTGAATTGCTCGAGCATGTGTAGGTGCTGAATCGAGCCGACCAGCCCGAGTTTGGCATCGGCCAGCGGGGCGAGCCTGCCGACCGCATCGAGAAAGCGCTCCTGAGCTTCATCTTCACTCAATTCATTGTCAGCCGTCACCGCACCATTGAGGCGACCTTGGGCAATCTTTCGATGGGCATGGAGGAATGGTAGAACCGGCTCTAATTCCGGGTCTCCTGAATAGGTGACAGGGATGAATTGAGTCGGCATTCCAGAATCAATATTCATCTGGCTATGGCCCATATGAGCGACCATTTCAACGCCCATCATGCGCATCTTATCATGCACCAGATCACAGGCCCCATAACAAGGGTCGGCAGCCAAGACCACCTTGGAGGCGGTCTCGGTCTCGATTTTATCCATCAAATCCAGCGCCTGAATCTTCAGACCCTCGGGAATCTGTAGGGCGATCAGCCTGTGGTCACCCTGTTTGATTCTCTCGATGAGCTCGTCAAGTTCAAAGTTATGAAGGTCCATATCCATGTTCAGTGCCTCCCTCGTGACCCTTGCGGCGACGTTCATTCTATTGAATCAATTCTTTACAAGGTTAATCCATCACCACGGTCTTACCCTCGATTATGGCGATTTTCAAGAGACTGTTGAGGGGGCAGTTGAATAGGTCACGTAGTCTCTGCATTCCGTCGTCTTTGTCGAAGATGACCCAGCAGTCAGCAACGATTGCACCCATCGCCGAAATCGCCCGCAATATCGGTTCCAGAGTCCCCCCGGTGCTGACGACATCGTCGACCAGTAGAACTCGGTCGCCAACCTTGATGTCGTTGAGGAATATCTCACCCTTTGAATAGCCGGTTGACTGGTCGATAGCGTATTCTCCCGGCAAGCCGTAACTTCGCTTGCGCCCAACCACCAAGGGCTTGCCGCTGGCCAGACTCAGCGCCACGGCCAATGGCAGCCCCATCGCCTCGATGCCGAGGATGATGTCGATTTCATCCCAATCAACCCGTCGCATCACCAAGTCTCTGGCCGCGGCCAATAGTTCAGCCTCCTGGCGCGGCACGCCATCGGTCAGCGGGTGGATGAAATACGGGTAATCGCCCTTCCAGATGAGTGGCGCGTCGGCGATGCTCTGTCTGAGCAGAGCAATTTTTTCCTCTTCGGTGGCGATGGTATCGCCGCCTTGGTTCAAGCCAGTCCCTTGACTAGTTCGTGTCCTCGGACCAGAGATACCGAGCATGGGGTCGGCAACTTCATCTTCGCCTTACGCAGAGCGTCTTTTGCGGTCAAGAAGTCCTCCGCATGACAGTGAAGAGAAATTACTCGCTGGCCGCGCTTGACCCTGGCCGCAGTGCCGACATTCTTACCAAAGGCGCAACGCATTCCCTGTGAGACGCGGTCAGCACCGGCTCCGGTAGCCTGCTTGTTCTCGCGCAGAACATGGTGCGGGAAGGTGTGGATTCTCAGTGCATAGCCT
>JAPOGE010000065.1 GCA_028283345.1 Candidatus Poseidoniales archaeon
GCGCTGATTCCCGTGGGAGCGTACTCCGACAGGGTTCCCCAATGATGGAGGTCGATGGCCAAACCGTAGAGTAACTTCATCGAGATGATGACCCAGGTAACACCGAGAATCCGCATATTCGGGTTGGGAATCCAACGCTCGCCCAGCCATAGCCCCAAGCCAGCCAGGAGGAGCAGTCCGAGGCCACCGACCAGTGGAGGTAGAATCGTGCCGACCAGCCAACCAATCAGCGAAAAGACGACTATCATGGTCACCATCAACGACCAGTGCAGGCGTTTCTCGCCCTCGACCGCCAATTCGGTGATCGTATCCCGGTCCGGAGCGACGGCAATGGTGCCGTCGCGTAGTATTTCGCCGGCTCGCCCGGTCGGGGTCACATCATCCTGCGGGACTTCAAATGGGTCGAGGAGGTTTCCCACCGCTTCATCGAACACGGCATCACCCGCGCCTGCTCCGCCAGCCGCTCCGCCAGCCGCTCCGCCAGTCGCTTCGGCAGCCGCCTCAGCGCTGACTTCGGCGCGAATTGCATCGTCACGAACATCGTCTTCACGGGCTTCATCGATGGCCGGTACAATCATGAAGTCAGATAAATCCAGACCACCGCCGATCTCGAATGCTCGACTGATGATGATTCGGTCTTTGCCGGAAGATGAATCGGGCTGCGGTTGCCCATCGCCATCATCTCCCATGGTTACCGATGGCCACCCTTCGCACATCAAAGGCGCGCTGATATGGTCATCTGTGAGGATGATTTACTGCCGCAAGGCACAAAGGCGAGAAGTATGGCCTCACCACATGGCAGTGCCCGCATGTGAGGGTAGTGGAAAGCCCTCGGGCCGGGAATTGGCGGCTGTCGGTCTGTCACCCACCGGAGTCGTCCACTGGAATCTATCGGCAGGTGACCTGATTGAACTTGCGGTGGCCCGAGGCGAAGGGATATTATCGGCACATGGTGCCTTGGTCACCGAAACCGGCGACCGCACCGGGCGCTCACCAAATGACAAGTTCATAGTCGACGAGGAAGAGAGTTCACAACACATCAACTGGGGTAAGGTCAATGTCTCGACCAGCAGTGAGGTTTATGAGAACTTGAAACATAAGGTCATCGCCTATCTCTCGGGTCAGGATACGCTCTTTGTTCAAGACCTCTACTGTGGCGCCGACCCCGAACATCGCCTACCGATTCGTGTGATCTCACAGACTGCCTGGCACGCAACTTTCGCCCGCAATATGTTCATCCGACCGAGCGAGGATGAATTGAATTCCCACGACTATGATTTCGTCGTCCTGCACGCCCCTCACTTCGAGGCCGACCCGCAGGTCGACGGGGTGAACAGTAAGGTCTTCGTCATCGTCAACTATGCCGAGAAAACCGTGCTTATCGGAGGTACCCGCTACGCTGGAGAAATCAAGAAGTCGATTTTCTCGGTGATGAATTACAATCTGCCGAAAAAAGCGATGCTACCGATGCACTGCTCTGCAAATACCACCGGAGAGAATACCGCTATCTTCTTCGGTCTGTCGGGAACCGGCAAGACCACCCTGTCCGCTGACCCACTGCGCCAGCTCATCGGTGATGATGAGCATGGCTGGGGTCCTAATGGCATCTTCAACTTTGAAGGTGGTTGCTATGCCAAGTTGGTCAATCTCAGTGAAGAGGATGAGCCGGAGATCTTCTCGACCACACGCCGCTATGGCTCGGTATTGGAAAATATAGTCATCGATGAAGCGGGAGTACCCGACTTCTTCGATACCTCTCTGACTGAGAATACCCGCGGCTCATATCCAATCGAATTCATCGCCAATCGCACCGAGGATTCGATGGGTGGTCATCCACAGAACGTCATCTTCCTGACCTGTGATGCCTTTGGCGTCCTACCCCCTATCAGCCGACTGACTCCAGCACAGGCCGCGTACCATTTCATCTCCGGCTATACCGCCAAGGTGGCGGGCACCGAAATCGGGGTTAAGGAGCCGCAGGCGACTTTCTCGGCTTGCTTCGGTGAGCCGTTCATGCCGATGCATCCCGGGGTCTATGCAGACCTGCTCTCCGACAAGATGGAACAGCATGACTCGACCTGTTGGCTCATCAACACCGGCTGGTCAGGTGGGCCTTATGGGGTCGGCAAGAGACTGCGCATCCCCTGGACCAGGGCGATGTTGAATGCCGCCCTTGACGGAAGTTTGAACTCCGCTGAATTCATTGTTGACCAGCGTTTCGGTTTTGCGGTTCCGACCACTTGTCCCGGGGTTCCGAATGAGGTCCTCATTCCCCGCAACACCTGGCCTGATGGTGCCGCTTATGATACCAAGGCCGATGAGTTGACACTGATGTTCAAGGCTAACTTTGAGCGCTATTCGGCCGGTGTGAGCGAGGCGGTGAATGCGGCCAGCCCACAGCCTGCTCGATGACCTCTCATGGAAGACTCGCTCGCGCTATTACTTCTACCGGTGGGATTTTTGCAAGTGCTTGATCCTGTCTTTATGCGTCGTAGGTGTTTTTTCAGCCGGGTGATACTTGGCGTGTAATTGCTCCAGTGACAGCCTGTCATTTGGCGGCATTCCGGTCTCTTCCTTCCATTTATCGGTACTGAAAAGACGCTTGAAAATCGACTTTTTCTCCAAGATTCCCTCTTTGACGAGTTCCTTTTTTACCTCTTGTCGCAACTTCATCTCGGTCCACAACCTCAGGTCACGATTTTGCACTTCGATGCTCAGAATGGTCATCACCACGACGAAACTCGATGAGCGCGGGGCGGTCAGGTCAATTCCTGAGATGATGCCGCCAAGTAACATGTGAATCGCCGCAAGACAACAGGCAGCCGATAATACCGCCGACATCAACATCGGTAAACGCTCGCGAATATTCATCCGCGAGAAAAACACGATGATGGCGATGATTCCGGCACCGAGGTTGCCGAAATCCTGTTCGAAGTCGATGGCGAATATCGCCGCAAATACCCTTAAAACCATTATCATTGACAAGAATACTATCATCGAACCCATCATCCGAATCGTGGTCTTTGATAAGTGGAAGGCCAAGAAGAAAAACAAACCCACACAGAGTAATACGAGTTCTCTTTCGTCGATGTATCCACTGACGAATGGTGCCAGCAATCCGCTGACGACATAGCCTATCAGACCGCCGACTCCACCAATCAGGAAAAATAGCCGTCGATATCCTTGGATGAAGAGTAACACCGCCACCAATAATAATCCACCACCAATGGCTTTTCCACCGATTTCAAAGACCTCCGGTGGTATCTCGATATCGCCGAACATGAGTATCCGAGAGCGAGGCGATTCTTTGACTCTGCCCCGGCGATGGCCTCAAACGATACGGCTGTACCCCCTCTCTTATGACCGACCTCGTGATGAAAACTTCAGCCGGTGATATTTCGCTGAAACTGTATACCGATAAATGTCCAGAGACCACCGACAACTTCCTCAAACTCGTCGATAGCGGCTACTATGACGGACTGCACTTCCACCGCGTTATCGAGGACTTCATGCTGCAAGGTGGTTGCCCCCACTCCTCCGACCCGAACTCTGCGCGCGCCGGAACCGGTGACCCGGGTTGGAAAATTGCCTGTGAGCCCTCGGCCCTGGCACTGAGCCATGACCGCCCCGGATTATTGTCGATGGCCAATGCCGGACCCAATACCGGTGGCTCGCAATTCTTCCTGACCACGGTGGTCTGTAACTGGCTCGACGGCAAGCATGCAATATTCGGTGAAGTCAGCGCTGGAATGGATGTGGTCAGGGCTATTGAGCGATGTGCCAAGCAGGATGACCGCCCGGACACCCCACAACAGATTATCAGCCTCGGTAGAGTTTGAGGGATGTCAGTGCCGGTTCTGTTGATTCACGGTGGTGCCGGGGGTGATGGATCGTGGGGAGGGCCGACCAAATTGGACTCGGGGCGAATCGATTGCCTGACGATAATCCTACAGGAGGTCGGAGGGGCTCTGGAAAGGAACGATATCAGCGCCTTGCAAGCGGTAACCATCGCGGTGCAGATAATGGAAGATGAGCCGCTCTTCAATGCCGGGCGTGGCTCGGTGCTCGATGCGCAGGGTGATATTTCGATGGATGCATCGATAATGAATGGGCCCGATGGTGCCGCCGGTGCCTGTGCTGGCCTGAAGAAGACCAAACACCCGATAGCCCTGGCCAAATATCTGCTCGAAAGTGGCTGGCCGGTGATGATGATCGGTGAGGGAGCCGAAGAATTGGGGCGCGATGCTGGATTGGAAATGGTTACGAGTGATTGGTTGAAAACCGATCTGCGCCGGGCGCAATGGAGCAAATGGCAGACAACCAAAGACCGACCCGGTAGCACCGATGAAGATGATGGGGCGCTGGCGGCGATTCTCGACCACGACCCTGAAACTGAACGCGCCCCGGCGGGAACGGTAGGTGCCGTTGCCCTCGATATCGATGGTGAGATGGCGGCTGCCACCTCAACCGGTGGGCTGACTGGAAAAACACCTGGACGAATCGGTGACACTGCCATAATCGGTGCTGGTACATGGGCTGACCGACGGGTGGCGGTATCCTGCACCGGCATTGGCGAGGCTTACATTCGCACCGCCGCGGCGAAGCGGTTTGCTGATTTGTTTGAACTTACTGAACTTACCCTAGCCGATGTTGGCGACAGGGTGCTTGAAGAGGTTGTACCTCTGGGTGGGCGAGGGGGGTTAATCGCCCTGAATTCACACGGCGAGTTCATCCTTCCGTTCCATACCACGTTGATGTATCGAGGGGTGTGGGTGAATGGTAGAATCACCACCGCCATCGGCCCTGATTCATCAGGGGAAAAGGGAAAATCGTAAGGATGAGGCGCCACTCCATTGGTAGTGAGGGAATCGGATGGCCGACGAGTATCGCATCGAGAAGGACAGCATGGGCGAGGTCGAGGTTGCCGTAGACCACTATTACGGAGCGCAGACCGCACGCTCACTCATCAACTTCGACATTGGCGCGGATATCATGCCTAGCGCTGTAATTCGCGCCTTTGGAATCCTCAAGCAGGCAGCGGCAGAGACCAATGTCGCCCTCGGCCAGTTAGACGCAGAACGTGGCGGCCTGATTCAGGAAGCGGCACAGGAGGTCATCGATGGGAAACTCGATGACCACTTCCCTCTGCGCATCTGGCAGACCGGAAGTGGCACTCAGACCAATATGAATGCCAACGAGGTCATCGCCAACCGAGCGATTGAATTCGCCGGTGGGGAATTAGGGAGTAACGACCCCATTCATCCCAACGACCACGTCAACCGTGGACAATCATCCAATGATACATTTCCCACCGCCATGCATATCGCCGCGGCCGAGGAATTGGTTCACACATTATTACCACAGGTTCGCCACCTGCGCGATGCACTGGCAGCCAAGGTAGAGGAATTCGCAGGTATCGTCAAAATCGGTCGTACCCACCTGATGGACGCGGTACCGCTGACCTTGTCGCAGGAATTCAGCGGCTACGTGGCGATGCTCGATGCCAACCTGCGGCGAATTGAATTCTCTCTCACCGACATCTATGAGTTGGCGCTCGGTGGCACCGCGGTCGGTACCGGCCTCAACACCCACGTCAAATTTGCTGATATGGTGGCCCAAGGAATCGCTGCACGTACAGAATTACCATTCACCAGCGCGGATAATAAATTCGCTCAACTGGCGGCCCATGATGCAATCGTCGCCGCCTCGGGGGCGCTGAATACCTTGGCTACCAGCCTGATGAAGATCGCCAACGATATCCGCTGGCTCGGCTCGGGCCCACGCTGTGGCTTCGGCGAGTTATCACTCCCGGCCAATGAGCCGGGCTCGTCGATTATGCCGGGCAAGGTCAATCCGACCCAAGCCGAAGCGATGACCATGGTCTGTTGTCAGGTAATGGGTAATCATACCGCCATCACCATCGGGGGGAGCCAGGGGAACTTTGAGTTGAATGTCTACAAACCGATGATGATTCACAACCTTCTGCACTCGTGCCGAATCCTGTCTGACTCGTGTCGGACCTTTACCGACCGTTGTGTGGTCGGGCTGGTGGCGAACGAGGAAAATATCCGCGCCCACCTTGATAACTCACTGATGCTAGTGACGGCATTGAATAACCACATCGGTTATGATAAGGCCGCACAGATTGCCAAGCATGCCCACGAAAACAACTTGACCCTGCGCAGTAGTGCACTCGAGTTGGGAATGGTGACCGAAGACCAGTTCGATTCCTGGGTCAAGCCAGAGGACATGACTGGCCCGCCTGATTAAGCGGTTAAATCTTCAGCGGCAGGCCGTGTGATGGTCATTAAAATTGGATGGCTCTTTTGCAGAGGTTGGCAAACGCCCATGGAGGGTCGAATAGACTCGCTAACATATTAAGCGGAAAGCGAGGGCCGTCACCTAACCTGTGAAAGCAGGATGGGAGAGCAGGTAGGGGGGTTTCTTCCGGGTGGGAATCGCCCCTCTACCTGCCTCCGCTGTGATGGTTGGCTCCAGTCCGAGGACTTTCGCTTCCCCATCGGGTGGCTCTTTCCACACCGAAGTGCTTCCTGAACCCATGAGATTCCGTCACCCCGAGGGGCTTCTTCATCCCATGTTTTGGGATTTGGCCTGACCGAAGCCAGATCTCCTCCCGAACGGTTTCATTTTCCTACCGAAACAAGCCGAAACTCGTCGTGCTCGGCGAGCAAGCCCGCTTCGCACCTGGTCGGTGGATTTTTTCCCCATTTCACCGGTAGATGCTTCTTCCCGAAGGAAGCCCTCTCCTCTCATTGGCTTGGATTTGTTCAGACCGAAGTCTTCCCTCCTCCCCGCCACGAGCGCAGGTAACCGAAGTTCCCTGTCCTCCTGTGGATGTTTGAGCTCTATGCCGAAGCACATTCCTCGCTCATCTGCACAGACGAATCTCTTCGCCTGAGTCCGGTCTCAACCCGGTTTGGGTGGCCGACCGGCAGGATGGCCCGAAGCTCCCCCGAAGGGTCGCTCCACCACTCCAATGAAGCGGCAAAAGTGACGTGGGTGTCAGTGGTCTAAAAACCTTCCGGAAATAATGCCTGTTTCCAAGAGAAATCATACAAGGAAAGGGGTGTTTCCGGTGGAGTGACAGCGGAGCCCCAGCGAAAATAACATCTTATTCGCCACGCAACCGGCGCAGTTTTGCCATCATTTCGCGACGCTTCTCGGCAACCGTTACCAAATCACCGGTGCCTTCACTCTCAACCTCGGTTTCTCCACCACTTTTCTCACCATCGACAGCGACGGATAAGCGCCGTTGGAATAACCCCGCCTCGATGAGAAAGATATCGCCATTCTCGGTTGCCACAACCGAGAACTGCTCTGAAGTGGCAATGGCGGTTGGAGAACAATTGAATTTGAACTCGGCGATTTCACCACCATCCAGAGCATTGCAGACCGCTAGGCCACCCCCACTCGCGATGCGATATTGCAACCATGCGGTGGGTGTGCCGGTGATGGTCATTCCACCCAATGCATTGATTATCGTCCCCGCAAATTGCCTGCTCCAAGATTCTTCTCCGGCCTCGGTGAGTGCCTCAACAATTCCATTTTCCAATCCGATAAGAAGTCCAGACGGGATACAGGCAATGGTCTCAATCTGGTGCTCTCTGGTTGTTATCAGATTTGCTGTGGTGCCATTCCAGCGGCTGATCGAGCCATTTGCATGGCCATATAATTGGCTGCTGTGTCCATCTGCCCCACAGGTGACCGGGCTCTCATCACCTAATTCATTCCATTCAATATCGCCATTCTCAGCGACCAATAAAATCCCCCCGCGCGGCCGCCCGATTCCAAGCCGTGCCTTGCCATCCTGAAGTGAAAGGTGCCAGGGTCGTTCGGTGAATCTCTGGACATCGAGAATCTCGCCGCTGGTGGATTCGATTCGCCAACACGCACTTTCCATGAAATCACCGTGCTCGACATCGTATACCGACGAGGTGACGAGGATATGCTCCTTTTCTGAGTCGTATACTATCGAGTCGGCCGAACCTTCGGTCTCGACCTGCCAATCAACCGAACCATCGCCGCTGCTCACCCGCATCACAAAAAGCCCCGAGGTGAGGAAAACCGCCCCATCCCGATACACCATCTCTTGAATCCGGTCGGGTAATTGCACTGTCCATTTCCGCTCACCCTCGAGATGCCAGCAGGTCAGACGGCCATCCCAGCCTCCGGCATACAGGTACTCATCGGCGAGATGGAGAGAGGATGGGCGTTCGCCTAAATCCCGTACCATCCAGGCATAGTCCTCAATCTGCATTTTCCGCCCTGTCCGGAGGGTGTCCTTGCGGGCAATAAGGCCGACCCTGTTTAGTTCATCAGCCCTCTCGCTTGGGGATGGCGAAGGTCAAGCCGAAGCCGAGCAAACCCAAAAAGCACGACGACCACAGGAAACCGACCGAAAAGAAGGCTAGAACCGAGGATATACGGAGATGGCCGCGCATCCCACTGCATAATCCGACAATCGCGAATGTCAGGGATATAAATGACAACCCGATGAACAGGAACCCGAGCATCACGTAGACACCGATGGCCCCGGGGTCGAGCAGTGGCTGTTCCATCTCCGAGGGGCGGTAATCGACCCGGAATGAGGTGTTGCCACTGTCAGTAAATGCCGCTTGGTGCTCGGCTTCACTGGGCATCGAGATTTCGATATGGGTGAAACCTACCGGCTCTAGGAAAAGCGGCGGTGGTGACAATAGCAGGCGGTGAACCATTCCCTTGGATTCTCCAGACGATAGCGGCGGATATACCTCGAGCGCCACCATTCCCGAGGACAGGTTCTCCAACCGGAAACTCCCATCCTCCAGCGTCAAGGTCTCAGCCGCCCAATTCTCTGTCGCCGCACTGGTGGTCGGCGTCATCGATATCAACACCGTATGGTTATTCGCCGGTAGACCATCGGCAGTGGTTACAACTCCAGTCAATACCGCCGAGCCATTCGGCGCACTCAAGCCCATCTTCCACACCCATTCGTGCGGCCGCACCAGCCCGGCATCGGGTTGGGTGTAGTCCCAACCATTGTACAGCCCCGAGGAGGCAGCAACGATGAGAATCAGCGCGAGGATACGGGCGGCCGAGGATACCGGAATGGATGAGGGTAGTAGCAATTCCTTATGGCTGGTTGAAAATATCAGCTCTTCCTCTTCAGGAAGACCTTGGAGGGGCTCTTCGGCCGCAGGTTCGATGACCACTTCCTGGCCGGACTCCTCCTCGTCGCTCACACCCAGCCGTGAGTGCCATCCACTTTCAACACAACCATTAGAGCGAAAGGAGAGGGGCGTGTGGCCATCATATGGCCGATGACGTGCAGTGCAAGGTCACCATCACCCGCAGTGGTGAAAATGTGATCCTCAAACTCCTCGCTCAGGCGGTGCCGAAACTAGATGGGGTCTCCTTCACGCGGTCCAAAGGTCAACTTGAGATTACCATCGTCAGTGATGATGTTGGGGATATCCGCGCCCTTGGCGATAAGGTGCTGGCGGCATTGGGGCAGGCCGAAGACGACTTGCCGGTGGAAGACTAGTGCGTCCGAACCCTGACGATATGATTCTGCGGACGCACCGCGAGGAGCAAGCGAAGAGAATCGATGAGCGTCTGCGACTCGCTTAAACAGGTCCGAACCCGGGATTTTAACACGTTTTTCCCGGGAACATAAGGTGGGGTTGTCGACGCTTGTGGGTCTGAACATACTGTAGGGATGAGATGAGCATCGTTATTGACAACCTGCCAGTCCCGTGTCATGGACGACAGATTCGCCGACAAGGAATTCGCCACCAAGGTGGTCTGGTCAGGTACTATCAACGTAGAGGGATCCGCGACCACTCCGATTTTCACTACCTCCACCTACCAGTTGACCGATGAAAAATACCGGAGGTGGGTGGAGACCGGGGGGCAGCACACCCTGCTCTACAGCCGGTACTCCAGTGTTAACTCCGAGGTGGTCTCAGCCAAGGTGGCCGCATTGGAGGGTGCGGAGGATGGTGAAACGTTCGCCAGTGGGATGTCAGCGATTTCGTCCACCCTGCTTTCCCTTCTTTCACAGGGAGACCACGTCGTCACGTCGGCTGACATCTACGGCGGCACTTACGGCCTGATGACCTCGGAGCTCCCGAGGTACGGAATCGAGGTGACTATGGCCGACATAAGGGACCCCTCATCCTTCGAGGCAGCGATAAAGGAGAACACGAAGGTCCTCTACGTAGAGACCATCACCAATCCAGTCCTGAAGGTTTGCGATCTGGAGGCAATGGCGGCACTTTCCAAAAAGCACGGGCTGATCTCGGTGGTCGACAACACCTTCGCGACTCCGTGGGCATGCCGCCCCATTTCGATGGGCTTCGACCTGGTGATACATTCGGGAACGAAGTTCCTGAACGGGCATACAGACCTGACCGCGGGAATCGTCGTCGGGAGGAAGGACCTGATCAAGGGAGTGTTCCACTTCAAGACCAGATTCGGAGGGGCCGCAGACCCGATGATGTGCTATCTCCTGGAGCGAGGGATGAAGACCCTGCACGCTCGGATGCCGATACACGTGTCCAATGCGGCCGAACTGGCCCGTAGGCTCGAGGGTCACGATTCAATAGAAAGCGTGAACCACCTCTCCCTCCCTGGTTTCGCCGACCACGAAGTTGCAAGACGGATAGTGCCCAAGGGAACTGGGATGCTCTCGTTCTCAGTCAGGGGAGGGGACGAAGCCGCTCTGAGGTTCGTACGCGCGCTCGAGGTGATATTCGAGGCGACTAGCCTGGGCGGGGTGGAAAGCCTGGTGGAATGCCCCTTCAACACCAGTCACTCTTTCGTTCCCGAGGAAGTCAGATACGAGGCCGGGATAGTCCCCGGATTCGTCAGGATAAGCGTCGGCATCGAGGACGTCGAGGACCTGTGGTCAGACATCGACCAGGCCCTCCTCAAGGCGAACCAATCCTGATATGGGGCATTGCGGAGAGCAACACGCGCAACCCCTGCGCTCGAAATGAGCGCTTCCGTACCCTTGTGCGTCCAAACCGGGAGACTATACCGCGATTGACGTCAATATGGACGGTACGGACGCTTGTGCGTCCATACTCTTGTGCGCTCTATTCGCAGAAAATGTTGGGACAATTACTAATTGTAGTCACAATATAGACGTGGACATGAGATACCATGCAATAGCGATTTTTCTCTTGATGAT
>JAPOGE010000066.1 GCA_028283345.1 Candidatus Poseidoniales archaeon
AATAAGATAACCTATGACTGATTTGAAACTACTCACAACACGTGCTTGGTGTGGAAGTAAAACACCTGGGAATGGATTGAGAACATCCTCAGTCGGCTCCCTTGCTGCCTGTCTGTACCGCCCACAGTCGAGAGTAGATTCCGTTGGCATCCACCAACTCATCGTGAGTCGCATCTTCAACTATCTGGCCTTTATCGATGACGACAATCCTATCTGCATTGCGAATGGTCGATAGGCGATGGGCGATGACCAATACCGTACGGCCTTTGCTGACCCTTACCAGTGAGCGCTGTATCGCCGCCTCGGTCTCATTATCAACCGAGGATGTCGCCTCATCAAGAATCAAAATCGGTGCATCCTTGAGAACCGCTCTGGCAATCGAAAGTCGCTGTCTCTGGCCACCAGATAACCTGTGCCCACCCTCACCGATCTGCGTGTCCATGCCATCTGGTAATGTGGAAATGAATTCCATCGCCTCAGCACTGCGTGCAGCCTCTTCAACCTCATCGGGAGTAGCATCGCGCCGACCATAGGCGATGTTCTCCCCCACCGTGCCGGGAAACAGGGTGATTCTCTGACTGACCAAGGCGATGTTTTCCCTCAGGCTGGTCATCGTAATGCTAGTCAGGTCATGACCATCGATTTCCACCTTACCGGAATCGGGGTCATGGAAGCGTAGTAACAAGCGCATCAGGGTGGTTTTTCCGGCCCCGGTCGGGCCGACCAGTGCGGTGGTTCTTCCGGCCTCGATATTCAGGTTCAAGTCGGTGAAAATCGCTTCTCTCCCGGGATAAGAGAAATCAACCCCGGAAAAGGAGATGTTGCCTGCAAGACGTGAGACTTCGACCTCTCCGTCAATGATGACGGGCTCCACCTCGAGCAGATCCAGAACTCTGGTTGTCGAAGCCATCGCCCGTTGATAGAGGTCAAAGGTCTCGCCGAGACGGGTCAGCGGCCACAGCAGTCTCTGGGTCATGAAGACCAGAACCGAAAATGCTCCGACCCCCAACTTCCCATCCAATGTGAGATATCCACCATAGACCAAGGTCGCACAGAATCCCACCAGAATCGCCATCCGAATCAGTGGTACGAAGGCCGCCGACATCACAATCGCGCTTCGATTTGCGGCGCGATAACGCTGTGAGGCCTGCTCGACCCGCCCGGACTCGATCGCCTCACCGGTGAATGACTTGATGGTGATTATTCCTTCAAGGTTATTCTCGAGAATTGCATTCAGTTTGCCGACCTCGGTTCGCACCTCAGTATATCTCGGCTGGATGCGCTCTTGGAAACGGAAGGAGCCCCACAGGATGATGGGGATTGGCAGAATAGCGAATAGTGCCACCTGCCATGATATCGCGAAGAATAAGGCGCCGATGACCAGCACCGTGGTCGCAACCTGGAGAATGTCGTTGGCGCCGTGGTCGAGGAATCTCTCCAACTGGTTGACATCATCATTCAAAATCGACATCAGGTTACCTTTTCTCTGTTCATCGAACCAGGCCATTTCCAGCGACTGCATGTGTGAATATGCATCGATGCGCAATTCGTGCTGGATGGTTTGCGCCAGATTACGCCATAGAATGCCATGGAAGTATTGGAATAGCGACTCCAGCGACCAGATGATTGCCGAGGCGATGACCAGTGCCCATAATTGATGGTGGACATCGGTGATTCCCAGGCTGGAGAGAATCGATGATTCACGCATCACCACGGTATCTACTGCCGCACCGATGAGAATTGGCGGTGCCAAATCGAAAATCTTGTTTATCACCGAACACAGAGATGCCAGTATCACCGTACCTCGATGCTGTTGGGTATGTCCTGCAAGTCGTGCCAATGGTCGCGACTTGGTCATGTTGTGCGCAGGTGCTATGCTTCATCAATTGCACCCCGATGATTTTTTCCACGCCATGAGTTGATTGTGTGACAGAACAATGCTCAATACTGACTAACCATACCATCAATTATGGGCGAATCCGCATTAGCCGAACTTCGCCGCTACATCGGCGAAGGTATCCCCGTTGAATTACCACCTGCTCAAGAGCCATCAGCCGAGGTCGACCACGCTCCAAAGCGCCGTCAGATTCTCTCGACAAGTGAGGAGGTATTGGCCTTGCAGAATGCCCTTCGCTACTTTCCCGCTGAATGGCATCTTGAATTGGGCGGGGAATTCCTGACCGAGTTGCGAAACCATGGGCATATCTACATGCACAGATTCCGACCGAACCAATACCCGATGCGGGCACACCCGATTTCTGACTATCCCTGTGAATCATCGCATGCGGCGGCGATAATGCTGATGATACAAAATAACCTCAGTCCCGAGGTTGCACAATTTCCTCACGAGTTGATCACCTATGGTGGTAATGGGGCGGTATTCCAGAATTGGGCACAGTATCGACTGACCATGCAATACTTGGCACAGATGGATGATGAGCAGACGCTGGTGATGTATTCGGGTCATCCCATGGGATTATTCCCTTCTCATCCCGATGCACCCCGGGTGGTTATCACCAATGGAATGATGATTCCAAACTATAGTTCACAGGAAGATTATGAGCGTTTCAATGCGCTGGGAGTCACCCAGTACGGTCAGATGACGGCTGGCTCATACATGTATATCGGGCCACAGGGAATCGTTCATGGAACCATGATTACTCTGCTCAATGCAGCTCGCATCCATCTCGCCCGTGAATTCCCTGATGGTCTGAAAGGTGTGACATTCGTAACCTCGGGACTGGGCGGCATGAGTGGAGCCCAAGCCAAGGCGGCGGTGATTGCTGGAGCGGTCTGCATCATCGCTGAAATAAATCCACACGCTGCAGAAAAGCGTCACTCGCAAGGCTGGGTCGATGAATTGTACGAGGATGTGGATTCGGCCATCGACAGGCTCATCGAGGCCAGGGAATTGGCGGCCGGACTTTCGATAGGATATGTCGGCAATATTGTTGAATTGTGGGAACGTCTGGTTGCCAGGGAGGTAAAAATTGATTTGGGCAGTGACCAAACCAGTCTGCATAATCCTTGGCAAGGGGGATATTTTCCGGCCGGCATCGATTTCGAATCTGCGAAGATAATGATGGCCGAGCAGCCTGAGAAATTTCGCAATGCGGTAGAAGAATCATTGCGCCGACAGGTTGCGGCAATCAACACCATGTGTGGTGAAGGGATGTATTTCTGGGATTATGGCAATGCATTCCTGCTAGAGGCCAGCCGGGCTGGAGCAGATGTGCTGGATGAGGAGGGAAATTTCACTTATCCCTCATACGTTGAAGATATCATGGGTCCTATGTGCTTTGATTATGGATTTGGGCCTTTTCGCTGGGTCTGTACCAGCGGTTCGGAAGAGGATTTGGTCACCACCGATGGAATCGCCGCCGCGGTCATCGCAGAAATGGCCACAAATAGCCCCGAATACATATCGCAACAACTCGGTGACAATCTGAAATGGATTGAAAATGCCGCCCAGCATCAATTGGTCGTCGGCAGTCAGGCACGTATCCTCTATGCCGATGAACAGGGGAGGCGAAAAATTGCTCAGGCCTTCAATACAGCCATCGCTGAGGGTGAGATTTCAGCCCCGGTGGTCATCGGGCGCGACCACCACGATGTTTCGGGAACCGACAGCCCCTTTCGCGAGACCGCAAACATTCGAGACGGTTCTTCTTATTGCGCAGATATGGCGATTCACAACGTCATCGGTGACGGATTTCGTGGGGCGACCTGGGTCAGTATTCACAACGGCGGTGGGGTTGGTTGGGGAGAGGTCATCAATGGCGGTTTCGGATTACTGCTCGATGGCTCAAGTGATACCGATCGGAGGCTGCACATGATGCTCGCATGGGATGTGAATAATGGCGTGGCAAGAAGAGCATGGGCGAGGAATGACGAAGCCCTTGTCGCCATCAAGCGTGCTATGGCGGATGAACCGGGCTTGGTGGTCACCATTCCTTCCATCGCCGACGTCAGCCCCCTGAGGGAACTGGTGGGCTCGGGCGATAATTGATTTGATGAGAGTGGTTGGGGGAGTTTGTAATGCGTACCATACATCTCGATGGCCAGACCATCAGCACGACCGACCTCTGCGATGTTGCATATGGTCGGGCGAGAGCCGAAATAGCCCTCGATGCGATGCCGAAGATTGCCGCTGCTCGCCATGTGGTCGAGAATATACTTGACAAGGATTTGACTGTATATGGGGTGAATACCGGATTCGGCTCGCTGGTCAACACGAGAATTTCCAAAGATGACTTGGCTGAATTGCAACTAAACCTGATTCGTAGTCATGCCTGTGGACTTGGTCAGCCATTGTCGATTCCTCATGTGCGAGCAATGATGTTGGCCCGGGCAAACTCGCTGGCAAAGGGTCATTCGGGGGTCAGGTTTGAGGTCATCGAGCAGTTAATCGCCTTCCTCGACCACGATATCACCCCATTGGTGCCGAGAATCGGCTCGCTTGGAGCCTCTGGAGACCTCGCCCAATTAGCACATATGGCACTTTCATTGATTGGCGAAGGGCAATCATACGGTACCAATGGCCAGTTGAAGCCGACCAAGGAACTGCTCCTTGAGATGGGCTTGATTCCATTGAAACTAGAGGCAAAGGAGGGATTGTCGCTGATAAACGGCACCAGTCTGATGGTCGGACTGATGGCTGATGCGGAGCACCAACTGGCGCGACTATTGCCTATGGCTGACCTGATACTAGCCGTCTCGATCGAGGCTCGCTCATGCAGTATCAAACCGGCTGATGAACGGGTTCACTCGGTACGGCCTCATGTCGGGCAGGGGTTGGTGGCACAACGCATCCGTCTATTCATGGAGGGCTCAGATAACCTGCAGATGCATTCTGATTGTAATCTTGTGCAGGATGCATATTCCTTCCGTTGTGCGCCGCAGGTGCACGGTGCGGTGCTGGAAAGTCATAACCGCTTGCAGGAGGTTGTGACCATCGACCTGAATTCAGCGACCGACAATCCGCTGATTTTCCCGAATCCGAAAAATCGTGGGGCTGATGAAGTCATCAGCCAAGGGAATTTCCACGGTGAGATTCTAGCCTTGGCTGGCGATGCGATGAGTCTCGCATGCTTTGAGTTGGCATCGATAAGTGAGCGTAGAATCGACCAGATTCTCGACCACGCCCGAAGTGGACTCCCACCATTCTTGGCCGGTAATCCCGGTTTTGAATCGGGAATGATGATCGTCCAATATGCTGCCGCGGCAGCAATCGCTGAAATGCGTGTATACGCCAATCCGGCCACGGCAATCAACATTCCAACCTCGGCCAACCAGGAGGACCATGTGAGCATGGGGGCAACCGTGGCCTGGTCACTGATTCAAGCGGTCGAGCGACTTGCAGATGTGCTCGCATGTGAATTGATAGTCGCCGGAGAGGCACTGGAACATCTTACCTCGACCCCGAGTAAATGGGTCGCGGCATTACACCGAAACCTGCGAGGGGTGGTGCAGCCGCTCTCCGGTGACCGCTCGCTGAGTGGGGAGATGCATCAGGTCGCGAAGATATTGGCCAGCGGCTCGTGGTTATCGCTGGTCGAGTCGGAACTAGGTACAATCCCCCGGCTATGAGAATCTCACTCAATTTCCTCGAACAATAGCCGGTGACTCCCTCAAAAGAGAAGGTTCTGCCCTCACCAGACCCTCGGACTCATTCGACCCCCCCCATCCAGGCCTCACCCGTATCTACCAGACCAGGGTGTTCACTCGCCGACCAATAAATCAAGTGAACGCATGACCTCTTCAAGACCGGTCAATTGGCGAATCTCGAAACGGAACTTCAGCGAGTTCTTGCGCTCTCCCGTCGAAGCCAATAGGTCAACCACCCGGTCTAATTCAACCGCAAGTCTGACTTTCTCTTCGACCACCGCGTATAATCGATAGGCACGTTCGTCATCATCATAGGACAAGGCCGGTTCAACTTCACTTACATCCAACCCCATTCGCCGCCACGACATGATTCGTTTGCGCAGCAGGGCTTGCGAAAAACCACTTTGTGGCAATCTCACCAGATGAACCAGTCGTGGGGAGCCGTCCTCGGTTAAATCAAGGGTCGCGCCATCGCTCAGTTCCGTAACCACCGGAGTATCGGTCGGCTCTGGCAGAGGGGTGTCATCTTCATCTTCAATATGTTCGGGCAATTCGAATCGTGGGGCCTCCCGTGTTAACATGGCCATCTGCTGAGGTTCCAGGGTAAGTGGGTCAAGTGGCAGGAACAGACTCCAAAGTGAGGTGCCGATAGCATCGACCAAACTTCGTACAAAGGTTATTACGGCATCCCAGCCATGCATACCGATGAGTAATTCCAGCCCCTCTAGAATGATGATTCCGTTACCATTGGCCACTCTCTGCCGGATGGTCGAATCCATCCGCTCGAGGTGGGGATACAATGCACCTTCGCCCTGGTTCTCGGTCAACCAGTGCGTCTCGACCTTGGATAAATCCAAGCGCTCCAATAATCTTCTCGGAGGTAGGCGTGAGATGAGGATGTGGGATTCGGATGAAAGTTCCAAGCGACGGTCGAGCCAGTCGTGGACGGATGAAATATCATCGCAAGTAATCGTGCGGACCTGCCCACGGCTCATTCCCACCTCCATGCTATCGGCACAAACCCTACAATCACAGCATTTGAGCCTTCGGCCTATTCCCCCCTGATTTACATTATTTTATCCACAAATCACCAATTACCGCATATTAACTATTAAAATACAACTTGTATTGGCAATACAAGGGGAGACTATGGCTGAGGTAGTAGAGGATGCGAATATGGCAGAGTGTGGGGCCTGCAGAGAAATCATTTCAATCGATTCGGCAGCGTGCCCGAAATGTGGTGTTTCGTTCGGCGGAGTGAGTGACGAATCGCTCGGTGCTTGTGGCGCCTGCGGCGGCTTAGCACCTCTTGATGCGAACAAATGTCCGCATTGTGGAGTTTCATTTGTAGCTGATAATGTGATTGAGGTATTGGGTAATTGGCTCACCGCCACAGGGCTCGGAGTTCGAGCATTATTTGAGCGCTTCGATGAGAATAAAGATGGTGTCATCAATGCATTTGAATTCAAGAAGGGCTTACTGGCATTGAATATCGCCGATTTGCCACCATCTCAAATCGACCGCCTGATTGAGACGCTTGACGAGGATAATGATGGCACCATAGATCTCGTTGAATTGGAGAATACCTTCTCCGGCGGCGAGCCGGCAAAAACCGTGACCGCGGCAACCAGCGACGTCGCAGATGAAGGTGATGAACAGAAGTCTGATGATGAGACGGGAGATGATGCCGATAGCGAGCCCGACCCCGGTGATGATGGTGATGCCGACGATGCAGACGCCGATGCAGACGCCGATGACGATTCCAAATCCGATGATGAGGAAGATGCTGACACCGATGACGATTCCAAATCCGATGAAGAAGAATCAGATGACGATTCCAAATCAGATGATGAGGAAGATGCTGACTCCGATGACGATTCAAAATCCGATGATGAGGAAGACGACATGGCCGCTTTCAGGCGTCTCGGTCAGGCTATAGCCGACTCGGACCTGAGTATTCGCGAAGTCTTTGAGAAGATGGATACTAATGACGATGGCAAGATCGATGGTCCCGAATTACAAAAGGGCATTGAGGAGATAGGTGGCGAAAATCTTTCCCCGCAGGATGTTTACCACATTCTGAAAACCCTTGACGAAGACGATGACGGTCGACTTGACCCGATGGAATTAGTAAATGCACTGGAAGGTCTGGACCTGGATATCGCGGCCGATACCGAACCCGCAACGGAAGCCGAGCCGGAAAAAGAATTTCCCACCAATTTGCAGAAGATGTTGATG
The DNA here is from genome assembly GCA_028283345.1 of Candidatus Poseidoniales archaeon. Classification (GTDB taxonomy): domain Archaea; phylum Thermoplasmatota; class Poseidoniia; order Poseidoniales; family Poseidoniaceae; genus UBA60. Next base: position 7,846 of record JAPOGE010000066.1, read on the forward strand.
AGTAAGAAATGGAATGATGCATTCTGGCCCTTGATTCATGCCGCTTTTGGGGTAATCGCGGTCATCTGGTTGGTCAACGGACTAATCGGCCCGGTCGATGGTACCGGTGGCCAAGTTGCATTCGACGGCGCTAAAGCCACATGGTCGGCTGAACTGAGCGTCTACATTGACCCAGGAGATATGTACTCCTGCGACAAGGAAATACAGGTGAGCAAGTGTGCTAATTCACTGACCCTTCTATCCGGAGATTCATCTTCGATGCCGGTTGGATTCTATTGGGATGGGATACTTTTCACCCTGATTGGATTATTGGGCCTGGGTGGCTCACTATTCATGCAATATAGTGTGGTCAAATCGTGGCGAGCACAGGCTAGGGTTCTCAAAGGCGACGATGATTCTGATGACGAAGATGATTCTGACGCTGGAGATGACGAAGATGCGGACGATGCTGAAGGTGATGGTGACGATGCTGACGATGCTGACGATGCTGACGATGCAGATGATGAGGATGATGAGGATGATGCAGAAGATGACGATGAAGCCGATGGCGATGATGAAGCCGACGATGATGAAGCCGACGATGATGACGATGATGACGAAGAAGATGATGAAATCGACATCGGTTCACGCATTGGAATCGAGGTCGATGGAGTCGATATATTTGGTAAGATCATCGAATTTGATGATGAAGCGGGTACGGTGATCATCGAAGATGAAGACACCGGAGAAGAGATTGAAGCACCTCAGGATGAAATGTTCGTAGAATGATAATATGGGCGACCCGCTGGAGCGATTCAAAGCGACGAGTATCTGCCCGAATTGCCATGCAATTTCCCCTTCAGGCAGCCTTCAGTGTGCTGAATGCGGTACCTTCCATTCGACCGTTCATCTGGTCGAGAGGGTTCCCGAACCAGAGGATCTGCATCCACATGAAGTCAAGCAGGTCGACCCCTCTCAATATAGTCTGAACCCAGATATCTCGATTTCCGATGATGGTGAAATCGACGAAGTTGAGGACATCACCACCGAATGGGATGGGGGAAGTTCGGACTTCTCATTCATCGACGAAATCGATGAGCACGGAGAGTCCGAGTAGGGGTTGAATGGCTATACATGAAAATATGTTTACCAGAAACTGATTAACTATTAACACACTGGTTGCCTTATCATAAAATAACGTTGTTTCACATAAACAGAGTGGGCCCGGCCAGAATTGAACTGGCGATCTTCGCCATGTCAAGGCGACGTCATAGCCCCTAGACCACGAGCCCTTGATGCCGCTATGGTGAGTCGGTATTTATCCAAATCGGTGGAACAATCGTCATCTACGCGATGATTTTTGAGATTCTACCACTACACCCTGGCTGGGAGCAACTACCGGCCATTCTAGTCCTGCCATTCTTCATCATGAATTTCTGCGGGTCGGTAATCGGCCCGTAGGTCTTGCACTTCAAACAGAAACCCTCGATTCCCGACATGTTATCAATTATACCAGAGCAGGAACTTATTATCAATACTACCATATCGCTACTTCGGAATGATTCCCCCCATATATACCAACCAAGGTATAGGGGAGGAGTAGTGAAAATGGTCAAAACTGCCTCTTAGAGAGAGGGGTTGTCCAGAAAACGCTGTACTGCAAGGGTATTTGTCAAATGTTGTAATGATGTCGCACCGACCTCCTCCACCCCTGGTTCGTATAACCTACGTTATACGCCCACATGGGTATCGATTTAATCACTGATTTTCAGATCAGCAGACTTGGCATCGAACATTCCAATCAATGGGGGGCCTCCGAGTTCGGATTCAATGCCGCCATCCTTGGAGTCCAATTGAGAAGAAACCTTCTCCGAGGCATTCTTCCACGATTTCTCGTCAACAAATATTGCCTGTACCAGAAATAGGTTCTTGTCGCCGATACCCGGAGCAACCCAGGCACCAAGGCAACCTTCGCATCGCCGCTTCATCGCTTGTCGCGCCTCGAGTAGTCGACGCAATCTGGCAATGCGTCCTCTTCGAGCTGTGCACACCACCGTCTCCACCCACATATTATCACTGAAACTCCTTTTTTGTTCGTTTTATTATTAATTACATTAATAGATTATTGTTCTATACTTCACATTTTTTCATTGACTACGATTTTGCCGCCGAGGAAAGTACAATCGATTGGTGAGATTCCCGGCTGTAGACACCACGACTCCCAGTGTTTGGATTTGAGGATGTTGAGATTAGCGACCGCCCCTCTTTTCAATACTCCTTGCTCCAATCCATCATCACGGACTATTCCTGTAGCAGGATTGCAGGTCGCTGCCACCAGTGCCGTCAGTGGGTCAATTCCACATCTTTGCACCGCCAGACTACCGATGAAAGGCATACTGAGGGTCTGGCAATTGGGATTGAAATCAGTAGCTATGGTGAAGGCAATATCATTTTCAACACAGGTTTTGACCGGTGGCATCGAATCTCCCATCACATGCGGGGTGCCGAGTAGAAAGCCTTGCAGCGTGCCACTTTTCTTAGCCTCAAGCCTCGATTCCAGCGGCGAATGATGGGCATGGTCAGCAGTTGCTGCCGCTAACTCAGTTGCCAATGCCATGCCGCCACCATCGCAAAATTCGTCGACGTGGAGTCGAATCTCCAATCCGCCGGCTCGGCCGGCTGAGCAAATATCCTCAGTCTGTTCGAGCGTGAACCAGCCGGGTTCACAGAATACGTCGGCGGAACGAGCAATTCCCTGCTCGAGTACCGCTGGTAATTGCTCGGAGAGTATCTCTTCCACGTATGCTTGAAGGTTTTCATCTGTGGATTTCACCTCGCGGCTCGGTGGTGCCGCATGAGCTCCCAGCCAGGTCAGGTCAAGATCAGGTAGGCCTTCGACTCGGGCCAATTCCCTGGCCCCGTGCAGAAGCCGAAGTTCGGACTCAGTGTCGAGCCCATAGCCGCTCTTGGCCTCCATCATCGTAGTACCATAATGTAGTGCAGTAGCCATTCTTTGCCTGCCAATTTTGAGTAATTTTATTTCCGATACGCTACGGGTTGATTGCACGGTATGGCCTATTCCACCGCCCATTCCGGCACTTTCAGACTATGAAACTCC
>JAPOGE010000067.1 GCA_028283345.1 Candidatus Poseidoniales archaeon
GCTTAGGGCCGAATACGGTCGTTACCACAGGTAATGATACACCTTCCACTTAGCAGCCCTGATTCTCATCATCGCGGTCGATGACGACCTTGCCATCCTTGCTCGGAACGATTTCCAAGCGCCCGTCTTTGAAACGCTCGGCGACATCGATATCACCACCCCACTCATCGAGGAACAAGGCCAGTGCGGCGACCTCACTATGCGGTTGGTTGCCGATGGCGACGTTGAATTGACAGCATTCAAACACTTCAGCGGGTACCTTCGTCCCGCCGACGACCACCAGTAGAGGACGATTTCTGGGCATTGTCGGAATCACCGCACGGAACCGTTCTCCATACATCGTCAGGTGTGCCGCGGTTCCCGGCTCACCATCGCCGGCGTCGCGCCGGGTCCAACGTTTGATGAGGGCCATCGGGCTTTTCACGTGCTGCATCTTCAAAGCCGCACCGAAGCGCTCTCCGACCGCGCTGAGGGTCGCAAACATCTCGGCATCCTCATCGCCGGCCAAATAGAACTCATCAGCGCCGAAGGCACGGGCGACCAGGGCCAGATGGGTGGTGATGCGTGGGTCGCGACCCTTGCGATGACCGAGGCGCAGTACAGCAATACGGGTGTCGGTCATAACCGAGCCGAGAAACGTTGCACATATCAGGGCGACGGGTTATCCTCAGCGTCTTCTTCGGGCGAAAGTGATTCAACCTTGACCTCTTGCTCCTGAAGCGGTGAGATTTCGATACCGAAATATGCCTCTTCCAATTTCTTCACCCAATCGAGCAGAAATGCTTCAATGAACAGATTGGCCGAGAAGTACACACCACTGCCCAGAATCAGCAACCTGATGGTCTGCCACAGACCGGTATTGAGGTCACCCCCGTCGGCGAGGGTACGAACCAGTGGTTCTGCGGTGAAGAAGAAACACATTAGGAATAGTATACCGGCGAACATACTCGGCGCCGGCTGGCCGCGATGGCGGCCGATTGCATTGAGCAATGAGCCGAAGAATATCAGAATCGGTAGGAACCACGACACCGTGACGAAAGATAAACCGCTTATCAGCGAGGTGTATTGATTGTATTCGTTATCCGCACCTATGTTCAGTACCGATAGCCACCAGAAAATTCCCAGCGCGGCGAGAATGATTCCGGCTAACTGGCCACGGGAATGAATCATCGAGCCGATATTCTGCTTGTCGGCCGGCTTAAGGCGCTCTAGTATGCTTTCAGCAATCTCCAATTGCTCCGACGTCGGCAGCAGGGCAACGGCTTCGGCAGTGTCCTCGTGCGAATCCTGGTAAGAGCCCGGAGATAAATCCGAATCACCACGATTTAGCATCGCCTCCTCGGTCATGCACAGTTAACCGCGTTGCACATATCATAAAGGATGCCATCGAAAGAGCGCTTACATGGCCGGTTCACAGCCCTATGCTGAGAGCCGAAAGGCGAGAATCGCCGTGGCGCTGAAACCGATCAGAAAGGGATTTCCACGGATAATGGCGGTCGTCAACTGCACCCCGGATTCGTTCTATTCGGCAAGTCGTGCCGAAACCGAAGAAAATGCTATAGAACTCTCCATTGAGGCTTTGACCAACGGCGCAGATTGGATTGATATCGGCGGCGAATCAACCCGTCCTGAAGCCTCGGAAGTGAGTGATGAAGAGGAACTACGCCGGGTGATTCCAGTCGTTGCCGGACTGCGCGAGGCCAAGCCAGAAGCGCTGATTTCCATCGATACCCGAAATGTCGCGGTCGCTCGGGCGGCTCTGGCGGTTGGAGCCGACCTGATCAATGATGTCTCGGGACTGCGCGATGCGGCGATGGTCGAGTTGGTTCTGAGCAGTGGATGCGGAGTTTGCATCATGCATATGCGGGGCCAGCCGGGCAAGATGCAGGAAAATCCCGAGTACGGTGATGTGGCCCAAGAAGTGGCTGAATCCCTGCTGGAGAGGGCTGAGAGTTTGGTCGCGCGCGGCCACCCAGCGGAATTGATCTGCCTCGACCCGGGCATCGGCTTCGGCAAGAGACTGCAACATAACCTCGAATTACTGCGAAACACCTCACTACTGCGTGGCGAAGATGATTTTTCGGTGCTCTTGGGGGTCAGCAGAAAATCATTTTTCAAGGATCTGCTCGGACGAGAGCAAGTCGATCATCGCTTGGCTGGAACCTTGGCTGTGGCGGCATTCGCCAGCTCTGCTGGAATCGATATACTGCGGGTGCACGACGTCGAAGAGCATATTGACCTGTTGAAGACCTTGGAAGAATTACGAAGGTGAGAGTATGACTGATTCCAACGAGAGTGAATCCTCGCCCATACCTACCGACGCAACTCCTGCCGATGCAACTCCTACCGATGCAACTCCTACCGATGCAACTCCTGCCGACGCAACCACAACCTCCACCAAGGGGTCTCCGGCTTCTCAGAGCAATCCCGCGACAACCCCTGAATCACCAGGCCACCCCTCACCGACCTACTCATCACCGATACTCGATATCGATGATGACCTGAGAATCATCGGCACCGCCCACATCGCCTCCGATTCGGTCGCGGCGGTGCGCCATCATATCGACACCTATCGTCCCGACATCGTCGCGATAGAGTTGTGCAACAGCCGCTATCAGGCCTTGGTTGAAGACCGCCGCCTCGACAAGGAGGGACTGCTGAAGGTCATCAAGGAGGGAAAGGCGCCCTTGGTTCTCCTGCAGAGTATGTTGGCGGCCGAACAGAGGAAATTGGGGCTCGATGAGGGGGAACAACCCGGAGCCGAACTGCTGGCGGCGATAAAAATGGCCGAGGAGAGGGGGATTCGAGTTGAACTGGTCGACCGGGATATCCAAACCACCCTGAGGCGGGCGTGGCGGAAAATGAGATTCCGCGAGAAGTTCAGACTGCTGGCCGGGATGATGGCCGATGAGGATGAAGAGGATATTCCCGAGTTGAAACAGATGCTGGAGGACAAAGACCTGCTTTCGGCGATGATGGATGAATTACGTGAAATCGCCCCCGGAGCGGGAGAGGTGTTGGTCGATGAGCGGGATATCTTTCTAGCCGGGAAAATCGACGCACTGCGCGATGGAAATCGGGTTCTTGCGGTGGTTGGAGCTGGCCATTTGGAGGGAATCCGGAAAAATCTCGGCGCGCCGGGCGAGGGTGGCACGAATGGCAGGGCTCACATCGATGAAACGGTGCTGGCTGAGTTGGCGTTGGAACCCAGACCGAGAGTGGTTTGGAAGGCGATTTCATGGGGCCTGCCGGTGCTGATGCTCGGAATCATCGGTTACTTACTCTACACTGGAGATACTTCAAGCATACTTGAGGTGGCGGCGGTGTGGTTGGCCCTCAACGCCGGAATCGCGGCGCTTTTCTGCCTGTTCGCCGGCGGTCATCCGTTGGCGATTCTGACGGCGGCGCTGGCCAGTCCGATAACCTCGCTTAATCCGACTTTGGCCGCCGGTTGGTTCGCCGGCTATGTGCAGATGAAAATCGCCGAACCAACCGCCGAAGACCTACAGAACTTTCTCGCTTTCAAGGTCGATGATGATACCCCGACCAAGGTTTTCTTCGGCCTGATTCCAATCGGGGAGATGGCGGTGTTCTGGCATAACCGAGCCGGGCGGGTGCTGATGGTGACGGCCTTGACCAACCTCGGCTCGATGTTGGGGGCGTGGCTGGCTACCGCGGGGATACTCGGTTCGCTCTGAGCGTTTTTTCCTCGCCGTGCGCCCTCTGAATCATATTGCATTTATCGGACGCGGGTTCGACTTGCTTATGCGAGTCGCAGACGCTCATCTGAGACTCTCTGTACATCACTGCTGATGAGGGGTACTATCCTGCTTCCAGCGCAGTCTCCTCTTCGCTTGCTCGGACCGGTTCAAGCGAGTCGCAGACGCTCATCCGAGACTCTCTGTTCATTACTGCTGAAGAGGGGTACTCTCCTGCTTCCAGCGCAGTCTCCTCTTCGCTTGCTCGGACCTGTTCAAGCGGAGTCGCAGACGCTCATCCGAGACTCTCTGTTCATTACTGCTGATGAGGGGGTACTATCCTGCTTCCAACGCAGTCTCCTCTTCGCTTGCTCCTCGCCGTGCGTCCTTTGAATTCTATTGCTTTTATTCGGACGCACTAGAGATCGATTTGAACTGCGGAGCGCATTGCCGCACTCCCGACTTCGAACAGATCACGTCGGGTTGCACTCATGAAACCAGCGACGATGTTGGTCGGAATCATGGAGATGGCGGCGTTCCAATTGGTCGCACTGGCATTGAAGAATTCGCGCCGGTCGGAGACCTGATTCTCAATCGAGACGGTCTCATCCTGCAACTTCATGAAATTCTCGTTGGCCTTCAGTTCGGGATATGCCTCGGACAGGGCGAAAATCTTCGGCATCACTCCCGAGAGCATCGACTCAGCCTGACTGACGCCTTTGACATCACCTTGCTGGAGGGCGCCGGCAGCCATCTGTCGGGCGGCGGCGAATTTCTCAAACAACTCTTTCTCGTGGCTGGCGTAACTCTTGACCATCTTCACCAGATTGGGTAACATCTCATACCTCTGCGTCAGCAGAACGTCGATATTAGACCAAGCCTGTTTGACGTTTTCACGTAGTCGAATCAGTCGGTTATAGGTTGAGAAAAACCAAAACACCATTATTAGAAATATCACTCCACCAATTATCGATGCAATCAGTCCTACGTCGGGCATATATTCACGATAGCACTTTACTACATCAAGCAAACCCAGCGAAAGCCACTAGATTTCTTGAAGGCTGGCTTTCGCGATTGGGGTTACTCTCAATACAACCCACTTCCCGGAGGCAGAACGTCAATGCGATTTGTTGTGGACTTCGCTTTCGATTACCATGGCAATACCCTGCCCGCCGCCGATACAGGCGGTGGCAACTCCATAACGACCATTGCTACGTCGAAGTTCGTGCGCCAAAGTGAGTACCAATCGACTACCGGTGGCGGCCAATGGATGACCGATACCGACCGCGCCACCATTGACATTGACCTTGGCGACATCCAGTCCCAAGTCCTTGATACAGGCCACAGCCTGACCAGCAAAGGCCTCGTTGAGTTCCCAGCGGTCGATATCTTCGACCTCAAGGCCGGCCTTCTCCAACGCCAGACGACTGCTGGGCACTGGCCCGTAGGCCATTATCGCCGGCTCGAGACCGACGATTCCCCAACTGACGATTCGCGCCAGGGCTTTATCGCCGTCGGCTTCGGCCTGCTCAGCCGATTTGATGACCACGGCGGCCGCTCCATCGACTACCCCAGAGGCATTTCCGGCGGTGACCAGACTGTCTTCACCGAAGGCGGTGCGCAATTCTGCCAAGGTTTCGGGAGTGGTTCCTCGTACCACATGGTCCTCATCCTCGTGGGTGACCATACGCTCGCCATTGTCGATGGCGACGATTTCCTTGGCCCACATGCCACTGTCAATGCTGACGGCGGTGCGGGTATGGCTGAGGGCGGCAAAGGCATCGGTCTCCTCACGGGTGATTCCCTTGCGACGGCATAACTCATCGCTGGTCTGCGCCATGAATGAGCCGCACATGCCATCGAGCAGGTTGGTGAAGAGATAATCCTCCATATCCTTGGTGAGTTCTTCCCCAGCCTTTGGTGGCCGTCCGAGCCGGTAGGTATCGCGCATGTCGCGCAGGATGTGGGGGGCCTGGCTGAGGTTCTCCATTCCTCCGGCGACCACGGTATTTGCTTCACCGAGTTTAATCATCTGCGCCCCGGAGATTATCGCTTGAATCCCACTGCCACAGATCCGTGACAAGGTCAGCATCGGTACCTCTTCTGGAATCCCAGCCGATAGCCCGGCATGGCGGGCACCGAAAATCGCCTGGTCGCAGGTCTGTAGAGCATAACCCATCACCACGTGGTCGACCTTGGTCGCCGGGGTATTGGAGTTCTCCAGCGCGCCCTTGATGGCCTCGGCACCGAGTTTCAGAGCGCTGACATTGCGCAGTAATCCGCCGGCTTCGCCATCGCCGCGCTTGCCGCCCGACCATTCGCAGAAAGGAGTGCGGGCGCCACCGACGAGCACGACATCAGGAAGAGTCATGAAATGGGCGACCCGACTACGGTTCTTGAGGTCATCGACTCAGATGAGGGCGAATAATCCGATGAATCCAAGCATTATTACAAAGGGGATGGCGACCATCTCGATTCCAGAGCGCATCCTGCCGATATTCGACAACTCGGTACCACGGCGGATTTCAGCACGTACTCCTGGAGCGTCTTCACCTACAACTTTGAGAAGCTGGTGTTGTTTACTTCGCACCATCCCCTCGGCATCGATCTCAGCATCGGTGCGAGACACCGTATTACCTAGCAGGTATACAGGATCACCAAGGCGCAATGCCCAAACCGTCCAACGATGCTTCTTGATGCGCCCGCCGTGGAGCAATTGTGAGGCGATATGGCCGAATAATTCACGTCCGATATTGTTGTCGTGATTGCTCTCCCAACGCTTGATTTGCTGACCCCAATCACGGCGCTTGAAAGTTTTGGTTTCAATCTTCAAGCCGCCTGTTCCATCGTGTAGAATGAAGGGGAGTTCCCCCTTCTGGGACTCAACCTCATCCCAATTACATTTCTCACTGGAACTGCCATCGTCGTTCCTAACGGTGTGACAGCGGTAGACCTCGTGCGTCCATCTGTAAGCCACGACCCTCTCAACCCGGCGGTGTGAGGCATGACCGACATCGACCGACATCGAGCCTTCGCCCACCGGCCTGACCTGCCCGACCAGTTCGGGATATCCGACCGCGACCGAGCGAATCAGCGAGGTCGGAGTATCGAGCATCTGCTTGTTCATGCGATTCTTAAAAAATCCCATCACCCCGAGGATAAGCATTATTACTGCACCCAAGACAAGGAAAATCACCGGGTCGGAAGTCTCGATCTGTTCGGGTGGTGCGTCCAGAAGCATGTACATGCCGACGATGGCAGAAATCCCGGAAACCAGTGCCCAGAGTCCGAATCCAGAAATTGTCGCAGGCTGTGGAGTCCCGACTTTATGCGGATGTTCGGCTATTGGTTGGCCACCCTCGTCCTCATCATAGGGGGCGGCGTTGTTCCACACGGCAGGCCCCGGCGCCGGTAGAATCCAGTCATTTGCGTCATTACTCGGGGTGATGGTGCGCATCCCCAGCCACCAACTGGTAACTTCAGTGCCACCCTCTCTCGCTTTTGCTTCAAGGACTTCTTGCGGTTGCGCACCTACTCGCATCTTCTTCAGTTCGGCTTCAAGTGAACCAGGAGAGGCAAAAGCCATCAGCAGAAATCCCATAGCACTGAGCAGCAAACTGATGACCAAGCCGGCCAGGCCAAGAGCCAATCCGATTCCCCAAAGTATCCAACCTCCGAGGGTATAGGGCAGGGAGAAGTGAAATCCGCCGCGGTCCAAATCCATTTCCATTACATTTGCTTGCATGCATCAACGAAAATGTCCCAGATAGTGAACTTTCCGACATCATCATCCTAAGTCTACAACCTGCACCACTGGATATTTCCTCAGATAATCCGGTGGGGTGAACTACAAGAGTGAGAAAAGACTGGTCGGGGCGTGAAGTCCGACGCTGAGCAGGCGCTCTTACGTGCAAAACTCAATCGCTCAGATACTTCCATCAGCGGTTTCTCACGCACCCCCGCAAAGAAGAAAAGTAAGGATGACATTCTAACATGGGATTATTGGGATGAATCGGGAAAACGGGTGATTGCGAAGAAGACCATCGAGCGTTTCAACAAGATGGTGATACCTCCCGCGTGGGCTGAAGTCTGGCTCTCCCCCGATGTTCGTGGCCACTTGCAAGCGACCGGTAAGGATGCCAAGGGTCGATTACAATATCGCTACCACGATGATTGGACGGCAATGAAATCAGTGATGAAATTCGACGGGTTGGCCGGTTTTGCCCGACAGATTCCTAAAATTCGCAAGCGGGTAGAGGCCGATTTGGACTTGCCGTACAGAAAGCGCAGTAAGATGGGGTTGGCGAGGGTCTGTGCCACCGTCGTAAACCTGATGGACCTTGTTCATATTCGGGTCGGCAGTGACGAATATGCCAGGAAAAACGAGTCCTATGGCCTGACGACCCTGAAGGAGGGACATTTCAAGACAATCACTGGGGAGAAGGCCGAAGGGTTCCACGATGCGCATTTCTTTTTCGAAGGAAAGTCCGGCAAGACCTGGGACCTGATCATCGAAGATGACGACCTTGTCGACCTAATCAAAGCTTCTAGAAAAGTCGGTGGCAAGGACAAGAATCAGGATTTATTTCGCTATGATACACTGTCCGGCGGCGATGCCGACCTGAAGGCCGAGCACATCAATCAATATATTCGCGACGCTACCAGTCATGACTATACCGCCAAGGATTTCCGCACCTGGGCAGCGACGTGGAAGACCGCGGCGCGTTTTGCCAGAGTCATCGATGCCGATGGAGATGAATGGATTGACGGATTGAAGGAAAATTTGGCACTGAAAAAATTATCAACGGGAGGAGAAATCGCCATCTCGACACCAAAACAGCGGCAAAAAGCAATGCTGGCGGTAATCGATACGGTCGCTGGCGACCTCAGAAATACCCGGACGGTGTGTCGCTCATCTTACATTCATCCGACCCTGCTTGCCGATTGGGAGAATGAGAAATTTGCCGAAAAGTGGGAAGCGGCCGGGAAAAACCGCAAGATTGCTGGATTGGATCGGGATGAATCATCCACTCTGTACTACCTATCCGATGACGCCTAGGCGTCGCGACCGGGCATCTTGTCGGGACGGACTTGCCAGATTGCCCAAGTTCCTGTGGCTGTGGAGATCAGACGACCACCTTGGTCAACGACCTCTCCGGCCAAGTGTGCGACATTGCGTCCTCGGCGCACTATTCGCCCGGTGGCGGTCAGATGATTTCCCACCTGAGCGGCGTCGATGAAATTCACAGTCAATGCGGTGGTGGCGCACCACTGATCAATTGTCAGGGTCGAAACCAAAGTGCCACCGAGCGCCATGTCGAGCATCATCGAAGAGAGGCCGCCATGGGCAACACCGCCCTTGTTGGTATGCTCGTCGCTGACCTTCACCGCGACGCTGACCTTGCCGCGCTGCCATTCCTCGAGCTCGATTTTCATCGCCTTGGCGATGCCGGAGAATTCCGGGGGTTGACTGAACAAGGTTTCCTTGTCTTCCTCGCCCATTACTCCACCCCATCAGCAGCGGACATCCCATCCTTAGAGGGCGAGGTCTCGGACTCAGGCAGAGGAAGAACACCGATGACCTTGACGAGGATGCGTTTGCGCCTCTTACCATCAAATTCGGCATAATGTATCTGTTCCCAGTTACCGAGATGGAGACGACCATTGCTGACCGGCATAGTCACCTGTTGACCGAGTAACTGCCGCTTGAGATGGGCATCACCATTGTCCTCCCCGGTGCGATGATGGCGGTATTCCTTTCCCTCCTTGCCATCGGGGCCACCAAATGGAACTACACGCTCCAACCAATCCATGATATCGTCGTGCAGACCGTATTCGAGGTCGTTGACATAGACGCTGGCGGTAATGTGCATCGGGTTCACCAGGACCAAACCATCGATTATTCCGCTGGCACTGACGACCCTCTGGACATCCTCGGTTATCGGGGTGATCGAGTAACGCTTAGGTGACTCAACCCACAATTCCTCGACATATGTTGCGGCCTGACCAATCACTAATTCACCCATGTTCCATTCACCCTGAACCACCGATGCGGGCACTGCCATTAGGTATGGCGGTGGAGCACTCAGGGGAATTATTCCAATTCTAGTTACCTTCTGATTTACCAGTTGCGACTAGAGTGGCTGAGCGTGAAAACAGTGATGAGCCATCCAAGCCGTTATTTGCGACCATCAAAGGTATTGCGACCATCAGAGCGCAGATGCCGCCACAGAAAACCGAGATGCCGATGCCGATTCCGGTAACCAATCCTCCCTGTGATTCCAGAACATCCACTTCTTCTTGGCTCATATCACCATCTTCGACCATCTGTGCAAACATATCCGGCAGCATCATCACTGAAGCAATCGAAGTAATAAGTCCGAGCAGCAATAATATCCAGGTCAGTTGGATACCCCACTTCTTGTATGAATATACTTTCATTCCAGCGTAGATGAATGCGCCACTGATACCCAATGAGAATAGCGTCAAGCCAATGAATGTCGCAGTCATCGGCATGGTGAAGAAACTGTACACATCGAACAGACCGATGCCCCCCCAGATGATGATGAAGATGCCGATGATTTTTGCCGCACCACTGGGAGGCCCGACCATCAATACCTGACCGTATGGCTGCGGCTGTGCCATTTGAGTGCCAACAGCACCGACCATCACCGGGGCGACGAAACCTTCTCCGGGTGAGGATGAAGATGTGGAGGGGGGCCCAAATGTGGCAGAGGTGTTGGAGGTTTCTTGAGAATCTGTCGCAGTATAATGGTGATGCACGTCTCCGGTATGCACATTACCCGAAACTACGCTATCGCTGACCATCACTTCCTTTGAAGGAGATTCAGCGGTTTCATCACTTGCAAGTGAATCTGCCGCGTCTGGAGTTGTTGATTCGTTGGTCGATTCCTCGCCGGTCTCGCTATCCTCTTGCATGATTACGCCACCTAGTCGAGATTATTGAATATGTGCAGAGGTTCACTCCTGATAGGAGTATCTCTCCTCGCCCCACGGGTCACCCCTGAGATGGTATCCGTGACGCTCCCAGAATCCGCGGTCGTCCTGTTCGAGCAATTCGATACCGCTGATCCATTTTGCCGACTTCCACGCAT
>JAPOGE010000068.1 GCA_028283345.1 Candidatus Poseidoniales archaeon
CGATCCGACAAATGGTGATAGTGATTGGTATTATCTCGATTCCGGAATAGAATTGAAGTACACCTATCCGGTAACTGGAGACGGCATTCCAGATGGCTGGGAAACATACTGTCAACTCGACCCCCACAATCGAAGCGACCGTCTTCTCGATGGCGATGATGATGGCTGGGATGCCGACCGTAACGGGGAGAAAAGTGCTGACATGTCGGTCTCCCCGATTGATTTGATGATCGGTGAAGAGTTGAGCAACATTCAGGAGTATCTCACCTACCTCGATGGTGGGAATAGTGTCCGCGCCGGACTGAAGCAGGTCGGCGTTGAATCAATATCGTCAACGCTTTACGAGTATCCCCATTCATCTTCTCTGCAAGGTATGGATGCCGCTTCAATCATGCACCACGATGTCATCACTCTGGTTACCGATGAGGCCGGTGAACAATTGTATGCGGGTACGAGGTTGGGAATCAGCATCATCGGGTTGGACCTGTTGAGCGGTTCAGACCACAATCTTCCTTCCGGCCATGTGTTGACCGATATGATACTTCTCGATCTGCCCAGTGGGGAAGTGATGTTGATGTCGACCAATAATGGCGTAATCCTCGCAGATTTGGATATTGAAGGCATATTGACTCCTTCCTCAACTTGGACTTTCGTCACCTCATCTCCAATCACTGCTCTGGAGCAACTGGTGCTCGATTCTGCAACCACCCAAATTCTAGCCGCCGGCCCTGATGGTGTGGCTTATGTGATTGAAATTGCTCCTTCAGGAGGGCTGGTTCTACCGGTGGAAAATGCTTCGATTGATTTCTCAACTCCGCTTTCCCAGTTCAATGCCACACCTCAAACCATGGTTCATGTACAATTTGAATCTCAAGTGCCACAGATGTATATCGGCACCGACAAGGGTCTGTTGATATGTCCGACAATCACCGTGCGCGAATCTTTCACCTGTTCTTGGCGCTTCAATGAGTGGAATACCACCGAGTTGCGGAACAAACCGAGTGGTGACTCTTTTGAATACGACGTACGGGCATTGTATCCCGATGGCCCCGGACAGCAAACTCACGTCATCTGGATTGGCACCGGTTCCGGGATACACAAATTGGATCTATTCACCGATGCCATAGAGCACAGCCATAATTTGGAATATTCAGGCACTGAGAATAACTCCGAGGATTCGGCCAATGATGTCTATTCAATACTGCCTTCAAGCACTGAGGTATTTGTCGGTAGCGCCGCGGGAATGTGGTCTATTTACGGTAGTTATGCCACCGCATATGGCATTTCGACCCAAGAGAGAATACCTGGTCATATCCAAACCATGGTCGAGGTCACTATCGAGGGGGTAGATTACGTGATGGCCGGTCTCGACCCCGGTCAATTTTCGAATATAGAGTTGATTGACCCGGGGAATAACGACTCTGATTTCGATGGCATTCTCGATGGCTGGGAGCATTACTACGGGCTCGACCCCACCGACCCTTACGATGCCCATCTCGACGTCGATGGTGATGGCCTGAATCGTGATATCGACCAAGACCCTTATCTCGAGAGACTATGGACCAATCTAGATGAATTTCGCTATCTGGCCACCACTCCAGAGGGTTGGGATTCGACCGACCCCCGCAATATCGACAGCGACGGTGATGGGATTCCCGATGGCGCCGAAGTTTTCGGATTCTATTTCGGCCAAAGTAACCTCTGGTGTCATTACTCTCCCAATATGAGTTACGATTGCCAACAGGATGCGGTGTCAGCCGCAGCCAATTCCACCTATCTCGACAGCGGCGGCAATGACCAGCCGCTCGACCCAACCAATCCGGATAGCGATGGTGATGGTATGCCCGATGGCTGGGAAATCAAGCACCGGCGTTGGGTTGGCCTGTCTTTCAACGGAGGCAATAACTGGACTCTGGATCCGTTGCGGGCTGAGGATGCAATGTGGGATGCAGATGGCGATGGTCTGCTGAATCTGTATGAATATGAATGGGGATTGACGCTTGAATTAGCGCGCGCCGGAGAATTGGCTGAATCGCATAAGGAATTACCCTCTTACGCGATGGATTGGGTCGCAACCGACCCAAATAATCCCGATAGTGATGGCGATACCCTACCCGATGGATGGGAAGCGCGCTACCTGCGAGATTGGCAGGTGGTGAACCGGGGGATCAATCCGATGAATGGCAGTGACTGGATGAAGAATCCAGACGGTGACGGTTATGACATCAACCACGACGGCGTTTTAGCGTTGGAGGAACAGTTATTCAACTGGTTGGAATACCATCTCGGCGATGGATTGTATTCTCCTAATCTCACCTTCGGCACTCCCTTGCCGGGTAATCTGACCACTGATCTATTCAACAATGTAGGCGCATGGGGTCTGCCGGAGAATACCTTTGGCCAGGACTCGGTTTCCTCAACTTGGGCGATGGTGAATGGCAGGATCCTCGATGCCGGTGCATCAAACCCGGTCAATTCGGATTCGGATAATGATGGCATGCCCGATGGTTGGGAGATATGGTTTGCCCGTTGGGATATCCTGTCCGATGGCTGGACCCTCAATCCACTCAATGATTCAGATCTTGGCGGAGATGCTGACGAGGATGGAATGACCAATTGGGAGGAATACAATGCCATTGACCCGATGTACTCTGAGTCCAATAGCAATCAATCATCACCGCAATGGTTCGTAACGCTTATCGGGCAGACGAAACTACTCAACAGTTGGTCCCGCATCACTACCGACCAGTCTTTTGGAAGTTTCATTTCTCAGGAACAAATCAACATCTCTGGCCGTACCGCCGACCCGAATAATCCAGATTCCGATGGTGATGGGATTCTCGATGGCATCGAGATGCTGTTCACTACCTGGAATGAAAGCGCACAGGTCTGGACGCTGAATCCCCTGGTCGCCGGAGACGGCCAGTTCGATAGCGATAATGATGCGATTATCGATGCTCAGGAATTGTCTATCGCCACCGAGATACCGGATAACGGTGGCTCAAATCCCTTCGATGCCCCTCTTTTAGGAGCCGACGCGGAATGGAATCAACCGCAATATACCCCGGTGCGGATTCACAATATGCTGATCACCAAGGAAGGACGGCAGGTATTGGTGTATGACGATTTTCAAAAGTGGCAAGGAGGTGAGCCACCTACCGCTATTCTGCAGGTCCTGCTGGTGATAACCGACCCCAATCATCCCGATACCGACAGAGATGGGATGAGTGATGGTTTTGAGTATTGGTTCACCGAGTGGGACCTCGACGAGAGTCGCTGGTCGATGAACCCCTTGATCGATAATGATGTTAATCTCGACAGTGATGATGATTCGTACGATTGCGATCAGGATGGTATCATCTCAGATGCAGAGAGATACACGAATTTGCAAGAGTGGAAGGCGCGTCAGCACGGCAAGGAGAACATGTCGTGGACGATACCGAGTGGCATGGGAATAATTGGCTACGGCGAAGATGCAATCGCGGCAATGACCGATGAATACGGGTATTCATACCTTGAGGGTAAAGGTGAATTGTGGCAGATTTATGCCTCTAAAGATGCCGAAAGTACGGCGCGGATGAATAAGATAAATCAATATGATTCCAACAATTTCAACCGTAGTTTATTCGGAGTTTCCGACCCGACTTCACCCGATTCGGATAACGATGGAATTCCCGACGGGTGGGAATGGTGCTATTCCTCATTCAACATGCCGGATGCGACCACGCAAAACCACTGGTCATCGAACCCTCTAAACCCTCTGGATATTGACTACGATGGTGACCGAGATGGTTGGTATGACCGCACCTCTTTCGACACTCCGGCGGCGCAGGGCTCATGGGAGTTGCGTACCTTCACCCAAGATGGATTGCAAATAGTCTCAGGCCCTGGTGAACTGCCATTCACCAATATCATGGAATACTGGAACAATACCCGCCCCGACCTGAACGATTCGGATGGCGATAGTATCTCGATGCGCCGCGAAGGTATTGGCCAGATGACCACCCTGTACGAGCGGGATTGGAATCTTTCCGATGGCCGTGAGGTATTCAAATACGGCAGCAATCCCAAGGATAATGATTCGGATGGAGATATGTTGCCCGATTGGTACGAATATGCCCGCGGCTGGAATGAGGGTAATGATAACTACTCGACCTGGATGAAGATTCAGGTATGGTGGGACGATACCGGAACCTGTCCGACGGCGCTTTACTATAATGGCAGCACCGGAGATATTGAACGTGCTAGACTCAATTACACTTGGTTCACCCTCGACCCTTCTGACCCCCTTGATGCCAACCAAGACCCCGACCGAGATGGGTGGTGGGATTGTAGCGGAATCCCCTCATATCAGCCATATTCAAATTTCCAGGAATTCTATGCGATTCACGACCAGAGCCTCGCTTCGCCTTCAGTAGTACGTCTTGCCGGCCTCTCCTTCGCCGGCGAAACCGTTAGTGAATGGTGGCAGTTTCGAGCATATACTCTCGATTTGGATGGAGTAGACGAGTATGCAACAAATTATCTCCGCATGTACAAACGCACTGAGGGTGATACGATGTGGGCATTGCTCATAGATGATGCCGATAGTGACTTTGAGAGCATCGACCCATCAAATGATGTCGACCTGTGTCGAGGAGATATCACCGACCAGTGGGATATCTATTACGCCGCATCTCCCAATAGTCCGCCGAGTTTGAACGTCGGTGAGCGGGAATATGGCTGGTGGCATCTCGATATTGATGGTGATCACACCGCCGAAGGGACCGACCCGACAAAGTGGGATACCGATGGTGATTGGCTGCACGACGGCTGGGAAGTAGCCGAGGATGAGGTGGATGGTGTGCGCGGTGATTTATCGCCGATTCATTACGATTCACGGGCAACGGCATCTTGACTGTGAATCCAACCCCAGACCGCAACCCGTAATCCCCTCCAGCATCCTTGGGATGCTGTGACAGCCAATCGATGGATTGAAGTCTCGTCTGTGAATGGCCACAGTGGTGGATGCGAGTGAAGTTGGATACATCCCGAGGTTTCGTAGTTGGAATTCTCTTGATATTGTTGTTTTCTTCTGCTGCTCCGGTCCTGGTCGAGGTCGTCCGAGATGCCGAAGTTGGTGGTGGGACCAGACATCTCTACACCTTCAAAGGTGGAGTTCCGGATTCGATGGCGCTGTATCAGGGCTCTTCTCCCGACCGTACCACCATCGTGTCGATGCCAATAGGTGCCGAAGTAATCGATTTTGAGGTTAAATTATCAGGTGCCTCATCGACTGGTTGGTCTTCTGTGGGAGTGGATATTCGCGATGAATGGGGAACTGGGAGTTACTCGGGAACCGATGTGCGGTCGGATTCGCTTTCCTTGGCGATGGGTTCACACCAGAGTTATTTCTTTGGTCATAGTCCAGCCGAGGACACCGGCTCTGCTGCCTCAGCATGGCTGGATAACGGTTCTTATTCCATAGTCCAGCCGCATCTCAGCAATTCATCTGAAGGCCGGTTTAATCCGCAACAGCAGCAATCCAGTAATTCGTTCAGTTCACAGAGCCAAGGGGCAATTCTCAAGCATCATGATTGGTTGTTCTCGTCAAAATGGAGTGGTAATTCCTTTTCTAAGGTGGTAGAGCGGCTGTGGCCAAATAATGCAACTCGCGAATCTACGATAACCCTTGAGCAGGCGAACTGTGTCCTGCCGCCGGTATATAGTTTCACGTATTACGGAATGTATGGATTCCGAGATTGGACCGTTACCCCGGACGAGAGATTGTACGGTATTTTATCGGGCTACAGATATCATTATGGCAGTTCCATCCAAACTCAATATCAGCGCATCGTGGTTATGGATATTCGCTACGACGACATCTGGACCTGTATCGATTCCTACGATATCTCGCCATCCTTCGGAGATTACTCCGGTATAGCCTATGATAGGGTCAGTGAAAAGATCTGGGTGGTGCATAACAGCCAGCGCAGAATAGTATCATATGATTTCCACGACAATGGCCAGTTCAGCCGCGGCTCGTCCATGTATACCTACCAGTCGTCTAGCACTCATGATTGTGGAAAGTCGGGAGGATTGGTACGCGGTTTGGCTGTACACGGTAGTCTATTCTTCATGCGTTGCCGTGATGCATCTTCATCATGGACGACTACTGATGTGCTGAATGCATGGGCGGTTGGCTCGACCAGTTCCTTGGTCGCGCAGGCGGGAACCCGCACGATTCCCCAGATCGGTTATGGCTTGACCTACGATGGCGAGCGCCTCAATACCGTCGATTGTGGGATGTACTCGTGGGGTGCTACGACACTATACTATCGTCAATATGGCAGTGGTTTGGCCTACCCGACCAATCCTGCTCCCGGCACCTCTACTTGGGTCGGCGAGCCGATAATCACCACTGCTGATGTTCTGTCGGTCAATATGGAAACCCACTGGAGCGCAACCGCCACCGGAGACCGGGTCGACTACTGGGTGAGCGCAGATAATGGCCCCCATTGGGAAGCGGTCGAAAGTAACTACACCATACACTTCTCCCACCCTGGAAAGGAGTTGCGGTGGAAATTACAGTTGATTGGTTCCAGCCCGGTATCATGGTGGGTCAATCTTCAATATTCCACGACCTATCAGCAGAGTGGTGAATGGATTTCCGCACCGCTACCAACCGGAACCGAGGTGGGCAAGGTAAAACCGACCTGGTCGGTGGATACACCTGCTGGAACCGGTTTCTCGGCTTGGGTATCAAATGATAATGGCACAACCTGGAGTGTCGCAGTGAACGGAGTTGACACCGATTTCAGCAATGATGGAAATATATTACGTTATAAAATTGAGTTGACGAGTAATTCGAATCTTGTCACACCGATGGTAGATTACTTCATTCTTGATTACCTTGAGGGCTTCCCTGACCGGGTCGAACTCGATATTGGTGATGACGGCACTTGGGAGTGGGAGGGTCTTACCTTCCTCGGTGATAGCAGTGTTATGGCTAGTGATGATTCGGAGGTCGGAGTTATGGTTTCCACATCTCCTACCCTAGTGCAGGCCATGAATGACCATGTGGTACACAACGGCCTAGGCTTCACCGATATCCCAATAGCCGTGCGAGCCCATTCGAGCGGCCGCATTCTCCTCACCGACCTCGACATCTCCTATCGCCTGCTGACCCGGGTACTCGATGCAAATCTAGAGGGTGAAGTGTTGGCGCCCGATGGTGATTGGCGGATTCTGACGGTGCGGGTTACACCTGGCGACGGGGTTACTTCCATCGACAGGGTATCGGTGGGAATCGACCATGCAAATGGAAATAGCTCTGTGATGCAATGGTTGGCAAATGATTATTGTTCATTGGTGGATTCAGGCGAAGGTCGGCTGATTTTCGACTCTGCTAATTGTACTTCGGTCGAAGATATTTTCGGAGTTATCTCAATACGCTTCCCAATTCAGTCAAGTTGGCTTTGGGATGATGGCAACAATATCGAAGCCAAGGTGACCGTCGACGATAATTTCGGTCGGGCGGTAACCGCATGGGAGAGTAAAAATCTCGACTTGCGGATCGAGAATGACATTCAACTCGATGGCATGCGGGTATATGATGAGACCGGACGTGAACTTCTCAGTCACGATTGGGTACGCGGTGGATACAATTTGACATTCAGTGGAGGCATTCATTTCGAGGGTACACAACTCTCTCCGCAGGCCGGACGATTCATGCTTCGTATCACCGGACAAAACGTGACTTATGACGGTGACCCGATCGGTGAGGCGGTATTGATGCATGAAGAAGCGAACCCATCACATGGCGCCTACTCGATGACTTTTGAAAGTCCCAGGGAATCTACTCCCGGGGGAATGCAATTCATTGTTGAGGCATTTAACATGAGCAATGGTTCAAACTATGCAAATCCCATCTACAATACGATTCGACTGATATTGGATGGAAATAGCCCGCTGGTGTTATCCTCAACCCCGGTCGATGGCGCCGAGTTACACAAGGGCCCGCCAAGTCCCGGTGGTCAAGCGGTCTCAATCGTGATTCAGGACAGTGTCGACCCGCCAACTCAGGTTAACCTCAACTACTGGTTGGGCTGTACCAGCCGCCATGAATTCTGTTCCGATACCGACTTCGATGGCATGCCTGATGAAATCGAGTACCGCATCAAGGTATTGACCACTCCTGATACTCAGGCTGGCGGCATCAATATCTTCGAGGGTTTGATTGATGACTCGATGCTCATCCATGGCGAGAAGGTAGCCTTCTACGTCGATGGCCAAGATGGGCAGAACAATGCAGTTGCTATGGGAGGGGGTCCGGTGTGCCCAGACCTTCCGGGTGAGTGTGATTGGACGAATTCGTTGGTGAATTATCACATCAGAGAAGAGTTTGAACCACTATTGGTCATCGACAACTCCACTATTGTCGGGCATGATGATTACTCACCACTCCACCCAGGGATTCCATACAATCTACTGCTACAACTCAGTGATGATAACGGCTGGCATGACATCGCTGGTCTGCAATTGGCCTTGGCGGGTGATTTCGATGATGATGAAACTTCGATTTGGATGGATTTCTCAATCGGGGAAGGTGGAAATCCAACCATGAATGTTCAGAGTGGTGGCGCGGGTATTGCCGTCAGTAATCTGTATAGCGCGGTCGCCATAGACCCGGAAGATGACACCTTGCTAATGGTCAATATGAGATTCCAACTGACTTGGGAGTTTCCCGAAAAGTGGGATACAGATGGGGCTGAGAGATTCATTCCTAAACTTGAGGTCTGGGACCGGAGTTGTAGTGATATCGAGGATGTGCCCTGTCACTCCAAGGCCGATGGCTTAGGCAATGATTGGTGGAGTTTGGATAATGATTTGCGCTTCGACAATCAGCAAGGTCACATCACCGCGATTGAATTGCGCAACGGCAAAAATCATTACACCGGTGGCGAGGGGGAATCATTGATTGGAGCCGGTCAGGTATTGCGATTCTCGGGGCGGATCATGTTCAGCGAAGATTCGACTCCAGCACCTAGCGGTGCATTCAATGTAGTGATTGGAGATTATGAGAATTCCTGGCTTACCCGGCCACAGGAAAGTGGATATTTCAGCCTTGATTTCATCGTTCCGAGTGTCAAGAGTGGTCATCTCGATCTCTATGCCTCGATGTCCGACCTCCCCGGGCTGGCTACCGATAATACCAATCCATCGCCGCGGCTGCGACTAGCCGTCGATAGTGATTCCCCATCGATCGAATCTGTGAAACTGGCTTCGGTGATCTCAGGTGGAAATGCTCCGTTGAACCAAGCATCAACTCTTACAATCACCCTTGAGACGATGGATGATAATGGCTTCAACCTGAAACATCCAGCAATTTTCCACTACGTTTTGAAGGCCGGTGCCAGCGAGGTCAGTCGCGGCAGTATTTCCTTGGATGACTATCTGATTCTGGACGACACCATGCTTTGGTTGGGCGAGGTTGACCTGACCGATGCTGGCGCCACCAGAGTGCTACCAACATATACTCTGGCGGCATGGGTCACTGGCGGTGATGCTGCTGGGAACCCATTCATTGCCATAGGAAATACCGAATCCACCCCACTCGGCACTTGGGGTTTTGTTTGGAACGGCCCACAAATCGATTTACGAGATGCCAATTCGTCGATATATTGGGATGACCCAAGCCCCTCCCTCGGACAGACCGTGACCCTGAACATCAAAGCGAAAAGCCTCAATGGAGAGCCGGGTGAAGTGCGTTTCATCCTCGAAGAAAACCTCGGTGGAACATGGGTTAGCGTCGGTGAATCAGAAGTGGAGGTTGAATCAATTCTCCCCTTCCACGCGGCCATTGAGTATCACGTCGAGGGGGGGGTTGGTGGCGGGATGGATGATGGCACCCGGATTTTCCGCCTGAGAATGCTGGACGGTAATATGGAATTGGACCGGATTACCCTTACACCGCTACTGATAACCGAGGAAGTAAATCGGGATTGGAGTGCGGTAAGCAGTCAGGTATCGAGTTCAAAGATGGCTGTAGTGCTTTATCTACTCATGCTCTTGGCCGCTTCATACGGTGTCTGGATGATGGTTTTGTATCGTAAGGTCATAGCCGAGGACGAGGAGGAGATACTCGATCAGACCGAAGAAGTAGCAGCCGAAATGGCCGGCAAGGACACACCTGCCCTGCCGCCGGGTTTTTCCCCTGGCGCCCTAGTCCATACTCCCTCGGAGGCAGTTTCCGGTCGGCCCGGGCCATTGCCACCCACCACTCAATTGCCACCTCCAGCCTTACCTCCAGCGCATATCTCCGGTGGTGCGGTTGTCGCCGCGGCTGTAGTTACACCTCCTGCTCCAGCAGCACATAACGCCCCACCGATTCCTGAGACCGGTCTACCGCAAGGTTGGGACGAGGAACAGTGGGAACACTATGGACAGAAATGGCTCGATGCACGCGCCGATAAGTAGACAGAGAGGCAGAAAATGTCTGATTCGGATGCCGCGGGGGCACTCTTTCTGCAGCAGCAGATGGTTGCCATCGCCAGACAATTATCGATTCCCCTGATAGAGGTAAGTCTGGTGGTGCAGAAATATACCAAGGCATTGGTCAGTGAATTACAGATTCATGCTCAACAGAATGGAGAAGAATTACCGGCTGAAATACTTCAGCCTATGCCGCTGGAGTCATCCACAGCAGAAGATGTGGAGGGCGCACAAATTGACCCGG
>JAPOGE010000069.1 GCA_028283345.1 Candidatus Poseidoniales archaeon
GAGTCAGTTAGTCAGCCTTGACCACCTCAGGTTTGAGCTTAGTGAGCCAGTAACCAGCGCTTGGTCTCGATTCCACACAGCGCTGAATATTTGCCGATACCCTTCGATTTTGGTACCACCCGGTGACAGGGGATTATGATCGGGATCGGGTTTGTCGCCATCACCGTGCCCACGGCGCGGCCGGCTCCGGGATTATCAACAGCCCGGGCCAACTCACCATAGGTCAGGGTCTGGCCTACCTGACTGGTCGCCAGAGATTGCCAGACCCTGCGGGCAAAGTCATTGGCCTCGGCGAAGTCTAGTTCAGGTTGCCGTGGCAGGTTGTTGGGGTCAGCGAAAAACGCATTCAGCCAATTCTCGCTCGCATCGAGATGAATCTGTATCACCATCGGCGGTGGTTTGGTCAATACCAGCAAGCGCCTGCGCCGCCCGGCTTCTTCGTCCGATACCATCTCGATTCGGCACAGACCGGCCTCGCTGGCACAGAGGAATAAGACCCCGATTGGTGAAGCCACAGGCCGGGTGAATTGTGACATCGGACCGTTGTCTTCGTCACTCACCCTTAGATTCTTCTGGCATCATCTCAGGACTGCTCATGCCGACGATTTCGAAATTCGAGGGGAATAGGGCGATTATCGTGCCGGCGAGCAGGAGCACGATTCCCCATACCGGCATTCCCTGTACCAACAGCAGTTCAAGACCGATTACGAACAGGATGAGACCACCGAGATTGGATATCCATACCAACTGCTTGAAAGTCCCGAGTGAGACCCCTTGGGTGGTTCCCGAGACGCTGGTAGGGCCGAACTCAGCACCGAAGCGAAGAGGGTTCTCCTTGCCTTTGCCTCCCTTGCTGGGGTTTTCCCCGCCCTGCCTGACACTCTCCTCACCCGAGACCGAAGTGGTGGCGCTAGCACTGCTTGTGGTGGTCGGCGTGTCGCCTTCGCCATAGGAGCCGGGGGATTTCTCACTCACATCCTCACCTATCCAGCATCACGATGGCATCGGTCGGGCAGGCCAGCACACAGAGTCGACAACCGGTACAGGGGTCGCGCAGGATCAAGGCCTTCTTGTTGACCTCGATATCCATTATCGGGCTGGCCAAAGGCTTGTCGTACAATTCTATAGCATCGTCATCGCAGACGATGATGCACTGGTCGCAGCCGATGCACAGGTTCTCGTGGACGAAGGCGACGGTATCCTCGCCGCCCTTGATTCCCTCAGCCCGAGACTCATGGTTGGCATCGAGCAAGCGACGAATGCTCTCGGCCTCTTTGGCACGTCGCTCGGCTAACTCTTGAGGTGTGGTCATCGGCGCTCATCCAATGGGAAATGCAGGTGACGTTTCAAACCTGTGATACTGGGCAATTATTGCTCTGTCACCCTTTCAAGGCAGGATTAGGTGATTAGCCGAGTCGAGCCACTCGCGAGTTCAAGCACGGGCACGGTCGCTCTCTGTCACGGTAACCGATTCATCGATTTTCGGCGTTTTGCGATTCTCGACCTGCTTGGCCAGGAAGGTGACGACGTCAAGGATCTCGATATCGTCACGGGGGTCGCCCTCAAACTTCAGGCACTCAAAGTGGGTGACACACTTCGGGCAAGAGGTCAGCACCAAGTCGGCACCGGTCGCCCGCATCTCATCGAAGCGAGATACCCGTAGGGCGCGACTATTCTCATTGCAGGCCATCATGCTCGAGACACCGCAACACATGGCATCCGGTCCGTGGTGTTCCATCTCGACCAATTCGACCCCTTTGACCGCTTTGAGCAGGTCGCGGGGCTCATCGTAGATGCCCATCTGCCGGCCTAGTCGGCACGGGTCGTGGTAGGTGACTTTGAGGTCTTTCTCGGTGGAGAGGTTCATGTCGAATCCCTTCTCGATCAGGAATTCAGTGGTGTGCATGACCTTGATGCCCTCGAGTTCGTAATCCCGGGCAAAGGTGCGGAAACACTCGGCACAACTGCTGACCAGGGTATCTATACCACTGGCGAGCAACTTCTTCTGATTATAGGCCTTCAATTTCTCAAACACCTCAGTCATCCCCTGCCATTTCTGGTCGTGACCACAGCACTTGAGGAAGTCTCGCCCGAGGTAGGAGACATTCTCGCCCATCGCCTCGAACAGGGTGAAGGCGGCGGTGGTCGAATCACCGAGGTTCATCTCACCCTTGTTGACATGGCTGAAAATCATCTCTTGGTCCAGATAGTCTACACACCCGGGGTAATATCCCACGTTCGAGTCGATTGGATAGTCGTCAATGCCGATGAAGTCGAGGTCAGCCTCTTCCTCGGCCTCGGCCGCCAATACCGCTTGCAATACGGTGTGCGGTATCTCGGCCGCCGGGGCGCCGCCGACCACCAGATTGCGGCGAATATCGACATATGAATCATAATCGACCAACTGCGGGCAGGCATTGGTACACGCGGAACAGGTCAGGCAGGTGTACATCGGTACTCCGTCATCCTCGTTATTCCAGGTATTATAGATGATATTCAACTTATCACCGGCAGTGAATAATCGCACCGGGCAAGCATCGTCACAGAGGTCACAGCCGTAGCACTTGTTCATCTCGTATTCATAGCCGCGGGCCATTTTCCGGAGTACAATCCAGGTCATTGCTCCCACCGTCAGAGGGGGGATGAACAAGGTGTAGATGAGTTTGGCATCCAAACTCTTGGGGTTGTTGTGGTAGTCGGGATTCTCGACCATTCCGTAGGCGCCCATCGATGCCATCTCGGCATCGTCGCCGAGGTTGACCACGGTGCCACTATCATCGTAGAGCAATAGCGGCTGATTTGCCGCGATGACGAATACCGAGGTGACATAGATACTCTGGTTACTAGCTAATTCGCCACTTGAAGTCACGTTGAAAGCATAGATGTATTCTCTTCCGCTCTCAAGTTCAATTTCCAGCGTTTCACAGCCGGAACTTGAGGCGACGATATTCTCACCATAGGACAGGCTCAGACTCAACGTCATCATATCGAGAGTGCTGACGCCGTCGATCTTGCGCTCGCTGGTGCGGGCTTCGCATGACATGTCTACTATGACGGTATCCAAGCCTTCATCGGTAATCGTCATCACCCCGATTAAAGAGGTTGAATCCTGACCGCTGTGATTACCAATCCCGGCGGCACTATTGATGCCCGCTTCGGGTTGCTGATGGCCGTTTTCATTGCCGAAATCAATGAGATGTTTCTGTGTCGGCTGGAATATTGCCCACTGCATCCAATCGGTGGCCGGGACCACCAGATCGGGATAATCGGTTGAAAACTCGGTGGCGTCGTTCAGCAGTATATCGGTCGGCTGACCGCGCATCTTCTCCAGTTCCTCAAGGTCTTCCATCGCCCCAAGGCCATTTGCCCCCCAG
Source organism: Candidatus Poseidoniales archaeon (assembly GCA_028283345.1). Lineage (GTDB taxonomy): Archaea > Thermoplasmatota > Poseidoniia > Poseidoniales > Poseidoniaceae > UBA60. Next base: position 3,375 of record JAPOGE010000069.1, read on the forward strand.
AAACCGTTCTGATAAATCGGCCAGGTCCAGGCCGAGAAGGCGATGGCGATTATCAGCGCCCCGACCGAAATCTGCTTGCCGATACCCGGCGTCAGTCCGGCGCCCATGGAGTGTACCAGGAACCATCTTATCCCGAAGTAGAGTATTATCCAGATCAGGATTCCCGTCATCACCCATGGTATGGCGTTGAACACCTCCGACAACCACGGTGCCCGCGCCCCGCAGACCAGATCACCGTGACTATCGAGTTTACAATAGTCGGTGCGATTCTTGCCGTACAGGTCGAGGAAGATATTGATTGAAAACACCGAGATGAACCACACGTGACCGAGATAGATCACCCCGGCTGTGGCGAATACCGGGTCTTCGACACCGCGCTTCTCACGCCCACCGAGGAATGGCGGCAAGACTAGGATACCGACTGGGATGCCGGTCAGGAAAGAACCCCACCACGCGGCATTCCACGAAATCACCGGCTGGCCGAAGAAGTCGCCGATGGGGCCGACCGGAATCTCGAATTGGGGTAGGTATTCACCCCAGCGCAGGTAGCCGTAGGAGAATAGAACGTACCAGTCGGGGAATACGAATCCAGCCTGAGCGAAGGGGTCGGCAGCCGAGTGCAGTGGCGGTGGGATGAGCCAGGAATAGAATAGCAGGACCGCCATGATGGCGGCAAAAATGATAGTGTCACGCAGTACTTCATGCGGCCAGAACGGATGACCGGTCATGTCGCGAACTCGTTTTTCCTCGGCGCTGAGCAGTTTCTCCTTCTCCTGCATGTAGGTGCCGGCAACCCGGCCAAAATTATCGATTAATCCCATTATTCAAACCTCCATCAATGCGGCTCCGCAATACCTTGAACCCAGACGATAAACAGGTGCACCAGAATCAGGGAAGTGACGACCACGGGGAGGATGAAGACGTGGATGAAGTACATCCGAGTGACGGTTCCCGCCGAGAGACTGGTACCGTTGAACATCGCGGTGGCGACATATTTCCCGATCAGCGGCGTCGAGTTGGCCATGTTGATACCGATGGTTGCGGCACCGAAGGCCAGACTATCCCATGGCAGCAGGTAACCGGAATAACCGAAGAAGATGGTGAAGAACATCAGGGCGACGCCGATGAGCCAATTCAATTCACGGGGATTGCGGTAGGCACCGGTGAAGTAGACCCGGCACATATGGAGAAATACGCTGGCGACCATGAAGTGGGTCGCCCAGTGGTGCACCGAGCGAATGATATAGCCGAATGGCAACTCGGTCATGATGAATTGCATGCTCAGGTAGGCTGGGCTGGGGTCACCATCACCGCCGGGGACGTAGAAGATTCCCAGTACCGTGCCGGTGATTATCAAGATGATGAAAGCCAAGAATGAGATTCCTCCCAGACAGTATAGCGGATACCAATACCAGATGATGCGCAATTTGTATTTCTCGGCGTGGGTCATCGGCATCTGGCGGTGAACATTATAGTAGGCATCTCTGCTCATCGCCCAATAATCTTCGATTCGAAAGCGGGTGTCGAGCCATGAAAACACCCATAGGAATGAGCGTTCGGCAATTCCCATTTTACCGGTTGATTCGACCGCTCGCAGGATTTCACGGCGTGGCATATCCTCGTTTTCCTTTCGTAGGGTGAAGGCGACCAGCACCGTGACGAAGGCGATGAAGAACCACAGGACCCAGAATATTGCACTCATTCATCTCACCTCAATCACAATACGTCAGCCAATCCAGATAATCGGTGATTCCCTCGATGATATCCCCATTGATGGCCACTGGGATGATCGGCAGGCCGACCGGAGCGGGCCCTCCTGCACGGCGGATGCCGGCATAGGTGAACATGGTACCGTTGGTGCGGTTACGATTTTTATTCATCTCCAGTGCGGTCGGGTCGAATCGACTTGAATGGCAGATGCAGAACATCTTGCTGCCACCGTCATCGGTTCCCCCCGAAGTCCAATTATCAGCGGTGAAGTTATTCTCGACCAACTGCCAGCCGGGGATACAACACAGATGGGTACAGCGGCTGAAGACCATGATGATATCCTCGCTGGGGAATAGACGAGGGTCTTTTTCCTGCATCTCCTCAAAATGTCCGACATACTTACCGCCGACATCGTAGCCATCCATCAACTGGAATCTAGGTTTGTTACTGACCAGGGCAGTGCCGGCGTTTTTCGAGTTCGGCACGTAGGTGATATTCACCGGCAATCCGTTCCAGACCCCTTGGGCACCGGACATTCCGGTCTTGCTCTTGGCGGCCTGCTCGACGAAGTGGCTCTTCTGCATCGTCTTGAGGTGCATCGCCCCATACCAAGCCTCATCCTCACGGCCCTTGGCCCAGTATTTGACCACCAGCTCTCCCGAGCCACCACTGCTACCAGGCATTATCAGGGAGGCGAAGCCGAGGGCGCCGAGACTGGCGGCCAGCACCCCCCCGGCGGCGTTGAAGCCATAGCGCAGGAATTGACGGCGATTGAGATGGCGCTCATCAGCGCCAGCATGGCTATCGCTTTCGCCACCGGGCAGGGGACGTAGATTGAATCTGCTCATTTCATCACCTCATCAAATCTTGTAATCGACCCAATCCTTTGGGTGTTCCGGGATGTATTTATTGCGGCGGTGCTTGATAATCACCAAATCCGGCATGACCCATTTCATGTAGACGATTCCCATCATGATAATGGTCGTGAAGGCCATGGCAAAATCAAACGACAGTATCTGTTGGTCCCAACCGTTGAACAAACCGTAGAGCATATTACCGATCCAGAACAGGGTCCAGAAGATTCCCCAGAAGAAGAACAGGATGACCAGCGCACTACCTCCACTCGGTGCCAGTGAAGCATTGACGATGGTACCTGCCTCAGCCGGATTGAAGACCCCATGGTCGACAGCTCTGAAATAGGTCTCCTCATCTAGTTCCACCTCTTCCAGTGCCTTGCGGGCATCTCTGACGCTGACCTTGCCGCGGGCGACATCGTCGAGCAATTTGGTGATGACGTCCTTCTGCATCTATTGGTCACCTCGGCGCATTGTCTTGTAACGTAGTTTGAGTAGATTGCTACGACCCTCGTACGAGGTTGAGAATCCATATCTCAGCATGATGCCACAGAATATGATGACCATGATGACGGCGTTGAAGCCGAGCAATCCGAGCCAGTGAGCTCGGAACGGTGCCCCCATCTCGTGCAGGTCGAGATGGCCCTCTTCGGCCTCTGGGGGGACGATATTGCCGTCACCGAAAAATAGCATTCGCAGGCGGCCATCATCCTCGGTACCCGAATTCTCTGGGATTGAGAAGGTCAGTTGATTCCATTTGTCGTCATCGCCGGGCGCACCGTCACCGGTGACGCTATTGCCGGTGACCCAGAAGAATACATTGCCGGCTCCAGCCTCGGGTGCGGTCCACGAGATCAGCCACGAGCGGTCATCTTCGTTATTGCCGGCGCCGGTATGGGTCAGGGTGAGGACATCCCCGTTCCAATTCTGGGTCTTGGATTCATAACCCTCGCCCCCTGTCATCTCGCCGGCCGAAGTGCGCATCGAGAAGCCGCCGCTATAGGAGCCGGCCGTGCTGGGGCCGCCTACCAACTGCAGGTGAAAGGTGTAAGTCTGTCCTGCGACCCATTGGTAGGGGACCGGATCGGCCAGTATTGTGACGCTGTTGGTCGGTGCACCATTATGGCAAAGGCAACCTTCTTTGGCGACGTCGGTGATTTCGCCATCGGGCCCAGTTTGGACCCCACCGATGCCCGTGCTGAATGCGGTACTCTGCACCGGCAGAAGCAATGCGATACAGAACAGCAGGACGATGGAAATCCGACGGTGGTATAGTCGATAACGCATCCGCTCACCAATGTGTTTCGGGCGACCGGTGCCTAATCAATAAACATTGTTCATCACCCCGTAGGGGTGAGGCTTCGCAGTAGTTCGATTTTCTGCGCCGAGCTGAAATATTATCCCGCGCCGGCATTAGCGACGACGTGAAGGGGTAAGCCTCATGAGTAGGGCAATTGTGCATCGGCTGATAACCATGGTCGACCTCCCCTTCGTCAACACCTATGAACTGAGCGAGAAACAGTTGCAGGAGTTGGATGAGGCCGAGGTGCTGATGGAGAAAAGTGACCTGTCGGGAGCAGAGTCGAAACTGCTCGAGATGCTGGAACATGATAGCGAGTGTATTCCGGTGCTGAATAATCTCGGACATCTCTACGGCAAGCACCTGTCGGAATTTGAAAAGGCGGTCGAGTATTACCAGAAGGTCATCGACCTCGAGCCCGACAATGCGTGGGCGCGCGACCAACGCCGCAAGTTCGAAAGATACTGCACCTATGATTGAAAGACCGTCGCGGTCCAGCCCATCTCGACAGCCATGGATAACTCATCCTTACTGATGGTCGGTATCGGCGGACTTGGCTGTGCTTGGGCGAAGCGAGCCCACGCGCGCTGCGAGCGTAATATCGATATGTTATTGGTCGACTCCGATGCCCGTGGACTCGAATCCTCTACTCAAGCCCACGTACTACAGTTGGGCCCGACCTTGGAGCCCTCTGGTTGTGCCGGGCTGCCTCAACTGGGTGAGCAGAGGATGCGCGCCCTGTCTGATTTCACCTCACGGGTGCTCGAACCGGTGGAATTGGTGATTCTGTTGACCGCTCTGGGCGGTGGTTCCGGCAGTGGCGCCGCACCTGAGATGGCGCGTCAGGCAAAGCGGCGCGGGGCGATGGTGATTTCTGTCGCGGCCTTCCCCTTCGACGCACAACCGGCCCGCCGTGCGGTCGCTGAAGAGTCGATCGCCGCACTCGAAGAGCACAGTGATGTCTGCGTTCGACTTTCCCTCGACCGTCTGGCGTGGCAAGCGCGTGAGCGTGGGGTCGATTGGCGCTTGGGTGCGGCGTGGATAGAGGAATTGGTCGAGGGAATTGTGGCGACGATTTCACGACTCGGACTTATCAATCTCGACCTGATGGATCTGCGCTCGATAGTTTCCAAGGGTGGTGCTTCGACCTTGCTCGTCGCCGAAGGCGACCCGGACCAACCGATGCGGCTGTTCAAACAGGCGATGGAGTCGCCGCTCTATGATGTCAATATCTCCGGTGCCCGGGGTTGTCTGATTCAGGTCGAAGGCGGAACCGGGATGACCATCCACCAACTGAATGCCGTCACCGAGGCCTTCACCTCAGGGGTGCACCAGGATGCTCAGGTGATTTTAGGTGCGAGGACGACGCCGGAACTAGAAGGGAAGATACGAGTAGTTGCCATAGTTTCAGGTGTCGGGATTCACTAGTGAAGTCCACTACAATACGCCACGAAGTTCGGGCTTCGCTTCCGTGGCGACCGGGCATCATAAGTGTTACTAATTACTAATTATTGACCGGTCGACTCGAATCAGTCGAGAAGCTCGAGTTCATCATCGAGTTCATCATCATCGACCTCATCAACGACCTCATCATCGACCACATCATCGACCTCATCATCGACATCGCCTAAGCCATCATCGACATTCTCTTCCGAATCGTCATCATCCAACTGCCAGTCATCATTCGATTCTATAGGTGGTGGAATATCCGCACTCCAGTCGACTTCGGAATCATCACCGATGGCACTTCCATCGGCTTCGGTCTGGTCATCGCTCCCGGCTCCGACACCCTCAGCACCACCGTCGGTTGAGGCTGAATCAACCACATCAGCGGCATCTCCAGATTCATCGGCACTGGAATCACCGTTACCTTGGCTGGCAGAGCCGTCGCTGGCCTTGCCATCTGAGCTCGTCTCAGTGCCGTCTCCGGAGAGAAGATTTTCACTATAGATAAAGTCACGCAAAGCAAATCGGTGAAGTAATAACAAGGTTATCCAAGTTATCGCATGCCCGGCCATCAAGACCGCTTTGACATCCCCCAGAACATTTGCCACCATGGTTATCGAACCGGCATAGCCGAAGCCGAAAGCCAATCCCCAGAACAGGGCATTATCCTTGGTGAAAATACTCGAGCCCTTGGCCATCCCCTTGGTGGTAGTACCCCAGATCGCCAGTAATACCGTGAATACCATCAGGAATAATTCCTCGAAAATGGTGAAGACCTGCGGTGAGGCCATCGAATATTGGCGATAAATCGACATCAGATGCCAGGCCGCGAAGCCCTGCACTATTATTCCCCATCGCAGCGAAAAAGCTGCTGCTCTCTTGTGTTTGACGGCAACCTTCAGCAGTGGCTTCGACCACCAGAGAATCAGTCCCTGGGACACAAGTAATGCGATGAGATATAGAATATGTTTGAGCATTGCATCCTTGAAATTATCGGTATTCAACTCGGAATCTTGGATGCTGACGAAAATGAATACCAAGGCGCCACCGATGAGCAGATTGATTATGACCATGGTCGCTGCGGTGAGCGCGAATGAACCTCTTTTGTCGTCCGCAATATTGGATTCCAGACGGCCGGCGATATAGGTCGTGGTCGAGGTGCGAAACGACATCCCCTGACCGATTGACCAGAGCACGAAAAGTGAGGCGAGTATCAGTGGTAGGGCACTTCCGACGCCGGAAAGCGGCCCCTCGTCACCGAGCAGGAATACCATCAACAACATCAGCGCTCCAGCGATACACAGCGGCAGCGCCCAAGCCTTGAGCACCTGCTTCAGCAGGTGGAGTAGTTTCCCAACGGCCTTCGGTCCATCTTCATCAGCATCGGTTTCGTATTGTGTGGTGCGCAGGATACGCCCAATCGCCACATTTCCGGAGATATAAGCGGTGGCGCAAGATGATAGTGACAGAGCGATGA
>JAPOGE010000006.1 GCA_028283345.1 Candidatus Poseidoniales archaeon
GCACCATTATCGAGATCTGGATCAATGCCAGTCAGGGAAATGCTTCAGTCGCTGAGATAAGTGGGGAAATAATCTATGGTTGTTGCACTTCAATCGCCTTTTCCACCGCAATAAATGGCTCTGCCTGGCTCGAGTTGAATGTCAGTAATCGAATCGATGATACCTCGACATTTGATGATTTGGCAAGTCATGGAATCATCGCCATCGTTAGTAACTCCGACCAGATGGCGATGGCCAGCATCACCCTATACGGCTCGGTTCTGGGTGAGCAGGTGCGCAATACCGGTGGCCAGTGGCAATGGTCGCCGTTGGAGGTCAGCGTCCACAATGCGGCGATAATATCGAGTGTGATACGTTGGTGAGCACTGGACTGCGATAGCGAAGGAAGTGCGAAGTACAGTAGAAAGCGAAATAATGAGGCGCGCGCAGGATTCTTATCGCTTACAATTGGTGTGCGAGCGCCGGGAAAGTACCACCGCGGCAAGGATACCGGTCACCATTGTTGACAAGATGGTCACCGATGGCGTCTGCTCGACGGTGGTAATCTTCGGGCCATCATATTGTGAACTGGAGAAGTCGGTCAAGGTGGTCGACATCACGATAATGCCGCCCTCATATTCTTCGCTGCGTACCGGCCAACCCAACTCAGACAGGTAGACCAACGAATAGTTATCCTCACCAACCGCCTGCTCTCGCAAACGTAGAGTCGGCCAATCCAACTTGGCGGTATGGACGGTCGATTCCTCCTCGACGGTGTAGATTATCTGGCGTGATTCATTGAAACTTGAAGTGGTTTCATTCCACATCCCGCGGTTGATTCGCTGGCGAATGGTGTCTATCTTTTGAATCTCCAAAGTAACTTGCCAAGTATCGCCAAGGGACAATATCTGCGGACGCTCAGCGCTGGCATGGGTGGTGGAAAGGGTAGTGGTCTCGGTCTCGACCAGATTGAGTTCGTCATCACCCAAGAACCATGCTGAAATGGAAATCTTCCGGCTTTCGCGGTCCCAAGCACTGGTCGCAAGCGGTTCCTCATGCTGAATAGTGGTCGAGATGTTGAGAATCATCTTATCACCGTCGTACGGGGTTGCATTGGTAGTCCATTGCAAGGTGATATTGAGTGAATGCAAGGCTTGACTGCGCATACAGGAGCCAGCCCAGTCGCCGAAATCACAGATGGCGCGCTCGATGACATCGATGCGCAGAGGCTCATCGTAGCCCAGAGTCCAGCCGACAAAGCCAGAGGAATTATTGGAATTGTAGATCTTGGCCATCGAATTGGCTAGAGATAGGCCGTAGCCATCATAGGTGAACCAGTCACCCTCGCCATGGCGCTGAGTTTCTACCGAGATTTCCGCCATTGCGGTGGAGATTATTCCACTCGGAATCACCGAGAATACCAGAGCCGCAGAGAAGATCGCCAATAATGATGCACGTCTCATCGCATCGAGCAGGGGCGGCCTGCCCTTGAGAATATCGCTCTATTCCTTGCCTGCTTGGACGTTCACCAGATGCCCATATCCATTCGGGCATCTTCGCTGGCGTGGATTTTTGGATCCCAACGCGGGCTCCAGACCAGATTGACGTGGACGCTGTCGACTTCATCGCATGACAGTGCGGCGCGATGGGTTGCGGCCATGATTTCGGGTGCGGCTGGGCAACCGGGAGAGGTCAAGGTGAGGTCAATCTCGCAGTGGCAATCTCCCTCACGCTCCTCAAAGCGTACCGCATAGACCAGCCCGAGTTCGATTATCGATAGGTCCAATTCAGGGTCGACCACACCGTTTAGAGCCTGTCTTACCACTTTTTCGTCAGCCATCTCGTCATCCTCCCATTTCCTGTGCCGCCAGCACAACCTTGCGGAACATATTACGGAATCCGTTCGCCCTACTTGGAGTTAGCGCATTCATCAGCCCCATCTCGCTGGCGTAGTCGGAGGAAAATATCGTCACCTCGCTCGGTGCCAGACCCTCGAGTGCGATGGCGGTAATCGCAATCAATCCTTGAACTAATTTTGCATCCGAAGCACCCCTTAGATGAAAAGTACCATCATCGTTCTGCATTGGTAGTACATGCGCTTCGGATTGACAACCGTGTACCTTGGTATCATCGCACCACTCGGACATCGGTAATTCATCGATTTTCTGAGAATATTCAAATAGCATCTCGATTCTCTCCATCGAATCATCGACCTCGCTGAACTCATCGATTATCTGTTGCAACTGAATCGGCCATGAACCCGCCTCATACATCATCTTTCACCTCAGGTAAACCTCGCCACCAAATCCCTGACCGTGGCTAAGAAGAAATCCGCTTCAGCCATCGTATTGTAGAGATAGAACGAAACTCGGTTGGTGCTGGTCAGGCCCAGTTTGCGCAATAGTGGTTGGGCACAATGATGACCGGTGCGCACCGCGATTCCATGGGCATCGAGCATGTGCGCCATATCTTCGGAGTGCAATTTATCGTGGATGAAAGAGACAACAGCACCATCACCGTCGCCATGCTCGCCAAATACTCGCATACCTTTAATTTCCCTCAGTCCTGCTGCGGTGTGGCGCGCCAAGCCGAGTGCATGAGAATGAATCTCAGCGATATCCCACTGCGCCAACCAATCGATTGCCGCCCCCCAGCCGATCGCCTCCGCAATCTTCGGGGTGCCGGCCTCAAAGCGATGAACTCCTTCCTGATAGGTCGAGTGGTCGAGGAATACTTCGAGAACCATATCACCGCCACCGATGAATGGATGCATTTCAGCAAAGGTCTCGGCATTCACCATCAACGCGCCGATGCCGGTTGGTCCGCACATCTTATGCGCCGATACCGCGACCATATCGGCACCTAATTCTGCGATGTTGAGGCGGTCGTGCGGTGCCGCCTGCGCCGCATCCAAAATGACTCGAGCACCGGCGGAATGGGCGAGCCGAATCACTTCTTCGACAGGATTTCTCACCCCTAGAACATTTGAGGTATGAATGCAACCGACCAGTTTCGCCCCCTCCATCGAAGCGGCAAAGACCTCCATGTCGAGGCTTGAGGATTCGACCTGCAAAGGCACCCAACGGATTTCGATTTCGCGTTCCTGCGCCAGCATCTGCCACGGCACGATGTCGGAATGATGCTCCATCTCGGTCAGGACGACCACATCGCCGGCGACCAGATTGTGCCGCCCCCAGGCATAGGCTGCGAGGTTGATCGCCTCGGTCGTCCCGGCGGTGAAGATAAGGTGGCCATCACCGATACCGAACCACTCAGCAATTTTGTCGCGCGCCCCTTCGTAAGCCTCGGTTGCCTCGGCGGCCAAGGTGTGAACGGCACGATGGACATTGCTATTCATCGTCTCATAAAAATTTGAAATGGCGTTGATGACCTGTTGTGGTTTCTGCGTCGTCGCGGCATTGTCGAGATAGACCAGATTACGACCATTTGGCAATACTCGATTCAATATAGGAATGTCTGGGCGCGCCTGCTCGGGTGTGAAAGTCATGTGAATATACCCCCCCCCCTCAAATCAGGTCACAGTCCAAGTGGACTATGAGTAGGGTACGAAGGCGGTCAATCAGCGCCGGCGATTTGAAATCCCTGAAAGCATCCATCAGAAAACCCTCGACGATGATATCTCTGGATTGCTTTGTATCGAGGCCACGGCTCTGCAGATAGAACACCTGCTCGGGGTCGAGTGGCGCTGAGGCAGCACCGTGATTGGCGCTGACGTCATCGGCTAGAACCTCAAGTTCAGGTATGACATCGGCCTTGGCTTTATCGGATAGCAACAGGTTACGAAAGACCTGTCCAGCATCTGCACCTTGTGCGGATTCATGAATTAATAATCGCCCGGTACCGATACTGCGACTGTTATCATCACAGGCAGCGTGCATCTCGACCTGACTGCGGTTGTTGCCGACCTTGTGGTCTATTTCGATGTGATGGTCGTCATGGCGCTTTCCTTGGCCGTGGACGGCGATGAATACTCCGAGGTCAGTACCCATTCCAGCCAATGAATAGCGCAGGTCGGACTTACTAATCTCCGCACCTAATGAGAGGGTGGCAGTTTGCAATCTTCCATACCGCTCAAGTTCAATTCCATCACAACGAACCAGCGTCGAGGTGTGGTCCAAGCGATTGTGGACGAATTCGCTTAACTTCGCATTCTCACCGATATTCCCCTCTCGCAGTAATCCGAACCAGCCGGCCTCACCGCGTATAGAAATCGCCAATTCGACCTCGGCATTTGCGCCGATATCGAAGAGCAGATGTAGACCTGAGACATGACCCGAGGCGATGATGTCAATCGCCAGCGGCTGGTCACCGACATATGACTCTGGAATCGACAGCAGGAGTGATTCCTGCCCACATATCGCCCGGCAGTAACTCGCCGCCACATTATCCTCAGCCAAGGTTCCTCCAAGCCGTCGCCGCTCTGCGTCTCGGGCTGGGCGTAACTCGATTACCGAATCGACCTCACTGCCATCGAGATTGGTCAATAACACCGTGGCAGATTCCGCCTGCGGCACCTCCTCGACCTTACCGGTTGGATGCATGCGACGCCAGGCTGAGTATCGCCATAGATGCTGGGAACGCTTCGGCTGAGGCAGGGAGCGGTAGTGCTCAAGTGCTGTATTCATCCTATCACCCGATGGCGCCTTCCATCTCAATCTCTAGCAAGCGGTTGAGTTCAACGGCATATTCCATCGGTAGTTCACGGGTGAAAGGCTCAAAGAAGCCGTTGATTATCATGCCCATCGCCTCGGCCTCGGAGTGGCCGCGGCTCATCAGGTAGAATAGTTGGTCGCCACTGACCTTGGATACCGAAGCCTCGTGTTCGACTCGACATGAGGAATTGGCGATTTCCATGGTCGGATAGGTGTCTGAACGGCTGTCCTCATCGAGCAACAGGGCATCGCAGACCACGTTGATCTTACAATTGTGGGCTTTGGGAGAAACCTTCACCAACCCTCGGTAGGATGAGCGGCCACCATTCTTGGATATCGACTTGGAAAGAACGTTGCTGGTCGTGTTCGCAGCCAGATGGATGACCTTAGAACCGGCGTCCTGATGCTGACCTTCACCGGAATAGGCCACCGAGATGACCTCGGCATGGGCACCCTCCCCCTTGAGAATCACCGACGGATACTTCATCGTCAGTTTGGAGCCGATATTACCATCAATCCATTCGATGGTCGCATTTTCATTAGCAACCGCACGCTTGGTCACGAGATTGTATACGTTGGTCGACCAGTTCTGTATCGTCGTGTAGCGAATGGTTGCGCCTTTCATAGCGATGAGTTCGACCACTGCGGAGTGCAGTGAGTCGGTAGAGAAAGTAGGTGCAGTACAACCTTCGACATATTGGATGCTACTATCCTCATCAGCGATGATGAGGGTGCGTTCAAACTGCCCCATATTCTCAGAATTGATGCGGAAATATGCTTGTACCGGCAACTCGACATGCACGCCCTTGGGCACGTAGATGAATGAGCCACCTGACCACACCGCCGTATTCAGAGCACTGAATTTATTATCGGAATAAGGAATCACACTGCAGAAATATTCCCTGACCATGTCCTCATGTTCACGCAATCCTGAATCCATATCGTAGAACAGAACACCCTGGTCCTCAAGGTCTTCTCGGATACTGTGGTAGACCGCTTCAGATTCGTATTGGGCGGTAACTCCACCCAGCCACTTCTGCTCAGCGTCGGGGATACCCAAGCGGTCAAAAGTATTCTTGATGTCCTCTGGCACGTCATCCCAATTCTTGGCGGTGCCACTGCTGGATTTGAGGAAGTAGGTCACGGCATCGAAATCAATCGAGTTCAACAGTCCCATGTTTCCCCAATCGGGCATCGGCCGCTTGACATAATGATGGTAGGCCTTGATGCGGATTTCAGTCATCCACTCGGGCTCATTCTTCAGCGCAGAAATATCCCTTACCACCTGCTCAGAGATACCTTTGTCAAACCTGATGACAGCATTCTCTGGGTCGTGAAAACCATAGCGGTAGTCGCCGACCGCGTCTCGGGCCTCATCCTTGCCCATCAAGCCACCTCCACTTCAATCCACTCATAGCCATGTTCTTCAACCTCAAGGGCGAGTTCGGCTCCTCCGGACTTGACCAATCTGCCATCGAGCATGATGTGAACAAAGTCGGGCTTCACGTAATCAAGCAGACGCTGGTAGTGGGTAATCACCAAGCAACCGGCGGTTTTTGCGACCTCATTTATTCCCCCGGCAACGATGCGAAGAGCATCGATATCCAGGCCCGAATCGGTCTCATCCAATATCGCCAGTTGCGGATGGAGTAAGAGCATCTGGAGAATTTCCAGCCGCTTCTTTTCACCGCCGCTGAAGCCGTCGTTGACGTAACGGGAAAGGAAACTACGATCGACCCCAAGGCTTACCATCGCCAGATCCAGCTCAGTTCGGAACTCACGGGCGCTACCGGCGGCCGAGCCGCGCACCGCCTGTACCGACTTGCGCAGGAACTTACCGACCTGCACCCCGGGGATGGCCTGTGGGTACTGGAAAGAGAGAAACATCCCAGCTCGGGCGCGCTCAAACACATTCAGTTCATCGAGCGGCTTGCCGCGGTAGATGACCGAGCCCTTGGTGATCTCGTATGCGGGATGACCCATCAGCGCAAATGCCAAGGTCGATTTACCCGAGCCGTTACGACCCATTATGGCATGGACTTCGCCGGTCTTAATTCGCAACGACAAACCTTTGAGTATCGCCACTCCATCTACGCTTACCTCAAGGTCAATAATTTTCAATAATTCCGCCGTCATCGTCGTCCCTACGGGACGAGCGTGGACTCGACCCCTTATCAATGAATGTTTTTTGAATCACTTGCTGGCGAGGGCTCAAAAAGGGGTGATGTGACGCAATTACATGGTCGAGGATAGCCCAGTCGAGGAGAATGACCTGGTTTCTCGATATCGACTCGAGGCACAGGCTTCGGTCAGCGATGAGGCGGAACGGCGCACCGCCGAAACCATGCCGATGAAAGAGCGAATTCGGCTACGTTCACTTTCACTGGTTGAACTGACCGCCGACGGCATCGATGACCCAGACCTGGTGGCGGCGATATTCGAGCGGCTAGGTCCAGTGCGGGCGGCGCTGGATGGACACGGTGGAGGACTTGTCGTGGCGCGCGCTGAAAATGGCCGACACGGCCTCGAAATGGTTCTCGATCTGACCGGTGCCTGCCTATCGTGCGGCTCGGCGCCGGGCACCTTGGCCGGGGTTCGCTCCGACCTGGAGGAAGATGTTGAGGTTGCTTCGATAAAGTTCTCGACCGCACTGCTCGATACCTTCGATGACCTCGGCCGAGAATTTGTTCTCGCCCACGGAGGGGTGGAATTTGTCGACCCCTGAGGATGGCCAAGCGTTGAAAACATGAATCGTACCCGCCCGACTTACAATGTCCTCTCCCCGACCCGACCCCAAGCCCTGCCGCCAGCAGGATGTCGGACTATTTGAGGTCACGAAGAGAGATGGCTGGGCGCGGTTGGGCAAATTTCACACCGCCCACGGGATTCTGTCCACTCCGGCAATTCTACCGGTAATCAATCCTAATATCCAAACAATTTCTGCGCGCGAAATGTGGGACGAGTTCGCGGTCGATGGTATCATCACCAATTCCTACATCATCTGGAAACACGACAGATTACGAGAATCTGCAATAGAATCGGGAATCCATGAATTACTCGATTACCCCGGTGTTGTGGTCACCGACTCGGGCACCTTTCAGTCATACATTTACGGCGATGTCGAGGTCGAAAATGAGGAAATCGTGGCATTCCAGCATGATATCGGTGTCGATGTGGCAACAATGCTCGATGTCTTCACTCGGCCGGATATGAGTGCGGTGGAGTGGAGACAAGGGGTAATGACCACCGCCGAGCGTGCCGGCCCAGCAATCTCTGCGGCTCAGGGAACACTGCTCAACGGGCCAATCCAAGGCGGCCTAGATATCGAGTTGCGGCGAGAATCGGCGCAATTGATGGGCTCCCAACCATTCGCAATTCATCCGATTGGGGGGATAGTCCCACTGATGGAAGAGCGGAGATACGAAGAACTATTCACAATGATTTTGGCGATACGAAGAGATATCCCCGCCGAGCGTCCGATTCATATGTTCGGCTGCGGCCACCCGATGCTATTCCCATTCGCAATCGCTCTCGGCATCGACCTGTTCGATTCCGCGGCCTACGTATTATTTGCCCGAGATGGTCGGATTCTCACCCCCGAGGGCACCATTCATCTCGACAACCTACAGGAGTGGCCATTCCCATCTGCCAGCCTATCCGGGGTTTCCCCAGAGGAGGTGAGGGGGATGAAAGGTGAGGCGCGCTGTGCACTTCTAGCCAGAGCGAATCTTGAGATCACCTTGGCTGAGTTGGCGCGTTGCCGCCAAGCTGTTCACGAGGGCAAGATCTGGGAGTTGGCAGAATCGCGAAGTCACTGTGATCCCAGCCTGAGAAAAGCCTGGAATTCAATAATCGCCAGAAAAAATAGTGATGCGGCAATGTCCGGCCTGGTCGAATCACAACATCTGCAACGTGGCGGCGGGATACGCCACATGGAAGATTCGCCGATTCACCGCCCAGATCTGGAGCATATTCGCAACGCCATGGAACAGCGTTGGAAGCCACCACCAATCGCCGGCTGGAACGGCCGAGGAGAACACCGATTCGTGGCCATTTTTGCGCTTGCTCAAGCTCCTTGGCGGCGGAGTATCGAGGGCTATGTGAAGCGATTATTACTGCTCAATCCAGCGGCCATCCCAGTAGTTGCAACCCCGATGGGATTACTACCATATTCGCTTGAGGACATCAACCCATACGCTCACTTGATGAGGACACAAACAGAAATGCGCGACTTGGATGATGAATTCATCGAAACCGAATTACAACGGCTGGGTCTGGTAGATTTTCCCATGAACATCATATTTGTTGCCGCAGATGAAGATATCATGGAGAGCATGATTGATGCCGTGGCTCATGCTGAGCAATTAGGTGAAATCGACCTTACAGTATTGGATGAGGAAGCCAATCATCAGGCCGTTACCCGATGGCTTCAACGCTGCTCGGTGGTCGACAAATTAGCCCTATTCGTCAATGTTGAACCAGCCAAGAGTTGGCAGGCTGTGGGCAAAGGAAAAATGGTGATGTCGCGAACTGGACGAATAAAGAATATCCTCACCGCGGACGGCACCCATATCGCTTCTCCGCGGCTGACCGACGGAGGGATTTCACTGACCTTGGAGGGCGCCAAATGGCTACACGGCCTGAATACCGCAGAGGTCGGAGAGTTGTCTGGCCCTGCGGTGATTCAAGTCGACGATGATGCCGAGCCCTTCGTCCGTAAAGGTCGCAATGTATTCCATGGTTTCTGTCTCTCCGCTGACGCCGACCTGAGGCCGGGACAGCCCTGCTTGATCACCAATTCCTCGGGTGAACTGATTGGGCATGGGATTTCACGAGTTGACGAGAATGAGATGATGGCTTTTCGCAAGGGTATTGCCATCCGTGTCCGCGATGGCATACGAAACAAATAACCACACAATCAAAGACCCCACCTCTGGTGCAAAGAGTGGCGAAGTCGTGTCCGACCAATATGTAATCGAGACCAATGACCTGGTAAAATCGTATGGACCTCACATCGCCCTCGACAGTTTGAGCCTGAAGGTCAAGGCCGGTGCTACCGGTTTACTTGGACCCAACGGTGCGGGAAAATCGACGCTGATAAAAACCCTGCTCGGGTTGATTGGGGTGACCTCGGGAGAGGGCAAGGTACTCGGTTTCAATATCAGAACAGAGGGTGAGAATATTCGCAGTAAAATCGGCTATCTACCGGAATATGAGTGTTTGAACCCGGGCCTGGAAGCGATACATCAAGTTGCATATTCGGGTGAGTTGATCGGCATGAATCCAACCTCGGCGATGCAAAGGGCACACGAAGTTCTGGAATACGTGGGAATGCGTGACCAACGCTATCGCAAGATAGAGACCTTCTCGACCGGTATGGCTCAGGCGACCAAATTGGCTTGCTCGATAATTCACGATCCCGAACTGATAATCACCGATGAGCCCAGCAATGGGCTCGATTCGAGAGCGCGGGAATTCATGCTGAAAACCCTGCAACAAATCGTCGGTGAAGGTGGCCGTAGCCTGTTGATGGCAAGTCATCTGATGGGAGATGTCGAAAAGGTCTGCGACCGCATCGTCATGCTACACAAGGGTCGACTGATCGCCCAAGGTCGTATCGAAGACCTCAAGTCGATCGAACAGGAAATCGAAATCCACGTGTGGGGTCATGCCAGTGAACTGGAACGAGAATTACAGAACTCGGGATATGAGGTCCGCCGTACCGGGCGGGTGATGCGGGTGGTGCGACAGGATGAGAGCACCTATGCGGCAATTATCGAGAGCGCGGCAAAAAGCGGCGCACAACTACGCCGCATGAACGACCATGAACCGAGCCTTGAGGACCTGTTCATCGTCATCATGGAGCGCCTGGGCTACAGCGTCAAATCATCGGTCGAACTATTCCAGGTTGGCGGCAGTGCAAGTAAGGTCGATGCCCCATTTGAATTGAAGGAGGTCGGTTGATGGAGGCGGATGAGAATCCGAACCTGCCCGATGCGGAATTCCTCGGCCAAACCGGTGCGAAGGTCGAGGGACAGACCCGCCTGGATGCGGCATATGGCTCGGGTGATGGCGATGAGCAATCAATTCCATCGGCATCCGTGGCCGGCGGGACCAAGCAGCATGAGCAAGCGTATCTGGGTACGGTTTTTGACCAGTCTTATCAATCGTGGGGAGGTAGTTTGAACCCTCGTTGGGCGCGCAATTGGGCGATATTGCGCCACCATGTCTACGGATTATTCAGCAAGGGACATCGCCCATATGGAATGGCGACCAAACTCATCCTGTTCGCGGCTTTCCTGATATCCTTGGGAGACTTGGGGATGTCCTTCATCAGTGCGGTTTTCTCCGAGACCGAAATGCACCGCGTATTCGGTGTCAGCAAGGATAATCTGTATGGCCATGTGCTCGGATTCTGGCCCCGCAATGCCATCTGTTTCCCGATAATTGCGGCCTTGTTGATCGGTGGCATCATCAGCGAAGACCGGACGCACGGCACCAGTGCGATTTACTTCTCAAGACCCCTCAATCGCATCGATTATACGGCGATGAAATTCCTTTCGGTAGCCATAGTCCTCTTCATGCTCATCGTCGGCACTTTGGGGATTTACTATACCGGGGATATCCTGATGCAGGGTGAGGGTTGGGCCTTCTTCCTCGACACCTTGCCAATCTTTCTGGGCGCGGCGCTGGCCGGAACCATCCTAGTGTTCACCTATTCCAGCATCGGCTTGGCTCTGTCGAGCGTAAGCCGGGGAAAATTTTTCCCTGCAGTTGCCCTACTCGGGATTTTTCTCGGCATGAAGTTAATCGCATTCCTGATATACGTATTATTTGAAAGAAGTGTTCTCTACCTACTCTCACCCTATGATTGCGTAGCCCACGTCGGCCAAGCTCTGGTCGGCACCACTTCAACCTATGACCACCCGTGGACCTGGAGCCTGATGTCCTTGGTGGTCATCAATGCCATCGCATTGTACATTCTCGTCTCTCGGGTATCTTCGATGGAGGTGACGCGGGAATGATGCCTGATATCGCTCAAACCGGTCAAGCCGCAGGAGAGTGGCTGCCGCAGGCAGAAGTTCCGGCAGTGATGCTCGACAAGGTCTCGAAATGGTACGGGAACATCGTCGGCATGAACGATATAAGTTTGGCCATCAGCGGCGGTGTCACCGGCCTGTTGGGGCCTAATGGTGCCGGAAAATCCACCCTGTTCAAAATCTTGGCCGGCAAACTCAAACCCTCTCAGGGTACGGTGCGATTATTCGGCATCGACCCATGGAAAAATACCGCTCCTTTTGCCCGAATCGGTTATGTCTCTGAAAATGATGCACTCTACGATTGGATGACGGCACTGGAATTCGTCACCACTTTGGCACGTCTGTATGGATATACCAGAGATGAGGCAAGGGTCAAGGCGGAACGGGTACTCGAGTTCGTCGACCTGAAGGACGTCATGCATAAGGAGATTGGAAAATTCAGTAAAGGAATGAGACAAAGGGTGAAGATCGCCCACGCGTTGGTTAACGACCCCGAACTGATAATTCTCGATGAACCTTTGCAAGGCTGTGACCCATTGGCTCGGACGACGATAATGAATGTGATTCGTGAATTCGGAGCGATGGGCCGAACAGTCATCGTCTCAAGCCACATCCTCGAAGAAATCGAGCGCATCACCGAACAGATTGTGATTCTCAATCATGGCCGCCTGCTGGCGCTGGGCAATGTCCATGCGATTCGCGATATGCTCGATGCCCACCCGCATAGTATCGCCTTATCGACCGACCGACCGAGGGAATTGGGCAAGGCCTTCCTCGACCACAAGGAGGTCTTCGGGGTGCATTTCCCCGAGGAGGGGAAACTGATAATCCGCACCCACAACCTCGGTGCTCTGCACGCCGACCTACCTCAACTCATCACCGATTCTGGATTTTCTGTAACCGCGATAGACAATCCCGACGATAACCTTGAATCGATTCTGACCTACCTTACAGGGGGTGGTGATTAATGGCTGAAAAGCCTCGTCCACTGCACGACAAGGTGTGGTCGAAACTCGACCGCAAGGCGACCGCTATCCTTGAACTCACCCTGCGGCAATATCGCACCAGATTGTCTACCTGGGCGGTACTGAGCGTCGGGGTCATCCTCGTGCTGATTACCGTACTCTTCTATATCGAGGCGATGAATAGTGAAATCGAGGCGGTCGATAATGACGGTGATAGTGTCGATTCAGATGGCGATGGTTATCCTGACGGGCAGGAAAATCTCCTCGGCACGTCGATGAATAATGCCAATAGTCACCCGGGATTATTCGACCCACCGATACCACCGGATTCGGCTGAGGACTGGATCAACGAAGACGGTTATGATTTTTCTTCGGCGAAACTGGGCACCAGCCAAGGTTATGATGACGATGGCGACTGTCGGGTGAAGATTGGTGAGGTCGGATGGTCGAGTTGGGTCGATGAGAATCGCAATAACATCTCCTGCGATTATTTCTTTGAGATGCGAGGTTTCGACCTAAAAGTTGTTGCCGACCCAAATGTCGATGAAGACCCGGATGAAGATGCATATTTCAAAGAAACACTGCACCGCTCATTCGTCTTGGGATTCGGAAAAATCGGTTTTGTTTTCGTTCTCGGCATCTTTGTTCCACTGTTTTTGGCCACGGGATTGATCCGCGATGAGATTGCAGACGGCACCCTCCATTATCTCGTCACCAAACCGATATCCCGAGCCGAGATCCTGTTGTACAGATTACTCGGCTATATCGCCTTGGTGTGGCCTTATTTCATCGCCTTGGCGGTATTGACTGGAATCATCACCGGCTTCATGGGACCCTCGGATGGCTTTTTCCGCTTCCAAGACCTACTGGTCTGGTTTGGAATCGCTCTGGCCGCGTGCTTGCTATCTCTGGCATATGCGGCATTATTCATGACCATGGGTACGATTCACAAGTATGGAATGGTGGCGGCGATAGTTTTCGGAGTGTGGGAATTCGCCATGGCAATGTTGTCTGTCTTTGAACCGGAGGCAACGGTCTCCCGGCTCTCGATATCGCACTGGGGCATGGTTATCGTCGATGGTTTCAGCAACATGGCATGGCCCGATTCGCAATACCTCATCGCTCTTGGTGAATCGACTTCACAGTATACGGACTCACCGTCGGGCGAGAGGATTTATTTCGACGAGATGCCCGGTACCGAGGCTTTCTCAACTTTCTTCCACACCACAAATCTTACCGGAAATCCGCTTCAAGATGTGCTGATTGCAAGTGGGGTATTGATATCGATGGTGATAATAATACTGGTTATTGCCCAATTGGTATTCAAGAATAAAGAGATTGATTGAGGGTTATCATGCCGCGGTTCGAGGGTGAAATCGAGCGACTATGGTCGTTGGGTGAAATGCAACCAATCCAGCATTTGACCTGGGATTGGTGGTGGTGGCTGATAATGCTCGAAGACGCAAATAACCCCAATCGAAGTCGGCAATTGATGGTCTTATGGTCGACTAAAGAAACCAGATCGATCGATGTCGGAGGCTACGAGTGGCAAGGCGGTCGGCCACTCACCGATGACGAAGGTGGATTAGCGATACCAGGCATGATTGCAGCATGGTGGTTTGACGGGAAAAGGATGTGGGAACCATTGGTCAAGAAGTCACTGCGAATGGCGGCGATTCCCACCTCACACTCGCTGTGGCCTGGTGAAGAAGGGGTCATGGGTTCGGGTGCAATCATCCCGGTCGATGGACATGACCTGTCGATGGGCCTACGGCCGGATGGAGAAGAATTCTGGCTCAATCTCACCTCGGATGATTCTCAGCAGAAGAAGGGCTGCGCGACCAACTTTGCTTTTCGTATGACGCCGTGGACGCGACCGATGTCGACCGCCAGATGGACGCACAGGGATTACGGCAAAGGGATGGGATACGACATCCTGAGACTGCATGGAGCATTGGTGCAGGGTGAAATCGACGGTGCTCAGGTCTCCGGCACCGCCTACTTCCAGAAGGTCTGCGTACAAGCCCCCTCACCACCATGGTATTGGGGGATATTGCACGCCAGTGATGGCACTTATATCGACTGGTTCCTCCCCCATGTGTCCGCAACCATCACCGCCAAGGATGCGCGGCCGTGGAAGATGCGGGACCTACCTCATCACCCGCTGTCGCAAAGTGGTCTTCTGCACGATGCCAAGAATCAGCGTAGCGAGGTTTTCGAGCAAGTCAGGGTACGCAAACGACCCGGGAATCAGGACGAAGGAGAGCACGCTGAGTGGCCTGATGCCCCTCTGCCCTTCTTTGAAGTTGAGATGTGGAATGGGCGAACCACGGTGTTAATCGAAGCTCAGGCGATTTCACGAGCGCATTGGACCTTCGACCAACCGACCCGGGGAAGAATGACCAGCCACCTGACCTATAATGAATACCCACTGGAAGTTCTCAAGTTGAGTATCAAAGATGAAAACGGCACGCGTAACCTCGATGATTTCGATTGGGTAAGGGGCAATGCCGAGCATAGTTGGGGCTTACTTCATTGAGTAGCGGCCGACACAAGGTCTATGACTATTGGCTATCGGTATCGGAGCAGGTGGAAGTATGAGTGAGGATGCAGATGACCCGAGTCCAGAAGAAAACAAGGAGGATGCGTCCGATGAAAAGAAAAAGAAAAAATTGGCCGCTAAGTTCAGTTTAATCAAGGACGAGGAGGTTCTCATAGCGACCAAACCAAGTGTTTTCGCGTTCTTTTCTATGTACGTGTTAGCGATAGTGGTCGGATTGGTGCATTTCTCTTTCAATATCCTTGCAGTAGCAGATGACCCGGAAAACTCGATTGCCGCATTCATCAAAGGGATGATAGATACCGACCTTGGTCAGGCGATTGGCTTTCCAATCCTGATAATGCTTGTCGCATGGTTCAACCGATGGATGAATATCAGCACCAGTGGTCGCTGGTATACCTCGTGTTTGATTATGATAGCACTGTTTCCATTCCTGATGACGATGAATGGGTTTATTGGCGAATGGTTCTTTGGCGATGGAGAATACCCTTTGAGATTCATCCCCGATAGTTATCCTTACAAGGTGATGGGAATCGCCTGGCCGGTAGTGCTGATTTTATTCACCAACCATTATACTCGCTCATTCAACTATGCCGTCACCAGCGATGGAATCATCTTCAAACGCCAATTCTTAATGACACGGAGTCAAAGGAGAATGCTCTACGACAATATCACCGAGGTCAACCTCAGCCAAGGCCCGATTGGAACGATGTTACGCTTCGGTAGTGTTCTACCGATGACCGCCTCAGGACTGGGGTTAGGTGATGAATCTGTCGGGATTTCCGCCGCGGCCGGCATGGCACCTGCCGTCAATAGCAATGATGGTGTTGCGACCGTGGCCACCAAGGGTCTGTTCAAGATGTTTTTCGGAATACTGACCGCCCAACGCACAATTCGCACATTACGACCTGACCCCGCTAACTGCTTCTATAACATTTCCAAGCCAGACGTGGTGAAGCACATGATTAACGAGATGCACAAGGAAAAGAGTCAATCGAGTCAACTCGGGGAGTTGAAGGATCTGCTCGCCCAGAGCCTTGACAAGAAAGAGGATACTGCTTGAGAGCATGTAGCAAACAATATAATTCGTGACGGTGGAATCCTGAGCTCAAGCGCGCGGGGATCACACGCCGTAGGCACCGCGAGGGTAAAGCGAAGAGAATCGATTTTGGAAAAGCATTACTCTTCACCAAAATCGTGATTTGATGAGAGTTTTGCCCGAGCACCCGAAGTGGTCCGATGAGCGTTTTGCTCTCGCTGAAGCAAGTCGTACCAGGGTCCGAGTCTCAACCGCTGACACCTAAGACGCGGTGTTGACCGCGGGCAGAATCTTGTCGCACAGCATCGCTGCTTCAAACAGCAGAATCACCGGCATCGCCACCAGAAATAGTGACAGAGGGTCGGGCGGCGATAACAGCGCCCCGAAGATGCACGAAGCAAACCAGATATGGCGGCGGAAATTGGTCAATACCGAGCGTTCGACCGCACCGCTGCGGAGGGCGAGAAGGGTCAACAACGGCGTCTGGAAACCGATTATACAGGCCAATGCCATATTGATGATGAAACCGATATAGGCGGAGAGGCGCCACTCGGTCAACAGACCGACCGAGGCCGCATCATTGGCCAGGTATTCGAGTAATAACGGCAATAACAAGCCATAGGCATAGTAGAGGCCGGCCGCCGCCAGCAAGGGCATCGACAGCATCACCAGCATCAGTTGACGGCCGGGTCTGGGTATTTTCACATCGACCTCGGACAGCCGAGCGCGCAGAGCCGATGAGCGAATCACCCCCAAGGCAGCATCGCTGACCAACATTGTTGCCACCATCAAGATTCCCAGGGCCGCGGCGAAACGAACTTTGATGGCAACGAATTCAACCGGTGAGAGAACTGCAATATTGGTATTGTCGGGTGCAAGCGAGGCATCGGAGACCAGCCATTCAACGCCGATTGCGGCCAAGGGATAACCAATTATCAGGCCGACGAAAAACGCCACCGCCATCACCGGCATCCGCTTGACGATGTGGGTGCGAATCTCCAGCAGTAACTTCCCACCCGGGGAATCCATCAGGTCAGCGAGATGCTCTTCGATATCACCCGATGACTGCATGGTGAACGGGCCGAAGGGTGAGGTTAGTTTAATGGAAGCCCCGTAGGCATCACTCCACCCTGCCCCTTTCGGGGGCGAATACATTTGTATCATTCAATTTGCAGGATTCTACGGGGCTTCTGGGAATCGGTTGAGGTCGACCTTTGATTCGGAACAGTGATGTCCATACAAATGTTTCAGACGTTTACAATCATACCTCTTGGCGCACGACAATTCTTCGAGGTGTGGAGGTGCTATTGAGATGCAGAATCCGGTCATATTAGGGTTCTCACTTCGGTGCTTTATTGAAATCCGGAAGTTCTGGGAGGTCTAATTTCAAGTCGGGAAACGACTCTAATTCCTCTAATTCCTCTAACTCCGTAGTGTTCGGAGAGGGTGGTAAGGGAACCGGAGGTAATTCGATACCCGATGCCGGCGCGACGACCTCGTCTCTAGGTGTAGTGGGAGGTGATTCGGGGACTCCGGGGGCTTCTGGCAACGCCGGAACTTCGTGAACCTCAGGTAATTCAGAGGTTGTTGGAGCGGAGGGTGATTCGGGAACTTCGGGGACTTCGGGGACTTCTGGCAAGGCAGTAGCCTCGGGCCGGTCTGATTCTGGTGTGGCTGCTGCACCTGGCAGTGGGACATTGACCACGGTGGACTCACCAGCGAATTCCCGTACTTCTCCGACGCCACTTATCGGCGCACTCTGGGCAACTGTGGCACCCAGATTCGAAAAAGACTCTTCCATCTTACTGGCACTGACGGCGGGGGTGTCGCCGATGATGTTGTCGACTATTGCCGCTGTGGTCGGGTTCTGGGAGGGGGACGGTGAGGCAGGAGAGGTAGTCACAGCAGTTGTGGTTGCCGTGGTTGCTTTGGCCGGGGTATCCAAGTCGGACAACGGGTCAGATGAAAGTGGTGACAGCGAGATCGGCGCCGAGGAGAGCGTCATTGAGCCGCCCTCCTTTCCTGAGCTGGATGATACAATCTGGGTGTCGGTGAATTGGCGCTCACCAAAATCGGCCAAGGTCATGCCCTCGGGCACCGAGTACTCCGGTCGCAGACGACGCGCCCAGTATGAGACTCCACCACAGATGGCGGCAACCAAGAGCAGCAGAACTTCTTGGAAACTGAATACCCCGGCCGGTCCCCAAATCGGTTGGCTGGTCTCGATTCCCAATAATCCCATCAGCAGTGGCAGACCATACATCTTCTCCGAGAAATGCCCCGGCCACGGGCCGAATATCGCATTGATGAGGGTGAAGAACAGGGTTATCGCGGCGATGATGAGGGTGGCGCTACCCAGGTTAGGGTGGTATCGCTCACCGGACATGGTGTTGCATGGAATGACGCGTTGATGAATCCTCTCATCCAAAAAGGCCTCAATTAACGTGATCTTCGATGTCTTGCCGCGGTTATCGTATTGGCCATCAGCATTATGATGGTCATCGGTCCAACCCCGCCGGGAACCGGCGATAACATTCCGGCGACTGAGGCGACTTCGGGGTGGACATCTCCGGCCAGTCGGTAGCCGGCCTCAGTTGTGTCATCATCGACTCGATTGACCCCGACATCGACCACCACGGCCCCGGGTTTGACCCAGTCAGCGGTGATGAATTCGGCTCGTCCGACCGCTGCCACCAGGATATCTGCTCGGCGACAAATCTGACCGATATCCTGTGACCGGCTATGCACCACCGTCACCGTCGCATCGGCTCCTTTGCGACCTAGCATCAAGGCCTGAGGAATGCCGACGATACGACTGCGACCGACCACCACCGCGGTTTTTCCAGCCAATTCAACTCCGGCTGATTCGAGCAATTTCATCACCCCATGGGGAGTACAGGGTAGCAGGCCATCGACCCGGCCCTGCACCAGGCGACCGAGGTTGTGCGGGTGGAAACCGTCGACGTCTTTCTCGGGGTTGATGAGTTCAGAAATCGCCAGTTCATCCATCCCATCAGGCAGGGGAGATTGCACCAGGATAGCATCGACATCATCGTTGCGATTCAACTCTTCCACCAGTGAAGTGACCTCATCACATGCCGCATCGCCAGATAATTCATACTTGCTCGATTTGATTCCCAAGCGAGCGCAGGCTCGCTCCTTGGCGCGGACATAGACATGACTGGCCGGGTCATTGCCGACAATGATGACCGCGAGGTGAGGGGTGATTCCACTCTCCGCAAGGGTTGCCATTTCGGCTCCTAGAGAAGTCTCAATCGAATCTGCACAGGCACGGCCATCGAGCACTTCAGCGACCATGCGTCTCAAGCGAGGCGAGGTATCGACCGCTCTTGACACTTAGGGCGAGCGAGGGTTCATCATAGGAGACCACCGGCAAAGGTTGCCGGCGTAGCATAGTGGTAGTGCTCCTGATTTGTAATCAGGCGGTCGGGAGTTCGAATCTCCCCGTCGGCTTTATTCCCAATCGTTTCCTTACCGGCTAGTTCAGCCTGAGAAAAACCCATATCATCCTGTGCCGGCGAACCGTAACCGATGGATTATGGGTCCCTATGCACGACTTCGGGTAGCAAGGCTGAAATGTTGAGTGATTGGCGCTGAAGCATGGACAACCCCTTGGTCAAGGTGCTCTTCGCCCTGCTCTTCGCCACCTCGATGTTCACCAGTGGTTGTCTCTCTACCACCACCCTCGATTACCGCTACGAGGTCGAAGATGGCGCAAAAAATTCCAATACCGATGGTACCACCGACGTCCTTTTCACGATGACTCTGGTCGACGCTGATGAAGCCATGCCAATGGCAGATTTAGTGGTGATCATTGACATGGACGAAGACGGCAAAGTGTCATGTCGCAGTGAAACTACCAGCGATTGCACCCTTTCGCAATCAGGCGCAGATGACGACCTATGGGAACTCGATGAGGTAATCAGTGTGGTCGAGGCCGGACTCGACATCTGTAAGGCAAATTGTATTCTCCGTTTCAGTGTCACCGGCCCCGAAGATGCGGAAATCGTCGGCCCGACAATCCTGCACATCTCATGAGCAGGCGCGGTCATGCACCACATCTCGATTACCGCCTCTCCCGCAATACTCGCCGTGGTCTTGTGCAGGACATACCGGCAGGGAATGGTCGTAAATGACCGAAAAAACGCATATTGATAGTCTAGCAATTGGTTGAAGGGGCATTGGGGATTTGCCATGAAAGGTTCGCTCGCTGATTCTCGCCCTGCTCTTGACCACCGTGATTCTCCCCTTCACCACCCCGGATCCTGAAATCTCAATCACCGAGGATGGGATTCCCATCAAACTGGATAATCCCCCCGAAATCGCCCTGGAAAAATTCCGAAATTCCCAAATGGCTGGCGCTCGCGCCCCTTGCCCGACGATTCAGAATGATGGCGGCATGGCCGGTGATGCCGGTAACACCACCGCCACAGCAAGGCAATTGGGTACCGACCCGACGATTTCCTCATCTCAGCCGCCGGAGCAATCTTGGTGATTCTTATTCTGATCTTCCTGCTGATGGGAGGGAGAGGTGGGCGTGAAGCCAAAGACGACGCCTTCGTCAATGCCGCTTTCAATGCCCAGGTGGGAATGTCCGGCCTCGGCGCCTCACCGCAACAATTGGCCTATGAGCAACAATTAATCGCACAAGGCTACCCGCCGGAGACCGCAAGGCAATATGCTGAGCATTATTTTGGTCAACCTTGATAACACAAGATACCCCTAGGGTGTCACATCGGTTGCCATCCACCAGGTCTGTGATTGCTACGAGGTTCTGCCATGTCCGATATCTCCACCTATGTCGATGACCTACCAGCGGCATATCAATTGCTCAACCCGGAAGCGCTGAACAAGGGTGGCGATGACCGAATTTTTGATTGGTTCACTCGTTGCCTCGCGGCCAAGAAAGCGGGCCGAGATGTCGTCAACGGAACATTGGGGAGTATGCTCGATGACCACGGACATCTCGCCATCAACAGTACCGTCGAGAGGCAGATTCGCGGCCAACCGAGCATTGAACTGGCAGGATATGCGCCACTGCGAGGATTACCACTTTTCCGCGACCTGGCGATTGAACTGGCGCTCGGACCGAATCGTCAAGCCATCGAGGAAGCCGGGATTTCAGCCATCTCAATCGCTACCCCCGGCGGCTGTGGGGCGTTGTCGGCCAGTGCCTCGAACTTCGTCGATGTCGGCGATAGTATTCTCCTACGGGCGAGGCATTGGGAACCCTACCGGACGATCATCGTGGAGCGCGGTTGTGAAATCGCCACCTGGCCACTCTTGCCCGAGACCCCGGAGGCCGGACTCGAGCATCTCGATCGAGCCGGCCTGGCCGCCGAACTCACCAGACTTGCACAGAGCCAGAAGCGGATTCTCATCTGGCTCAACGACCCGGCACACAACCCGACCGGATTATCCCTGCAAGCAAGCGAGAGGCGAGCGATGCTGGAGGAGGTCTGGGAGCACGCACTGGCCTATCCCGAGGTCGGAATCACCCTGCTCATCGATGCCGCCTATGCCCTCTATGCGGCTGAGCCCTATGGTTGGGCGACCACCCTGAAGGAGGAAATCGCTCGCCGTGGTGATTTTCCGGAGAACCTGATGCTCTGTTTCGCCATCTCATGCTCCAAATCCCATACCTGCTATGGCCTGAGAACCGGAGCTCTGGTATGTCTCCACCCGAATCAGCAATTCACCGACAAACTCGAAGATGTGCTCCTGCACACCGGCCGGGGCACTTGGTCGGCCGCTCCCAGGGTTGCCCAGCGGGCAATCTCGGAAATCCATTCCGATGCTGAGTTACACAAGGAATGGCAGGGTGAGAGAGATTCGTTCAAACGGATGTTGGACGAGCGCCGTGACGCCTTTCGGCGCGCCGCCGCGGCGCACAACCTGAGCCTCAGCCCGACCCACGACGGCTACTTCGCCTTCCTCGAATGCGAGTCCAACCAGCGGGTATGTGAAATCGCCGCAGAGCAACACGATGTCTTTCTGGTGCCGCTCGAAGGCGGGGTGAGAATCGGCATCTGTGCGATTGCCGCCGAACAAATGGAAAGGGTGGCAGCGGCTTTGGCCGATGGGCTGGCACAGACCCGTTGATTCACTTTTCTTCTCTACTCATGGCCACCAGTTTCCCTTCCGACCAACCCACATGAACAAAGGTGTCCAAATGCAATATCTGCGGCAGAATCTGCTGATTGCCGGACTGCTGTGCATCGTCATCGGTGGTGCAATCGGTGCTGGGGGTTCAGCCCTACTGCCTTTCGGCATCACCATTGGGATATTGGGCATCGGACTGTTTCTGTGGGGCTTCAGCACAAAAATCAATGAGGCCGAATGGACGCAGGAGGAGATCGATGCGTGGAGACCGAAAGCCGATCCCCTGCCCGAGGCGGGACGGGTGATGTATCGAGTCGACACCACCCTGTACGAGCCGAAGATGACCACTGTTCTGTGTGGCGCATGTGGACATGTCGCCGAAGTCGAAGGTGGGCGGCCGAATTCATTTGAGTGTGGGGGGTGTGGGGTGGAACTGTGGGAGGCGTCTGAGGAGGAATAAAAGGAAACGCCGAAGGCATCACTCAACCCTACCACCCTTTGGCGGTGAATCTTTTTGTTTCGTTCCAAGCGGAGGCATCTTCGGCGTTTCCGGGAAAGGTTGTATTCAGCCCGGCTATTCGGAACCTAACTGAATCTTCATCTACCTGATCAGGTTTTTCTTGGACTTGGATTCGGCATAGGGCTCAAGAATGAGATGGGCTAGGAGGATTCTGGGCGCATGTGATCTAGCGGTTATGATACGAGGTTCCCAACCTCGTTACCCGGATTCGAGTTCCGGCATGCGCACTCTGAATGATATTGCATTCAACGTGCGCATGCCTCAGGAGTAATGCTTTGATTCCGACTTCGAACTTCCTTCGCCACTATGTGGCTCAGTCCAGTTCTCACCTTCCGGAATCGTCAAGAGGTTCATTCTCTGGGCTGTAAGTCTGTATACGCTCGCCGCCATGTGGCTGTGGCTGACGGCGAAGGTATTCCTGTGACGAAATTATTGAAATGGCTTGTAATTACTGAGTTTCTTCTCTTCTGGTGGTAATTGCTCTTCTGGCTATATTTGACCCATAAGGGTCAAGGCCGGTCTGCCGGTGCACCACTGCATGGGAGAGTCAGCACTGAGTAATCCCGAACGGCGAATGCTGGCAGCACTACTGGGCAATCCCGATCAGGATTGGTCGCTGGACGAGGTGCTATCCGCCTGCTCATGGCACGACCAGGCGCAGGCGGTCGGCGCCGGTCAGGGATTGGCAGATGCCGGTCTGGTCTCGCTCAATGAGCAAGCATCAGCGGTCTGGACTCTGGGCATTGAAGGCGAGCGGGCGCACGCTGATGGTCTGCTGGAGGCGCGACTGTGGAACTGGTTGGTCTCGCAACCCGAGTCTGAGCGGGGAATGGGCGACCTCAACTCAGCCGGATTCAAGCGTCATGAGACCGGACCTGGGGTCGGTCTGCTGAAAGGACTGGGGGTCAAGATCATCGCTGGCAGCCTCACCCTGCCTGAAGATGCCTCGGAGTTCTCGGGGGTTGCAGATATACTATCTGCGCGTGGCGATTTTCTCGCCTCACTGGTAGAAGGAATGAGCGAGGAATCTTTAGATTCCTCGATGCTGGCGCACTTCAAGGGCCGTAAAGACCTGATCGTCTCGAGCGAATCGGTCAGCCGCACATGGAAGGTTACCGAGGCCGGCATGGCGGTCGACTCCTCGACACTGGTCGAGGCCACTCAAATCGCCGACATCACCCCCGAACTGCTTCAGGGTGATGGCTGGCGAAATGCCGAATTCAAACCCTATGATGTCAATCTGGAATCGGCAAATCCGATGACTGGCAAGGCGCACCCGATGCAGGCTCTCATCGAGCGCATCGGCGCGATTTTCCTCGAGATGGGCTTCACTGAGATAAGCGGTGATTATGTGACCAGCGCCGGTTGGAACATGGATGCGTTATTCATTCCCCAGGACCACCCAGCCCGGGAGATGCAGGATACCTTCTATCTCGACAACCCTGCCAGTATCGATATTGCGGATGAGCAACTGAAGTCCTGGCAGGAGATTCACGAGCACGGGGGCGATACCGGCTCACTGGGATGGGGTGGGAAGTTCTCCCCCGAAATCGCCCAGCGCGGACTACTGCGCACCCATACCACCGTCAACACGATTCGCCATCTGGCGAAGAATCCGAAGGAACCTTGCCGGGTGTTCTCCGTCGGACGGGTTTTCCGCAAGGAGAGCATCGACCGCACCCACCTGCCCGAGTTCCACCAGATAGAGGGCATCATCATGGAGCCGGGCGCCTGCCTGCCGATGCTGGTCACCACGCTGAAGACCTTCTATGCCAAGATGGGCTACCCCGAAGTGCGCGTCCGGCCGGCCTACTTCCCCTATACCGAACCCTCGTTGGAGGTCGAAATCAAGTGGCGCGGTGAGTGGTTGGAATTGGGAGGTGCGGGAATCTTCCGTCCCGAGGTCACCGAACCGCTGGGCTGTAGCGCCCCGGTCTGTGCCTGGGGTATGGGACTTGAGCGACTGGCGATGCTGGTGCTAGACCTTGACGACATTCGCCAACTCTACATCTCCGACCTCGAATGGCTCCGCGCCCAGCCCATCTTGTAGGTGGAAAGATGCAACCATACGCGGTGGCGGTCGATACCACCAATCAAAATGTCAGCCCGTGGTGGCATTGGGGCTTGGCGATTTTCATCGCCTTCATGGCGCTGATATCGGCACTGGGTGCCGCGGTCAGCATCGCCTTTGGCCCGCAGATGTGGCGCGATGAATTGGCGAGTGGGTGGGAGGTTACCGATCCCGGGCCTTACCCGGAGAACGGCACTGCGGAAGAGCAGGCAAGCTGGAATGAGACCAATGAGGAATTCGAGGCCAAGGAGATGGTGATGAAAATCCTCGATGAGGTCGAAGAGAGTCGCATCATAGAGATTCAGGCCATCGCCTCAGGCATACTATTTCTGAGCGCGATTCCGTTGGTGATAATGCTGTTTTCCCAGCACTCCTCAGCCTTCAAGTATACCGGTTATTGGATGGGAGCGGGATTGGTCGCGACACTGGCGATTCAGATTTATTCACAGTCGCTCACCGAGAGGATATTTGCCCACCTACCCGAAGAGGTCCCCAATTACTCTTCCTTCAGCATGGTGCTCGGCATCGCCCAGACGATTACCTGCTACTCCTTCCTATTCGCGATATTGGCGCTGTGTTCAATCCAGTCGAAGAAGGGCTCCATCGTCCCGCAGAGCGGCTTCCATTCGACCGAGGTAGGCATGGTTGTGGTCAGTCATGACATCACTCCGGTGACCACCGCGGTTCTCTCCAGCCCATATCTGGCACCACCACAACCGGTCAAACAGACCCCTGAGGGCATTGATGCTGATGTGATAGTAGGAAACCGACCGGACGAACAATGAAGTGCTGAACGGCCAAGTGCTCGACATGCAACCACACCCCGACCAAGCACCACAACCGGCACCGAAACCAGTGCAGGCAATGCAACCGCCTTCACCACAACCTGCCATTCAGAAAGTTCAGGAGGGCAAGTCAGGCCAACCAGGCCAACCGGTACAGGCAACCGTCCAAATCGCCCTGTCGAATATCGAGACCATCCCCGGGCGGACGATTCAGCAGTCTCTGGGGATTGCCACCGGCTCGACCGTACGCGCCAAACACATCGGCAAGGATATCCTTGCCGGGTTCAAGAATATCATTGGTGGAGAGTTGAAGGGCTATACCGAATTGCTCACCGAGGCGAGAAATCAGGCGCTCGAGCGCTTGGTCGCTGATGCCGCCGCCCGTGGTGCCAACGCCGTGGTCAATATCCGATTCGCCACCTCGTCAGTGGCAGGTGGTGCGGCTGAACTATTCGCCTATGGCACCGCGGTAATCGTCGTCTAGGAGGTGAGAACTTGGCAGAGGATATCATCACAACCATACTCATTTGGACTTTTATTCTCGCTACCAGCCTCGTCCCCTTCCTATTCTCCTGGATAGTGGGAAACTGGCACCAGAAGAAGATAATCGCCCGATTGCTAGAGCGGGAAGCCGCATTGCCTCGCGATAATCTGTCGACATTGAAAACCCCCCTCTCCGGCAAAACCATCGCCAACTCGCAGTTACTGATAGCCAATGTCGTCAGCGCACCATCGCGTTGGCAACTATTCCTGGCCAGAATAAAATCCATCTTCGGAGGCAATATCAAGCATCTCGACCAGATGCTGGATTGGGGACGTAGCGAGGCTCTGCAGAGACTGCGCGAGCAGGCGAGCGAGATGGGTTTTGACGAGGTCATCAATCTGCGCATGGAGACCTCGACCATCTCGATGAATAACGGTCGTGGGCAAAAGGGCGGCTCATTCGAAATCCTGGCCTATGGCACCGGCATCAAATATCTCTGAGATATCCCTTTACTCTTCTTCGGTACTAGTGCCACCGGATGCACCGGCGGTACTTTCGGAATCGTCGGAACTTGCGGCTTCAGCGGCAATCTCGGTCATCACTTCACGGTACAACTTGGCCTCCAACTCGGCCGCCTCTTCCTCATCCTCGCTCAGAGTCAGCAGGCGATAGACCCAGCCGATCTCGGCATAGACCAATGCGGTGAATGGGCGATAGAATATGAAC
This sequence comes from Candidatus Poseidoniales archaeon, assembly GCA_028283345.1. Classification (GTDB taxonomy): domain Archaea; phylum Thermoplasmatota; class Poseidoniia; order Poseidoniales; family Poseidoniaceae; genus UBA60. Next base: position 26,966 of record JAPOGE010000006.1, read on the forward strand.
AAGAACATCACTCCGAGGAACATTATTGGCCCCAGCGCGGCTAGAAAGGGATAGAGGTCGGAATCCACCAGAAATGCAAATGACTTCAGGAAAACATAGGCCTCAAGGAATAATACCGCCGCCAAGATAGGGGCTCCACGAAATAACCAGACCGGCTTTGCCATACCCTCGCCAACAGGTTTAACCATATTATTCCAATGAAGTCAATTGCACCTTTGGTGCGTCCAAACCCAACGATATGATTCTGCGGACACATCGCGAGGAATAAGCGAAGAAAATCGATTTTCGATTCGCATTAACGTGCATTTTTCAAAAATCGATATTTGATGAGCGTTTGTGACTCGCTGAAAAAAAGTCGAACTAGCGTCTAAATGAGAATGTAGAGTCAGACCCCTGTGTGTTTTCTCACCGAAACGGAATAACGTCAAGTTCTTGTGTGAGGGACGTCACATTTCACTTGGGTGAAGAGTATTCGTCGGGCGCTGTTCATTTGTCTGCTGTTGCTGACCGTCCCGCTCACCGGTTCGCTGTCCAACCCCGCCCACCACGATTCCGCCTCCATTGAAGACCGGGCAGAGGGTCAGTTACTGCGCCATGGTGACCAACTAACCATCCCCACGCAAACCCCCCGCTTCCCCGCTGGAAGTCCTGATATCGGCCCTTGGTGGACTCACTCGAGTTTGGACGCAAATGGAGATGGGATTCACGATAGCCTGCTTATGACCAGCGGCACCACCGGCATCGGATTATCATATGACCACACTCCCAACTCTGCCGATATCGCCGCGCTCAATGCTCTAGGACTGATTCCACGCGACATCATCGAGGCGGTCGATGCGGTACTGCTCGGTCAGGTCGACGCAGGGCTGGCAACCACTTTGGCAGGACTGGATGGAGTGGTGATGGTCGAGAGATATGGCCAAGTGGTGTTCTACGGGGAGATTCAGACGATGGCGGTCAAAGCCCGCAACTCAACCGAATATCCCGATAGTGCCTGGCAGTTGAATACCACCGGTGCCGGCGTCAACATCGCCATGGTCGATACCGGAGTCGATAATGAGCACCCGGGGCTGGTGGGTAAATTCGTCGCCGGTTATGATGCGGTTTGTTACATGCATTCCGACCCATCGTGTTGGCTGGACATCTCTAGAGATGATTCCGGAGACTTCGACCCCGACGATGGTAACCAGCACGGCACTGCCTGTATGGGCATGGCCTCCTCGACCGGCTTGGAGGCCGATGGGAGTCAATCTGAATTCTATGGTAGTGCGCCGAATGCCAGTCTCATCGATGTTCGTATCGGCACAGACATCGGTGCGGGACCTTTCGAGAACTACGCCATCGAGCAGGAGTTCTACGAGTCGGCGATGAATGGCATACAGTGGATAATCGACCACAAGGATAGTGAGTGGTCGGGAGTCGATTCCGACAATTACGGAATCGACATCATCTCGCTCTCATGGGGAATCACCAGCCATGAAGCCGGCGGCTCGGACGGCTCGGACATGCACTCTCGCATACTGGACACGGCTACCGAAGCTGGCATCGTCGTAAGCGTGGCAGCCGGCAACGACGGCGACGATAACGACGGCTTTTCGGGTATGGGCTCATCATCACTGTCGATAACCGTGGGTGCGGTCGACGATAATAACACCGTCAACCGCAGTGATGATGTCGTTGCTGGTTATTCCTCGCGTGGCCCGCGCCGAGACAACGGGGATGGTAACCCAATCAACGAACTGAAACCAGATATCACTGCACCCGGCTCAAATATCGTCCAAGCCGAAGGCTGTGTCACCAGCGGTAGTTGCAATAACAACATCCCTGGCCAAGATGCCTCGGAAAATTCCTACTCAGGTCGTGGCTCAGGAACCTCCTACGCAACCCCGGCGATTTCGGGAATTTCCGCCCTCCTGCTGAGCGCCAACCCTGACCTGACCCCATTGACCCTACGGGAGATTCTCAAGCAGACCGCTGAGCGCCGAGGCGAGGCGAGCCAACCAGCGGTCGACCCATACTGGAACAAGGATTACGGCTGGGGAATGGTCGATGCCCGTGCCGCGGTCGAGATGGCACTATATCTCAATTACAGCAATGTCAATATCTCAGAAATCAATATCACCCTGCAGAATCACCTGCTCAACGTCACCACCGTAGGCGATATCATCACCATCACCGGCCATTCATGGAGCCAGACCAGCAAAGTCGAAATGGTCGAGTTCAGAATCGGCAATGGCACCTGGAATGAAGTGACCTATGAGATCCCATTAGAAGAATTGGATGCAGGTCTGCCATTCAACTGGACCGTGGTTCTCGACTTGAGTAAAGTCGAGGCAGGTAACCAGACCGTGGATATTCGCGCCCTCGGCGAAGATGGCACCCACAGTCTACCAGTCACCCTCACCATCATGGGCACCTCAACCGGAGTCGACATTGGTGGTGGCAACCAGTTGATGTTCATCGTCGCCCTCGCCCTACTGGTAATCGTCGCCGGTGGATTCGCATACCGAAGCAGTCTGGCCGAAGACGACGAACTGGCACTCGGCGTTCAAGCCGAACATGCCGCAGACTCGGCCCGAGAATCCGAGACCGAGACCAATGGAAACTCCGCTGATAATCCCAATAACCACCCCGGAGAAAATGCCTCTGAGAAATCTATCAAGGAAGCGGATAAGGGAATCCTCGACGCCGACCTGGCTGACTAACTGGTGGAACCCAACCCCACTCAACCCCACTCAACCAAAGCCCCCCTCTCTCACTCCACCCAATCCCACTCAACCCAATCCCCCCTCTCACTCCACCCAATCCCACTCAACCCGGACCCTGATATCATTAACCGACGAAGTCGATGGAACAGCCAAAGTTGAATGCCTCGACCCGCTCGCAGGCGATATGAGTGAACTCAGCATCGAGGTCGATGAAGAGGCGTCTGTGCTGGCGGTTCTCTCACTGCTCCACCCCGAGGCGAAGAAGAACTCACTGCGACGGATGGTCGATGCCGGCCGAGTCCGCATCGACGGCGAGAATGTCGGCCGCGCCAATGCCGTGGTTGCCGTTGGGCAAACCCTCTCGGTCGTACCGCGAGTGGATGGTGACCAACCGAAAAAGAAGGATAAATCTGCACTTGCCGAGCCCGAGATAATCCACTGCGATGAGGCGATGATCGTCGTCAACAAACCGGCCGGACTACTCTCGGTCGCGACCGACCGGGGCGAGTTGGACACCATGTTCGACCGCGTCAAACAGTGGACCAATGACCGACCACAGAAGCGGGCCTTTCTCGTCCACCGACTCGACCGAGAAACCTCTGGATGCATGATTTTCGCACGCAGTGCCGAGGTACGTGAATTCCTACAAGCACAATTCAAACAGCGCACCATCGAGCGTATCTACCACGCCTTGGTGTATGGCCGGCCCGAGGATGAATCCGGGACCGTGACCGGGCGAATCAAGGAGACCAAGGATAAGCGGGTGCGGCTGGTGGATAAAGGCCGACGCGGAGGCAAAGAGGCCATCACCCACTGGGAGGTTGAAGGCCAAGGCCTTGACCACAGCCTGATACGCCTCAAAATCGACACCGGACGACGCGCCCAGATTCGCCTGCACATGGCCTATCTGGGTTGCCCGGTGGTCGGCGACAGCCGCCACGGGTTGGGCAGAGCCAGCATCAACCGGCTTTGCCTACACGCTTCTTCACTCACTTTCGAGCACCCGAACGGCGAGCGCATGACGATTGAAGGCCCGATGTCGAAACAACTTGCCGCCGAGGTAGGGCGCCGCATCGGCTGAAAGTTACTTGAACCGACCAATTGGGTTTTAGGCTAAGTGGTCGCGCCGGTGGACATACTGGCCTCAAGGAGTTGGCCATTTCCCAAGCGACCTGACAAACACGAGGCATTTCCATGACCGATTTCAGCACTTTTTCTCTTGATGAAAAACTCCTGCAAGCGATTAGCGAGCAAGGATATGAGACCCCTACCCCTGTGCAACAACAGGCCATCCCCCCACTGCTCAAAGGTAGAGACGTGCTCGGAGTTGCCCAGACCGGTACCGGGAAAACCGCAGCTTTCGCTCTCCCGATACTACAGATAATGAGCCGTGACCGGGTTCAGGGGCGTCGAGTGATCAGAGCCCTGGTACTATCACCGACAAGAGAACTAGCGGCGCAGATCGACGAGCGCTTCGCCGCCTATGGTACCCATCTCGACCTGCGGCACAGAGTCATTTTCGGTGGCGTGAGCCAACATCCCCAAGTCACTGCCCTACGCCGTGGCATCGACATTCTTGTCGCCACCCCGGGTCGATTGCTAGACCTGATCAACCAAGGACATATCGACATCTCGAAGGTGGAGTTCTTCGTTCTCGATGAGGCCGACAGAATGTTGGACATGGGTTTTATTCACGATATCAAAAGGGTCTTGAGATTACTACCCGAGAAGCGCCAGAACCTGCTGTTCAGTGCGACGATGCCAAAATCCATCGCCGACCTGGCCGGCTCATTTCTCAAAGACGCGGTGATGATTGATGTCAGCCCCGAGGAAATAATGGTCGGCAGAATCGAGCAGAAGATAATGTTCATTCGGAAGGCCGACAAACGCCGACTACTGGTACAACTAATCGAGGAAGAACAGGTTGAGCGAGCCCTTATCTTCACCCGTACAAAACACGGTGCCAACCGTCTGGTCAAACAATTAGGACAAAGTGGAATCGATGCCGTGGCCATCCACGGCAATAAGAGCCAAGGGGCACGTACCAAGGCCTTGGCCGGATTCAAAAACGGAAGTATTCCGATTCTTGTGGCGACCGACCTCGCCAGCCGCGGAATCGATGTCGAAGGAATCACCCACGTATTCAATTATGATTTACCTAACGAGCCCGAGAGTTATGTCCATCGCATCGGGCGTACTGCCCGGGCTGGAAAGAGCGGGGTTGCTTACGCCTTCTGTGATGATACTGAAAGCGGTTATCTGGTAGGTATCCAGAAACTTATCGGCCAGAGTATTCCCGTTGATGAAGAGCATCCATACCATTTCTCATCGGCAATTCCGAAACCCGGGCAGAAACCGGGGAAAATAAAAGATGGAAAGGGTGGCGGTCAAGGTGCACGAAGAGGACATCATGCAGGTCGCGGCAAAGGTGGTAATAGCGGACAAGGTGGACCGCGACGGCAGTACCGTGGCGGTGGCCAGCAAGGTGGGCAATACCGAGCCGGCGACCAACAAGGTGGGCAATACCGTGGCGGTGGCCAGCAAGGTGGGCAATACCGAGGCGGTGACCAGCAAGGTGGGCAATACCGAGGCGGTGACCAGCAAGGTGGGCGGGGTGAGCAAGGTGAAGGAAGAGGTGATTCGCGACCACATGGCAATTCATCCACCGGAAAGAGTCGACGTCGACGTCACAGACGAAATTGAAACATTTTTCTCCACCAACCTCACCCGGAGAAATCGTTCGACCATGGGAAAAACCACCTTGTATTCCATCGGAGGAGGAACCACCCTAAGTCACAAAGCAAATGACCTGTTGCCAACAACCGAGATTCATGGTAATCACCAACGACCTCGTCCACTCGCCAACTGGAAGAATCGATTTCCAATCTCTGAATGCATTTGAGATTCATCACCTCCTCTGCAAGTTGGACCAGACTCCCGAACAGAGCGTCTTCGGTCATCTGCTCCTGCCCGAACAACCGTCCGGACTGGACGAAGAACCCCAATCTACCGAGCAGAAAGTCCCCTGTGTCGTTGCCTGCCATGGCAGTCGCGGCTGGAGGGAGCACAATGACGAGCATGTCAAGAATTGGCTTGCGTCCGGTATCGCGGTCTTCAAAATCCACAGTTTTGAGGCGCGGCTGGTCGATAGCGTGGTCGAGGACCAGATGATGGTCACCCATGCGATGATGCTGGCCGATGCCTTCAGTGCCCTGAAACTGCTGGGGACCCATCCGCGGATAGACCCTGCCAGAATCGCCATCGTCGGTTGGAGCCTCGGGGGAATGGTAGCACTGTATGCGGCGTGGTTGCCACTGGCCGAGGCTCTGGCACCCGGGGGTGAGAGATTTGCCGCCCACCTGCCGTTCTATCCCGCCGCCCATGTGCGCCCCGATGAACAGAGATGGAGCACCAGCCCGATCCAAATCCTGCACGGGGAGATCGACGACTATACCCCGGTGGTCCTGGCGACAGGATTGGTCGAGCAACTCAAACCTCTCGGGGTTGACATCGATATCAAAGTCTATCCCGGCGCCCACCATTCCTTTGATTCGACCGAGCCGATAACCCTGCTGGAGCATGCTATTCGGCTCGATGAGAGAACCGTGCGAATCGACCTCGATGGCAATATGACCGGTGAGATATCCCCCGGCGAGACCATCCCGCTGAACGAGCCGGCCGAGCGCTATGCGGCGATTCAGCGCACCCAACTGATCGGTGCCCACTATGGTGGCCAGACCGAAGCGCGCAACCAATCACGCATCGATGCCCTGGATTTCCTCACCCGCACCCTCCTCCAGTGAAATCCAAAGATATTTTCCCAACCGAAGAAACTTGCCACCCTATTCCTCCTATGCCAAAAACGGCAGGGTAGAGTGTTGCCTACGTGATTTCAGCCGCTTTCTAAGTGGACGTTGGGGGAAATCTGAATGCCTGGAGTTTCACGATTCATATTGAATAATCATGAAACTCCAAACCGCTGCATAATCAGGCACATATTGATGAATCTACGCCGGAAGGTGCGCAGTTCAAATCCAAAAGTGGAGTGGACGTTGGGGGATTTGAACCCCCGGCTTCCTGGTTGCAAACCAGGTACTCTTCCAACTGAGTTAAACGCCCTGTATTCTGTGCGACACAGGTTTAGTTCTTGACCTTGATGCTCGCAAAGAGCCCTTTCAAGACCTTGAAGAACGGAGTCTGGGCTCGTAGAAGTCGACCTTGAGTTCCTTGGCCAGTGAAGAGATGTCGAGCAAAAGTGACTCTCGACTCTCCTTCTCCTCCATTCCCCCTGAGACATCCCAATAGACATTGCAGGAAACCTCGAGGGAATCCTTGGCGATGGCGCTGACCTTAGCAAAAGACGCATCCTCTTTGGTGGTCTTAGGATGGTTGAAAATTATCTCTTCAACCCCACGGCAGAACTTCTCCAACACCACCGGATCGGTGGCAAGGTCGAGAGAGAGCAGTGGTTGGTAACGCCTCCACCGGCGCTTGCCGAAATTCTCGATATCCTTGTTGACCAGATTGCCGTTGGGCAGGGTCAGCACTGTGTCGGTACTGGTGCGCAGTAGGGTGTTGCGCATGCCGATGCCGATGACCTCGCCCTCAGCCCCACCCACCTTTATCCAATCACCGATGGAGAATGGCCGGTCGAGCAGGAGGGTTATCGCCCCAAAGATATTGGAAATCGTATCCTTGGCGGCGAAGGCAAAAGCCAGGCCACCGATACCCAACCCGGTCAGGATTGCGCCGATATTGAAGCCGAAGACATCGGCGATGAGTACAACTCCGACAATGAAGATGACCACTCTTAGAATGCTCTGCACCGCGCGTAGAATGGTTTGCTGGCCGGCGTCCAACTCGCCGTCGTCGTCGGCCAAGCGAGCGCCGATTTCGACGATTTCGACCAGCCGCATAGCTCCGAGTAAGCCACCGACAAGAAAGGTGGCCTGAGCGAAGGCCAAGGTCCAGAATTCAAGCGATTCATTCGCTAGCATCGAAGGTAGGGCGTAGAGTTCACCTAACAGATTCCACCAGATGAAACCGGCGGCGGCGGCGCCCAGAGGTATCTGTGAGTTCATCTCAAAACTACTGATGCCGTCTTTTTCGTCACCGAAACTCTTCATTATCTTCGGTAGAATCTTGATGACCAACTGTCTTGCAATGAGCCCGATGGTTACGATTACGACTATTGCGACCAGCAATCCGACCTGCAATCCTGCGACCTCGTTATCCCAACCGGGAATCATCTGGATGAGTGCTTCCATGGCCGGGGGGCAGGGCACGTACGAATAAAGCCAACCCAAAGAGATAGCCGAGCCTGCAAGCGAATCCTAGTGGTCTACACTAGTTCTCTGTTGCCTCACCAATATATTTCATCAGCCCATCGAGAATCCTCAGCAGTCCACGCAGGGTCACTTCGCTGACCCCTGCAACCTTGCATACATCGGCCTGGGTTCGGGTATTACCGCGCATCTGCGCGGCCTTGTAAATCATCACTCCGGCAACCCCCGAAGGTTTCTTGCCCTGCCACTCATCGGCAATCTTCACCCGCTCCCACAGGTAATGAGCCTCACCGACAACACTTGGCTGGAGACCCAATCGACTGCAGAACTTGTCGATGTATTCGCCTGGATCGGAAATGGTGTGGGCGCCGATGATTCGGGAGACCAAGCGAATATTTCGCTTCATTTCCTTGTGTTCCACCTGGAACGAATCGGCGACCTCCTCGATACTTCGCGGCAGGGAACGCTCCCTCGCCGCGAGGTAGGCACAGGCACCGGCTATTCCGGCAATGCTCCGTCCGGTGACCACACCGGCCTCGACCGCCTTACGGTAGAAGACTGCCGCCTCATCGAGAAGGGTTCCCGGCAGGTCGCCGTACGAGCGTAGTAACGACATCGCCTTGGCCAGGTTTCGGTCGCGGCTCTTGCGGGTCTTGGAACGGTCGTCGATGACCCGTCGTCTATTCCAGTCTCGTCGCGCTCGAGGGCTCATTCCGTGACGAGCGGCGGCACCGCCGGTCAGGTCACTGCGAGAGATGGTGGTGTTCAGTCCCTTGTCCGACAAGGTAGGAGTGATAGGCGAGCCGACCCGGGAATTGTCCTTACCGCCATGGTTCGACCATTCAGCGCCAGGGTCGATGAGATTCTCATCGACGACCAGTCCGCATTCGCCGCAGACGATTTCACCACGTTCCAAATCCTCGTCCCAGGAAATTTCCCCGCATTCACCACAGGCCTCGGTCATACCGGCGGTACGACGTTGCTGTGAAGGTCGGTTACCGCCGAATGGGTGTGGGCCGGCACGGGAAGTGATACGGGGGCTGGTATCAGCACGGGGGCTGGAGTTGCTTTCATGTGCTTTCTGGCTAGTTTTTTCTTTTTGGTGTTCAGACATCTTATCAACCTTGGGTTACATAGTTTGTCGCCATTAGTATATTAACTTTACTCATCGTAGCATCGCAATCATCCCTCAGTGATGCGGTTTCATAGTAGCGGGATTTCTTGGCAGACATGGAGTTACCGTAAACAGCCCCATATAAACCATGAAAAACCATTGGTTTGTGTTTTCGGTAAAATAAATCACTAGGTAGTGATTGAGGGGAATCTATCATAGGGCGAAGGTTGCGCCCTCAGGTGGAGAAGCATGCCAGCCTCGATAGTACTCGGCGCCCAATGGGGTGATGAAGGGAAAGGGAAACTCGTCGACCGATTAGCCGGTGAGGTTTCATGGGTGGTCCGATTCCAGGGAGGTAACAATGCTGGCCACACCGTGGTATTGGGTGACCGGGTGATCAAACTGCATCTTCTGCCCAGTGGTATAACTCGAAAGGAGTGCAATCTAGTGCTCGGGGATGGCATGGTCATCGACCCCTGGGTCCTGCGACAGGAGTTGGATAACTGGCTTCAGCAGACCGGGGAAGACCCTTCACAATCTCGACTTTTCATCAGCGAGAGAGCGCATATCATCCTCCCCTATCACCGCATGCTCGACAGCCTCGATGAGAAAATCGGCACCACCGGGCGCGGCATCGGCCCTACCTATGCCGACAAGATCAACCGCATCGGCTTGCGATTCGGCGACCTGAGTGAAGTCATCGGTGATGTTGACTGGGCTGAGACTGTGGCCCAGCGGATGAATTCGGATTTATCCGCGGCTGGTGCTGAGGGGCGTATCGAAGCCGCGCAATTGGCACAGGAGGTGGCGTGGATTCACGACACCTTTGGTCAGACGGTGGCAAATACCGGGGTGATGCTAGACAATGCCTTGAAATTGGGAGAAAATGTCCTGCTAGAAGGTGCTCAAGGCTGTCTTTTGGATATCGACCAGGGAACTTACCCCTTCGTCACCTCTTCGGTGACAAGTCGTGGTAACGCCACCCACGGAGCCGGGATACACCCCGGTCATATCGAGCAGGTCATCGGGATAGTCAAAGCCTACACCACCAGAGTGGGAGCAGGGCCGATGCCGAGCGAATTATTCGATTCCGACGGCGACCACATGACCGATGTCGGGCATGAGTTCGGTACCACCACCGGCCGTCGCCGCCGTTGCGGTTGGCTCGACCTCGTGGTCTTACGCCACGCCAACCGGGTCAACGGATTCACCAGCATGGCGATGACCAAACTCGATGTCCTCGGCGGGATTGACCCGCTGAAAATCTGTGTCGGCTACCGCCTCGACGGGAAGGAAATCCATGAAATGCCCGCCTCATCGGCGGCTTTGGCGCGCTGTGAACCTATTCTCATCGAGATGCCGGGATTCCCCCCCGAACCCCTTGAAGTCTGGCTCGACCTGGCCAAAAAAGCTGATGAGGAAGGGCTGGGATACTCGGCTCTACCCTCTGCGGCGCAGGCTTACATCCGTCATGTCGAGAATCTACTCGGGGTGCCGATCACATCTGTCGGCATAGGGCCAGACCGTGACGCGACCATCGAACGTGCCGATTGATTGAATAATGGCCACGCCAACCAAGGAATGAGAGGGATAGAATTGGGATTCAAGGAAAAGGCTCGGAAACATCGTGAGGCGAGCGGTGAGAATACGGATAAGAAAAAGCATCAAGCCAGAGAAGGAACGATGAAGTGCGGCATCAAGGAATGCGATAACTGGTCTGATAAATCGACGGGGGGAAGAAGCCTTTCTCTGCAAAATGCCCAGGATGTCTGGGGTGAGGGAAGTTATGTCGAGAGGAAGGGCCGGGTCAAGGTCTGCAAATCCTGTTATCGCACATGGAAGAAGGAAACCAAAGACGATATGGAGTATTACTAGCGCAGTGAGGACGACCGTACGAATATAGTCAAATCGTATGTCGTCCGAGAGGAATCGTGGGTGCGGAACTCAAGGCCGTATTCAATAAAAAGCGGTGGCTTGGAATTACGCGACGAGCGATTCGGTCAAGCAAGTCTGGCGACCGGACAATACGTAACAATACGCATGTCTTACGTTGCAATCACCTTTACTTACAGATGATTACATCGGTGCTCGCGACTAAGGTAAATCACATCTTACCACACTTCGCACTTCCCTCGCCACTACGTTGCTCAGTCCAGTGCTCACCTTCTGGCCCAGCAAGTCCACGACCGAACAACTTTACCCACTGTATTCGCTTGTAGGCTCGGTCTTAGCACAATGGGGATACACTCCAGACGACCAACCCCGAAGGCCGAGTGTCGTAACAATGCGTTGTGGACTTCGACGCAGTGGACTTCGGTTGTGTTCAGCCAGCGACGATGGTCGGCCTTCGCGTATTTCCATGCATAGTTCACTTTCACTTTCACCCTTACTCTCTTGAAAATGAATACCTAGGGTCAGCGCCTCATGCTTTTCATGCTGTCACGAAAACCGTGTCGAACCTTGCTCGCTGAAGGACTGAAAGTCGTCGCCTATCCAAGTGGCATGATATATGTGAATATGCATAGTCATCCCGATTCACATTTGTATTCTATTTTCGATTCCCGCTATAGTCGGGCGACGGTGTCCAAGGGTATGCGTGCCTCATATGATATCGGCGCCAAGCCGACGGTATTGCTGGCATTAGCAGGTCCTAATGGGAATGCTTGGCGCCTACTTGTCGGTGCCGGTGATGGTAGCCTCACACTGCTGAGCCTACCGAATATGGTGCTGGTCGAGAACCTGCAACCGCATGATTGTAAGGTGACGAGTTTGGCCGCACACCGTCGCAGTGGTGGAACCGTACTGCTGTCTGGCGATCGTGATGGCATCGTCTGTGTTCACGGTGAGCAGATTCCGGGTGGCAGGGTGAAATTATTCACCGTCGCAGGAGTTGTAGATGCACTCCGTTGTGAAACCGCTTACATTCATGTCCACATCGGCTGGGAGCGGAAAATCCTCCATTGGGATGGCACGGTAAAGGGGAAGAGTGATGCCACTAAGCAACAGCGAATCATCGCCAATGCGTAATCGACCGACCCGATTGGTCATTTCCGTGGACCCCAAGCAGATCTTGGCGTGAGGTAATTGCAGGTCTGTGAGGGACGTGGCCAGTTGGGTGGGAAATCTCCCTCGGCGTCGATTCTCTCGGCGAAGAAGGCACGATGTCGCTCAAGTACCTCTCCAACCACTTCACCACCCCTGATTGAATCTCCATGCGCTGGAATCAAGGTATCCGGTTGCAACTCAATTATTCTCTCGACACTCGCCAAAAGGTCGGGCAGGCATCCGGTAGGCTGGTCCCAACGAGATGGGCAGTTCGCCTTCGGAATCGTCGGCCCGGCGATGAACACCCCTCTCTCGGCCTGCCATATGCCGATCGCATCATTACAATGACCCGGCAACTCGATGATTTCAAAGGCACCATCACCGACCTCGAATCGCTGTGCCTCGACGATTGGATCGGTCTCTACCGGCGGCATATCCGAATCGTAACGATTGGCCCAGGTGGTGAAGAAATCACCGGTGGACAATGCCTGAGTGGCATTTGGATGGGCGAATACCCGGGTCGCAAATTCTTTCTTCAAGAACGCGGCACCGCCAGCATGATTGTAGCGGCGACAGGTCAGGATGATTCCCGCTAGAACACCCTCATCACCGATTTTTCCCCGCAATCTCTCCTGCAGTAACAACTGATACCAACTGGTGCCGACGTCGATAATGTAGTTGCCTTGCTCGCCACATATGAGAATCGCATTGACATCGTGGTGAATTCCCGGCAGTCGGATGATTCGCATCAACTTCTCGACCTCGTACCATAACTTGACTCTAACTATTGCTCAATATCACCGTGGTGGAATGTTATCACCGTCACCGAGGGGGTGGTTATTTCGGCTCGTCGTGATTAAATACAGGGAGCAGGTCGGCGAATCGCATGGCACGATTCCCCGAGGCTGAGGAGAGACTACTCAACGTCCGTATCTGCATGCATTGCAACGCCCGCAATGCACTCCGAGCTTCTGCTTGCCGCAAGTGTGGTTACAAGGGATTGCGGCTGAAGGCCAAGGAACGCCGTGGTCTTTGAGCCCGACCACCGCATCTGCTCAACTTGCGAAGGTCGACTGATAATCTTGGGTTTGGACGATTATTCCACACCCCGGTTTTCGGGATTTTTTTTGTTTCTTCTACCGGCCAAGGTGGCCGTGGCGCCCTCATCCCAAAAGTGGTGCTAACAATAGTGCGAATGGGTCCCCCCAGATAATCATCGGCAGAATCGCCGGCAGGAGAATCGCCAGCAGTGGCCACTTGTAGGTAACCCAGCCAGCCTCCTCACCAAGTTCCTTGAGGGCGGATATCTGCGCCTGTAACTTCTCATCGCTCGGGGTTCTTGCCGGGGCTCGGATTCGGGTGTGTATTCCGGTTGTTCCATCGGCCTTTTCAATCACTTCATCGAGTAGCCACACATGGGCACCTGCTACCTTATCGAGTGGCATCCGGGTGGAATGCCAAGCCAATCTCATGTCGGCGGTAGAGGTGATATTCCCCTTTGCAGCATTCCAGATCGTGAAGATTATCGGGATTGCCAAGAAAGCCAATGAGCCCCATATCAACAGAGCAAATGCCGGTGGCATGTGGACACCTAACAGAGACCATGATTCTCCCTGAATGATTGGCGCAATGGTAGCCCAGGTTGGAATCAGAATCGCCACCAGCATCAGCGCCTTGGCGTCGGCGCCGCCATGTAGGAGGCGCAATCGCCACATGACATCGAATAACCAGACCTGCACCAAAACGCTGACCGAGGCCCACCACAACTTTGCCATCGGGTCGGCAGTGCCGACGATGATGTCCATCGGAGTATTGGTCGAACCGTGTATCATCGCCCCGCCGATTACCCCGGCGGCGCCGAAGATATACCAGATGATTACCGCGACATCGACCGGTTTTCCGGTACGTAAATCCGCCAATGTCGGCCGCCCTATCACCGCGGTACTGGCGAGGGCGACCGCAGCAGCAGCAGCCCCCCACACCGTCCAGTCGGCCTCGACCACCAACAGTTCAAGCGCCCACAGAAATATCGCCGGCTTCGCCCAGGCGAGCCAATAGGAGTTAGGAATACGGCGAAAATTGTGGTCGAGCCAGGCCGCCCCGGTGAAGCAACCGATTAAACAGAGCCAACGCGCCCAACCCAATATCTCAAATGGCTCCACCGGCATGGTGAAACCGTAGAAGGCAATGTGCTTAAATCAATCAGCCTTCGGCGGACCCTACGCGACCGAAAGGGGAGTTGGGAAAGATGTCCGATATCGAGGTTAAATTGCAACAAGTTTCAGGCGTGATCAAGCAATTGGATGACCCGAAAGTGCCGCGTAACATCCGTGCCGGCGCCAAGGAGGTCATCGATAAGTGGCTTCTCAATCGCGGCAAACAACTCGACGTACGAATCGCGATGACGCAGAATAAACTTGAGGAATTGTACGAAGACCCGAATATGCCGCCCGAATTCGGTACTTTGATTCTGCAGATCAATACCGCGCTGGAGCAGATGTTGACCGAGGTCTAATCGGATTCGCCCTCTTCCTCTAGTTTCTCTTGGAGATATTTGAGCAGGGTGGAGACTTCCTCATTCAATTCTTCCTTCCTGAGTGCATCATCAATCTGCTCCACCTGTTTGGAATCGAGAATGTTGGTGGCTGCAGATAAGATCAGACTGTGCGGGTCGCCGGAAACACCCTTACCCTCCAATGCCATGTGTATCGCCGCCAGTTCAGCGACTACTTGGTCATCGCTGGCGGAAAGCCCCAGAGCATCGCGTAATTCGCCGAGTTGAGAGATTTCTTCCTCGCTCAAT
>JAPOGE010000070.1 GCA_028283345.1 Candidatus Poseidoniales archaeon
CGAGAGGAAAAACCTGAATCCGAGTGCAAGGCTGTTGCCATAAAGCAGTATGAAACAGGCAAGAGACTCAGCCGAGCATTCGGTTTTTCTGGCTCAGTAAGTATTACGACTGTACGAATAGAAGCGATACGTATGTCGCCCGAGAGGAAAAACCTGAATCCGAGTGCAAGGCTGTTGCCATAAAGCAGTATGAAACAGGCAAGAGACTCAGCCGAGCCCGAAGGTGATTCTTATCGTCCATCGAAATGCTCAGTAGGATTCGTCCTGATTGGGAAAATCCTTCGCCCGCACATCTTCGCAGAACTGTTTCACCGCACCTTCTATCTGCTCTTCGAGATTGAGGTATCGGCGCAGGAACCGAGGGCTGAAATCAGTGGTGATGCCGAGCATGTCGTGCAGTACCAATACCTGGCCGTCACAGTCGCCACCGGCACCGATGCCGATGGTTGGGATATCGACCGATTCGGTGACCTGCTTGGCCAGACCTGAAGGAATCTTTTCCAAGACGATGGCGAAACATCCTGCCGCTTCAAGCAGTTTCGCGTCAGCGATCAATTTCTGCGCCTCATCATCTTCCTTGGCACGGACGGTATAGGTACCGAATTTGTAGATCGACTGCGGCGTCAGGCCGAGATGCCCCATCACCGGAATCCCCGCGGTCAGGATTCGCTCAATCGATTCGACAACCTCTGAACCGCCTTCCAATTTGACTGCATGACCAAGGGCTTCCTTCATGATTCGGATGGCTGAATCGAGAGCGGCACGCGAATTACCTTGGTAGGTGCCGAATGGCATATCGACGACGATAAGGGCTCTATCAACCGCTTTTTGCACACATTGTGCATGGTAGATCATATGGTCTAGGGTTATCGGCACGGTGGTGTCGTGACCAGCCATCACATTGGCAGCTGAATCACCGACCAGAATGATATCGACGCCGGAGCGGTCGACCAGTTTCGCCAATGAATAATCATAGGAGGTGAGCATGGTGATTTTCTCGCCGGCACGCTTCATCTCCTGCAAGGTCTGGGTGGTGACCTTGCGCGCCCGGGTATGAACTGACATATCGCTCCCGACCACGGCGAGGGGTACGATGGGTTTCAACCTCTCGCCCGGCGAGAAGAGGGGATGAAGGGGTGAATAAGTGCGTGAGCAAGGTCGGAAAATCGGCTCTCACAGTGGTTCCAGTTCCTCGGCCGAGTGGTCGCCTTCGAATGCGGCGATGAATTCCTCGATATCGAGCATCCCGCCGTCGTCGGTATCAAAGCGACTGAACAGTGCCTTGAGTTCCCCCCGGGTGAAGGAAATGTCGAGGTGGTCGATGGCACTGAGCAATTTTTTCAACGCCAATTCGCCAATCTCAGAAGTGGTCAACGCATATTTCGGCTTGCGAATAATTGCTGTGAATAACAGCGGAGAGATGGTGACACTTATCACTGCCATCAGGATGATGGCTGAATTGGTAGAATCGTTGACGATTCCTCTCTCAAGGGCGATGAGTGAGGCGGCGATGATCAGTGATAGTCGGGCCGAGAGCAACGAACCTGCGGCCAAGGTTTCTCGCCAACTGAAGGCGAAGCGGAAGATGAGAGTTGGAATGAATTTCACAGCAAAGGCAATGAGGAGGAGAATGGGAACCAATAACATCGCTTCTGTAGACTTCATCAATTCACCGAGATTGAAGCCAACTCCGACCAGGACAAAGAAGATGGGGATGAAGAAAGAGAATCCGAAAGCCTCCAGTTCACGCTCGACTCGACGGTCTTGTGAGGTGGTGACGAGTGAGACGATTATTCCGGCGATGAAGGCGCCGAGAATCATCTCAGAGTTGAGAATCTCAGCCAGGACGATAAAGGCAACCAACAGCACCAGGCTGGCACGGAGTTTGATCTGTGCAGTCGAATGCGATAGGTCATCCAGCAATTTCTTGATGCGGGGGATTCGTCCTAGAATCAGTCCGGTGCGATATAGGAAGGCAAAAGCGATGAAGAGCCCGAAAATCAACAATATCTCGATGCTGAGACTACCATTGTCGAGATACGTCGCGTAGATTGAAATCAGAAACATGGTGATGAAATCTGCAAGTAATGCCGTCAGCAGAATGGTTTGTCCTAATTTTGTGTTGTTAAGGTTTCTTTCCTTCAGTACCGGTAAGACCACGCCGAGAGAAGTGGTCGAGAGAATCAGCGCCACCATCATCCAACCGCTGGTTATAATTCCGACGCTCAGCAGTATGAGGGCGAATAATGCTGACATCACCAAGGTCAGGAGGAATGATATTGGCCCGATGACAATTGGATTCTTGAGAATGCTGGAGCCTTCTTTATTGGCGGAATCACGAGCGATTTTTGCAATCATGTTGAAGTCGATTTCCATACCGGCGATGAACATCAGGTATGCTAGTCCGAAATCACGCAGGAAAAGAATGACCTCGCCATCCAGTTCGACCCATCCCAGACCACTTGGGCCCAGTACCATGCCGGCGATAATTTCCCCAACCACAATTGGTATCGCAACTTTGTGGCTTTTCTTGATGACAATCGGCACCATAAAGGCGACCAGTAACACCAGCATCAGCGGCTGGAAATCAAATGTATCGACCACACTGTTCACCTCATCCACAAGACATCCTTATTCTTCGCTGGGTAATGACTATTAGGTAATGTTATGCTAAGCGGCTGGTTGTTGGAATACGCACTGCGCTCATTCAGGAGAGGGCGATGACCTTCATCTCCACCGCAATGGGGGTGGGCAGAGCGGTGATTGCCAAAGTTGTACGAGTAGCCCCGATGGTGGTGAAATACTCAGCGTATATTTCGTTATAGCCGGCGAAATCACGCTCCATGTCAACAAGGAATACGGTGATGTCCTGCACTTTTTCCAGTGAAGAGCCAGCCGCTTCCAGAATCGTTTTGACATTCTCGATACATGCTCTGGTCTGGGCCTTGATATCGTAGTCCTGGGATTGTCCCGAACCATTCTTGATCGCCCCCCCCGGGATTTCGTCACTACCGGCCTGCCTCGGCCCGACCCCGGAGAGGTAGAGCAGGTCACCGACCCTGCGGGCATGAGGATATGCACCGACCGGCTTTGGCGCCGAGTCCGTGTTAATCATCACGGTTCTCTCAACCGTTCCACCGACCCCTCCAGCGACACCGTCTTGGCTAGCGCCCTTGACGGCTAACGCGCCATCCCCTGCGCCCGCGCTGGATTGAACCGTTTCGCTGTCATGAGAATCACCTTCCCCGACCTCTTCGCCATGCTTTCCGTCATCGGCTTCGGGGTTTTCCCATCCTACGTCCTGCGCTTCGCCATCGCCGGCGAGAACATCTCTATCGCCGGAGTAGTATTCGACGTCGTCCTCGTCATATTCCTTGTCGCCCGAGGGATTTGGGTCGGGTAGGAGGTGGACAACCGCGCCGCCGGCACCGTGCAGTGCCTCGTAGGCGAGTACCTCGCCGATGAGGTTGTTATTCTGCCCATTCACTCCCGAAAGGAACCACATCGGCTTGAATGAGACCACCTTCTGTACCCGTACCTGAGTGTGAATCTGGCGCGACAATTGGGCGACATCTTCGAGTCGACCCTGGCCGAGGAACTCGAGTATCTTGCGATTCCATTCGTCATCTTTGAGCGAGTGTATCCGGTCATCCTTTGCCTCGATGGGTTCGGTGAACATTCGGTTCGACAGGCTCATGGCACAGATCACCGCGACCTTTCGCCCGGTCCTCTCAATCGCCGCCAAGCAGGACTTCGCCAGGACGATGGTTTCGGCGCGGTTGGAGTAGACATTGCTCGAGACGATGCTTACCGGCCAGCGGTTGTCTGGATTGAGCAGACTGACCGCGACCACAGAGCCGACATCGATGGGAAAGCCATGATAATTGATACCTCGGCTAGTCAACCCCCGCTCTTTATTTGCGTCATTCCAAGCATCGGCAAACTCTACATCGACGGTAAAATCATACGGCATCGAGCCGAGGTCGTGGAAGTCGTCATCGACCAGAGTCCATTTCGGATTCGGGTCGTTTATCAGTTGGTGGCCGATGATGCTCGGCCAGGTGGTCGAATAGATCACCAGTGTTTCGGCCCCGCTGGCGATGATGCGCTGGCGCAATTCCTCATAGGCGTTGGCCAGGTTCTGCCAACCCGCATTTTCCTTTGCCGCAAGCAATGGATGAGGGTGCACCGGAACCACGGCCGACATCACCACTTCCCCGCTCATTCTCCCCCCTCCTGGGCATGACAGGGCCATTCGATGATCGCATTACCGGTGCCGATGATTGTGCCGTAACCGTGTACGATGGCCTCGTATTCCGGATAATCCAGTGCCGCCAGTAACCAGGTCAGGCCGCCACCATCGGTCTCACTCATCGCCTGTTCAGTGAACTCCGGCATCAGGTCGTGCGCTTCCCTAGTTCGCCCACTGCGCAGTAATTCAATCATTTTCATGTCCCACAGGTAGAGGTGGTGACTGGTGATGTGTTCCTTGCTCATATCCTCGGGAATCTCTGACTCGGTGACGAAGTGTCGATGCGATAGCGAGTTGCTTGCCAGTACCAGTGCTCGCTTGCCAGATTTCTCGATTGCCCGTGCGGTCGCTCGACCCAGTTGTGCCGTCATCTCCTGCATCACTTCGACCGAATAGTATTGGCGCGAGCGATTACTGCTGATACAGACGATCGGCTTATCCCATTGCGGGCGGGTCAGGTGGCATGAGGTGATGGTGCCATAATCGACGCGGAAATCAGGATTCTCCATCATCTTCACCGCCAGTCCATCGGCGGCGGCTTCGTCGTGAATCGCCCGCGCAAGTTCGACATCGACATCGATGTCGTAATGATAGCGAAACAGGTTCGGGAATACGGGGTCGACCGAGAGTGATTTGAAATTATCCAAGCCGAGGAAATGGGTGCCGACATAGGTCTGCCAGTGCGGCGAGAGAATGACTATCACATCATAGTCGAGTTTGTCGAGATTAGCCCGCATCCGCTCGTAGGCCCAGCGCAGGTTCTCCCAGCCGCATTCCGATACCGGCTCATTCTGCGGCGGATTCTCGGCATAGACGAGGTGGGGAGGATGGGGCGCGAGCGCCGCGGCAACGATTTCCCCCCTACTCATGTGAATCACTCCCTCGAAAAGGCCATCCCGCTTGAGCCTGCCTCTCGCTCACATTTCGGTCGAAGCACTGAAAATGCCCCTATCATCAGCACCATCCATGGACGAGGATGCAGATACGTCTGCGGCGGCCGAGCAGCGGACGATGGCGAGCGCTTCCTCGATTGAGAAGTTCGCCCAAGTCATCATCCCAGCACTGTTGGGAGGGTTGTTCGGAGCGCTGGGCCAATACTCGATCATCCATGGATATGTCTCCACCCCGCTCTCGCCCGAATCCTATCTGGGTGGAGTTCTTGAGATGCTGGTCATACTCGGCTTTGCGATTCCGGCGATCATCCTCCACACCATCAGTCAAAGGAGTGGGAGCCGAGCCCCTGAGGGACCTGACCAGGATGTCGTCGAGGAGGAGAATCCGACTGAGATCGGCATGGCTGAAGGGGGGATGGATGAGGGTGGTCTGAACAAGATGGAATTCCTGGGAGGTGGCCTGGCGGCATTGCTTATCTTCTCGCTTTTCGGCTTGCTGTTTGCCTATTGTCTGCTCCCGGTGGTGGTATTGTTCTGGTTCTACGCTTCGATGTCGTGGTCACAGCATCAACTTCCAGACTTCCGCATGGGCTTCTGGGCAGGACTGGGTTGCGTGGTCGGCACCCTTTCGGGTTCCATTGCGGTAGCGATGTTCCTAGCATGATGGCAAAGCCGTTTCGATGGTTCCATCTATGGAGGGGGCACAAATGATGGCACTGCGCAGGTGGTGTGGGCTGGAAGTGGAACGTCTAGAGGTGAGGTGGTGTGGCCGGCGCTGCGCGCGAAGGTAATCAGGCCGGTGGCTCGATGAGATTGCCCATCAGTTCATCGAGTGCATCATCGATTGAATCGTATTCCAGAATCGCTTGACGCGCCCACGGGTCGTGTACCAGCACACTGGCGATGCGCCACAGCGCTCCGGCATCGGCCTCGGCCACAGTCACCTGTTGGGCTTCTGACCAATCTTCAAGGATATCTTCGGTCAAGCCGATTCCCTTGCCCATCGCATCGAGGAATAATTCCCACATGTTGAGTAGACTCTGTTGTCGCTCGGCGGTTAATTCTCCCCCCAATTCAGGGAGCAATTCGACATCGGCGCGAATGTACAGTTTACCCTCCTCGCGTTCCTCTTCGCTCACCTCATCGGGGATGCTGGCCAGCAGTTCATGCATGTCGGGCTGGAATTGTGGGTCGGCATCAGCGTCTCGATCGAGCAGGGGTTCGATGATATCGATGATTTTGAAGCGGCGTTGTCCCTGTAATTCGATGAAGTGGTTCGCCCCCTGTTCCGCGTGGTGGGTGATGCGTGTCATGGTACCGATCAGATGTGGACCCGGCCATCCAGAGACCGGGTTGAAGGGGTCGATTAAGCAGATTCCGAAGGGCTCGTTGTCGTGCAGACAGTCGTCGAGCATCTGCCGATAGCGCGGCTCGAAAATCCGCAATTGCTGTGGCTCGCCGGGCAATAACACCAACTCAAGGGGGAAGATGGGAATCTCTATCGTCCTGCCGTTCATTGAGACATCCTCGCTTTGTGGGAGTTTGCTAACTCTATGAATGCTCGCACGCACCTCTCACTCAGCCGCCAATTTGCCTGGCAATAATAAATCATGATTCTTCGCTCAGCGAATCCCAGACGTGCGAAGGCAGTGAACAGATGAGCGGTAATCCGGCTTTTTTCAAGCGATGGATCCGGTGGGCGACAAAGGCGGTTATCCACAGTGAAATCAACGACATCAGCAGGGCTGAGGTGATGCTATCATCGGCATAGGTATTGATGACAATCACCTCGACGACCTCATCTCCCCCAGCATCGGGCAGGTGGAAGACCAGCAACTTCCAGCGCATCGGCTCATCAAAGGTGAAGTTCGCCTGCCCCCCGGGGGCGATTATCACCTCGCCTCCCGCTGAGGCGACCAGATCATCCCAGAGAATGCCGTCTATTTCCATCGAATCGATGCTGTCATAGAGGTCGATGGAAAGCACATGAATCGAGGTTTCATCATCGAGGTTGGTGACTGGGTTGTGACTCCAATTCCATCAATATTGCGAAGTTCGGTGCCTCAACATTGAAGTCGTCCACACTGGTGGTGAGTTTGAGTTAGATGACGAAATTCAAGATTGGTTGGGTCATTGCGCTGATTCTATTCAGCACCTTATTACCCGCGGTATTCACCGGGACCAAGATTTTCATTGGCATTCCCACTATAGAGGGCGCTTCGATTCCGCCGCCAGAATCGCATCAGAGATTGTCGGGAAACGTTTTGATGATAATTCTCGATGGTCTTCCCGAATATGTCATGAGCGATGCTGAATACATGCCGAACATGTCCAGATGGTCAGACCATGGGGCGGTGCTAGATGTCACCACCAGTGAAATCACTTTGACCGGGGCATGTACGAAGGAATTGTCTACAGGTCGGCATTCGTCACCTATTGATGCCATGAGAAATTGGGATGTCACCTATGATGGAAAAGATGACGCATTCCATTATCTATTGGAGAGAAATGAAACGGTGGCATTTACCGGATTCTATGTGTGGTCGAATATTTTCACCGATGAGAGATTTGTTCATGAGACCGTCTATGACGAGGGATTCAGCGATGTATATGATACCGATGATAAAATCATCGCAATTGTTGAGAGATGGGTCGAGGAAGACAATCGAACATTGATGCTCGCGCATTTGGGTGGCACCGACCACGCTGGACACATCTGGGGTATCCGTTCAGTAGAATATCAAGAAAAAATGCGTCATCTCGATTCCCAATTGGAATCGATAAGACAGTCACTTCCCGATGACTGGACAATGCTTATCACCGCTGATCACGGAATGACGGAAAAGGGTGGCCACGCAATAAGTGCCGGACAAGAGGCCATGCAAGTGAGTCTTCTAATCAGCGGTGCCGGAATAAAGGAAGGCACGAGACAAGAAATTGTCCAGCGAGACATCGCCAGCATTCCTATCGTACTTCTCAATCTTTCATTTCCGGTATCTGCTGATTCACGAATCCCCTTGGCCATACTCAACATCACAACAGAACAATCAGAGGACCTGGAAAAATGGAATTGGCAGGCACAGGTAGAGCTCCAGAAATGGCAGGAAAAAAACAATTTGCATTATGCTGAGGTTGATGTGGAGACAATAGACTGGGACCTCATTCCTCAGCAGGTCATCAAAGTGAATGCCATTGATATCACTGCCTTTGTCCTATCTCTGATGATTCTTTGCTATGCTGGTTGGGGGCTGTCTGGAAAGCGCTCATTGAAAGATGATAATGCAGTTGTATTAACCTTGGTTTCCGTGGGCTACTTTGCACTTATAATAATACACTACGTTTGGTATTATGATTTTGAAATATTCACCATCATCACTTCGATGTGGTTCAGGAAAGGACTAGGTGTTGCAGTTACCTCTTTCGTGATATTGGTGATACTCTGGTATTTATTTGTAATACGGAGGCTTGAAGAGCCCGGCTCTTGGAATCTACCCTGGTGGATACCATATGTTGCACTCGCAATAACTGCTTGGCAACCCGACGGTCGATTGAGCCCCGCATTGGGATGTTTGGCACTGGTGGTGCTGGTCTATTCTTTCAAGGTGGAAAATGATTCTAATACAAGTAAATGGCACACTGGAACAGTTTTAGGAATTCTGTTCCTATCTCTGTGGTCGATTTTCAATTATCTTCCACATGTTGTGACCGGAATTTCTCTTCAACAATGGACGCAAATAGAATTTTTGTACAAATTTCAGCAACAACTCGTGCACTTCTTCATGACCGATAATTTACTTTGGACGGTGGCATTGGTAGTTATTGGTTCAGCCATCGCTGAGAGATTACGGACCGGAGAGATAAAGTTGAGTTTCCTTATTCTTGCCGCGCCACTGATAATCGTAACGATATTACATTCATTGGGTAATTCATGGACTGATAGAGCATTGATTGCTGGAATAGCGATATGCGGGTTGATGGCTATTGAAGAATTGCGAGAAAGTAGTTGGGGATTGCGCTGCCCTTGCAATGCTGAGTGGATTGAATTAGCGATAATAATGCTGATTATTCCGACTTGGGGAGCATGGCCAGCGATGATAACCCTATTGCTGAATCGATCTTTACCAAGATTTTTTGAAAGTCATCTTGAATGGCTTAAGATTCCAGCTCAGCAACCCTTGGAAGAATCATGCCGTCAGGTCACCTTGGCATTGATTCCGTGGTTTCTCCTCTGCGTGGTGTGGACGAATTTCTCTCTTCTTACGATGGTGGGATTAATCGAATTCAATCCGACCAAGATAATAGTCACAGGTGGATTTTTCGGTGCGAGGGTTGACCCACCTATTCTGTGGATGACAATGATGATTGCCCTCCCGCTGGTGGCCTCATTGGTATTGGTTCTGCGTACTTGGAGAACTGCTGGGTTTAGTTTGCAGCCAGCGATGGTATTGGTTTCATTCTTATTTGCTACAAATCTAGTCAATCTCTGGCTGGTAATAATCCGTCCTCAAGTGCTATTGATAATTGGATTCAGCACAGTTGTATTCATGGTCTGGCTGATCTGCTTAACCATTGCCGAGAATATCCCCGGCAGGAAGATGAATACTATGGTTTAGTTTTTCATACAGATGTTCATGGCCTCGGAGTAGAATGACAGACTGCGTTGTCCACCCTCTCTGCCCACACCACTGTTCTTGGTGCCGCCGAAAGGCACTCTC
>JAPOGE010000071.1 GCA_028283345.1 Candidatus Poseidoniales archaeon
GAGCGCTTAGGCTACGAAGCGACAATGCTATCCCACCTGGTCACCAAGCCGGATGACTGGGTCGGTGCTTTCGGGCGTCTTCCCCGCAATCTCCAATTGATGACCGTTCACGCCCTACAATCTGAAATTTTCAATCGCTCTCTAGGTGCTCGGCTTGACGCCGGACTACCCCTGAACACCCCACTTGTGGGAGATATGGTCGCGCCGCTAGATGAACGCGGTGCCATCAACATCGAGCGCACTGTGGTCACCACAGCTGAGACTCAGACACGAATCGGCAGGAATTGTATACTTCAGAGGTTGGTGGTTGTCGGCACTTTGCCAGGAAGTGACATCAAACTACCACAGGGAAAAGGTGGAAATATAGAATCGACGGTGATTTCCTCGATGGGCTTGGATGAAATCGATTGGCTGGTTCCGCAGATTGGGCGCCTGTCGACCAAGGGCAGCAGGAGGGCGCTGGTTTCTTCCTTCTCCGGATTGGCGGTGGATACCGTTCCCATCGCCGAAGTTGATTCTCTTTCAAGTCGCTGGCAGGACGGGCCACAAGAAGGTGATGTCTGGCATCCCGAAGGTGCCTGTATTCGCTTTCGTTTCACCTTGCCACCCGGGGCTTACGCAACGACGTTTTTGCGGGAATTCATGCGAGTTCCCCTGCGGCAACTCTAGTGAAAAAAACCGTGTTAGTTGTTCTCGGTTGAGAAAAGTGCTCAAAGGAGTCCCATCTCAAGGACTTCGACTTCTCCGATTCCGACGATTCCGTTCACCCGGTGCTCAAAAGCATCGACAAGCCCCTCGCCATCATTCATCACCACATGCAGCTGGATGAATTTCAGACCGAAAGCCAGAGGCTTTAGTTCAAGCAACTGAATATTGTAGGTCTCGTCGCCCAATCCATTCAGATGACTCATTATCGAATCATAATCAATATCTTCCGCATCGGCGGCCAGAATCTTATACGTAATCGCAACTTCTCCCATTTATCTCACCTTCAAGGTCCTTGAAATCCACATGATGTGCAGATGTATTGGACCGCTTGATTGCGACAGCGCGGACTGCGGCCTATCGGAGTGCCACATTTCGGACAGGGAAGAGAGGTTGAACCAGCCTCGGTGAGTGGAACTCCACTCGATGTGCAAACGGTCGCTCGCTCTATCATCAGATGCCCTCGCAACGACCCGCCCAACGACTATCACCTTTCAAGGTTGCTCAAATGACAGGTGCCACCATAGTTGCATCTGCGACTATGATTCGACTATGGTAAGACTACCGTAACGTCCGGTGCTGACAACCAATTCTCGGTTCTGTTCTCGACACCAGCCGTTGTTGATTCGCACGACATCACCAGATTTGACCAGATTCACCTGCTCACCCCAGAGGACGATTCCGACGATTCCGGTATCGTCTCGCCCGACCGCTGAACATACCAGCCCACAATACCTTGCACTGGTAACGATACGACGCGGATATTTACGCAGAATGAGAAGGTCGAGTGCGCGGACGAAGCGTCGGCCTTGCAAGTCGACGACCTTCTGTCCTTCGCAACCGATGAATTTCCGCCTCTCCTCAGCACTCGACCAAGCCTGTGGGTCGCAGGCAACGAGCCGCCCAGGGACTTCCTCAGACCGGCCAGAGAATACGGGCTGGTCAGGTGTGGCGACCGTGCTGAGTGAGTCATCAGGCTGGTCGTCGGAGCTGGGCTGGACTGCGGGGCTGGGCTGGACGCTGGGGAGTTGCTGGTCGAGTTCGGTGGACGAAGCGGTAATGCCGGGCTCGTCAGAGTCACCGGTTTCGCCGAATGACAAGGGGGATTTGTCGGTCTGGGCCGGAGTGGTGGATAGGTCGCTGGCCTGGTCTGGATATTTGTCTGATTTTCGGTTGGTTTCAATCATGGTTCTCATTATTCGAGGATTGTCAATGGCATATCAAGCCACTACACAGAGCCATGGTAAAAGTGAATGTGGCTACCAGAGGTAGGGGTGGTGAAACTAATCCGACTCGGTTCGCTTCAATACTCTGAAAGCAACCGTCGAAGGTTCACCATCTTCACCATCATCTTCTCCGTCAAGACGGATCATAGCCTCTTCCCAGCGCTGACTCAAGGTTAGATTCGGAGCCTTCCAAGGCTGGTGATTACGGCAGATGATGAAGACCTCGGAAGACGCATTTCTGCTGGCCTCGGGAGAAAATCTGCGCACTTTGGAAAAATGTTCCTTCAGCACGCCAATCAGCTCATCGATACCGGTGCCCTGGAATACCTTGGTGACAAATGCGCCACCGGCACACAGAAGTGGTAGTGAGAAGTCCAATACCTTGGTCACCAGATCGATGCTCACCGCCTGGTCGGTAGACCAATTTCCAGTGATATCGGGGGAAATATCGGAGACGACCACGTTCAGTGGGCGCTGAGCCAATTCCTTGACCACATTTTCCTGTATCGCAATATCGGTGATATCGCCAACCAGTAGTTTTGCCCCCTCGACAGGTATGCAGGGCAAGAGGTCGACACCGATCACTTCACCCTCCTCACCAACCAACTCAACCGCCACCTGAGCCCAACCACCTGGGTGGCAGCCGACATCGAGTATGACGTCTCCAGCGCGAATCAAATGATAACGGTCTTGAATCTGGCGCAGTTTCCAGGCCGAACGGGTTCGGTAACCCTCCTCCTTTGCCTGTCGCCGCCACGTGTCGCGGCGGCTCTCGTTCACCCAGCGGTTCGACATCTCTCAAACCGTCGGAGTAGCCTTCAGTGATGAATGCGACGGGTGATAGGTGGTGGAAAGTGACTTGTGCTCGATTTGTCTGGCATTGGTGATGGCGGTGCGCAGGCGATTTCTTGCCGCGGCGATGATCTGGCTGGCGTTGTCGCTATGTGTCGCTCCCGCCGCCGCCTATTCGGCACCCCCGGGCAGTCTTCTCGACAATACCATCGTGGTATCGGGTGGAGATGCAGTATTGGTCGAGGTTTACACCGCCACCTGGTGTCCCTCCTGTGCTGAACTCGATGATATTCTCGCGGTGTTACGCCCCGAGCACGATGGCCGAATGGCACTTATTACCCTGCACCCGACCGATGGGGTCGACGTGTTATCGACCCTCGCCTCCTCGCATCGCCTCGAGCGCCTGCAGACTAATGTCGCCAAACTAACAGGCACACCGACCATCTACATGGAGTGTGATATCGCCAGTGAGGGATTGGTATCCGGTTCGCAATTCAGTTCGGCTTTGTTCAAATTCGAATCCAATCTACGAGACCGCACCGAAATGACGCTCAGTGCTAGACAGAGCGGAGACATCCTCTCGCTCGACATAACCGCGATCATCGACGGTGACGATACCTTTGCCAATACTCAGGTTGCGGTGATGGTCGGTGATGACGACCCGGTGGTGCCGGATGGTGATCTGGCGCCGGGTGCTGGCCCCTACGATGCCACCCTGCACTCGTTGGTCGAGGTTGAGATCACAAATACCTCCTCGCCACAATACGATGCATTTCCACCATTGGACTGGGTGCTGACCGATTACCAATTCAACACCACCGAGGTATCGTTTTCTCTACATCTGATCCAGCCGCAGGCACAAGCTAACACCACGACCATCATCGTCACTCACGAGGTGATGGAGGAGTTTGTCGCCAATACCACCGTTGACACCTTTGCCGCGCTCAGCATCATCCAAGAAGAATCCGCCCCATCACCCCGCACCGGATGGCAATGGCTGGTTGGCGGAGTGCTGGTATTGGGGTTGCTGATCTTGGCTGATTCGCATTTCCGCGCCATTCGCGCCGCCGCCAAGGTCGACGACGGCGAAGAATAGTGAATATGCTCTCAGTGGTACGTTTTTTTGGCGCCGAGATAGACCCTGAACACAGACCACTATCAATCATTGGTTGTCCTGTCCACACCGGTTTGACCGGGAGTTTAATGTGCTTGAACCGCACTACAGGTTATTGATGGAACAACCCAACGAATACGAAACCGAGAGGGCCACCACCTCACAGCGGGAGTGGCTGGCCGAATACGATGTCGACATTGGAGGTGGCCTGAAAAACCAACACCTGTCGATATTGAAGGGCCAGGATATACATGAAGTGCAGTCTGCAATATTCACAGAACTACGCAATACGTATCCTCGCTCGGGGCGCTTGGAAGTGACCATCACCAGATTGGAGCCGATCACCACCCACACCGAAATTAACAATTTCGATTTGAATTCAACCTACACTTCATGAATGGGACAAGGGGATACACCACTGAACAACCACATCATGGCCAGCAAACCATATGGCACTGCTGAAGCACACCATGACCAGTCGCACATCTATGGCACTGCCGAAGCACACCATGACCAGTCGCACATCTATGGCACTGCCGGGTAAGCACACCATGCGCAGGATTATTCTTCTTCACCTGAAGAAGTTGGCTTGACGTATCCACCCCTGGACTTCCGCCCGGCGCGTATTTCGGCGAGGCTCTTGGTGGCCGAATCGGCAATTTTCTCACCGGCGCTCAACCAGAGTTCCTCATTCTTCATATTCAGTAATTTGAAGAAAATCACCATACTGGTGATATCAGCGATATGGGCGACGGTACAATATTGGCAGAATACTCCCTCGAGCGGAAAGATTTCCACATAGACGAGATATAGAGCGATTAGCGCACCGATTGTCGAGATTCCGAGCCCGGCCTTCAAGTGAGTCTCGACCCAGCCGGCACTAGGTTCCTTTTTTATCGACAGAGCAAGCCAAGCCAGCATGGCAAAGGCGAGCATGCCAACCACTCCCCAGGGTATGCCCAATAGTGGTGCGGAGTTATAGTCATCATTGGCGATGACATTGGCGCAGTCGAATACGCTGAATGCGGAACAGCCGATTGCCGAATTGCCCATCTCGTGGAACTTGTTGTGAAACCACAGGGTGTGGGAACTCACGGTGAACCCACCCAAGCAGACCAGCAACAGGCCTGCGAGCATTCGCTCACGTCGACTCGATAGCCATCTCATCTTATCTTCCGAGGCACCTATCGAGTTGGCGATTTTACCACCTATCGGTGAGGCGATGACCATGCCGCTGGACACCAGACCTATGTGTAAGACAAGCCACCAGTCCATCAGTTACCACCGCTACCGAAAATCTCGTACAATTTACCACCAAGTTGTTGACAACCGCCCTCCTGTGCCGAGTTGAACGCTACCAATCCGTTCGGCTTGAGCAGGAAACATGTCGGGGTTTCCTGCAAATTCCAATCGGCGAACGATTTCCCGGATAAGTCTTCGACATAGTAGAACAGATTGCCATTACTTCCCTGGTGAATATCGCCGGGGCGGTCGGCACAGTTTCTATTTCCGGTATAACAACCTTCAAAATCGGTTTTATCTTGGAATGCCTCAATTTCTTTTCGTGAACTTTCATGTCCGGCAATATTCAATTGCGCGACGACGACGATGGTTATTATCACCCCGCCGAACTGGGTATCTATCTGCGACATGGTGTCGGCATCATGCCAGCAAGCTGGGCAATCGGTATCCATGAATTCAATCACAAACCAACGCTCAGTAGTGATATTTCCATCCCATGACTGATTGAACTTTGCATAGAGGTCGAAAGAAAACCATGCCGAATTGGCAATCCTCGCCTCTCCGGTGATGTTGGGAGGCATCTCTCCCTTGTTGACACCGATTTTCACCGGGTCGGTGGAAACTGCGATGAACATCAAACCGATGAAGAATACCGAAGCCACGGTCATAAAACTGCTCAAGCGCCCATCGGCCGCATCATCGAGCAATAAGTTTCGGCGCAGGCTGGCATTGTCTTCATCAATCATGAAGTCCAATCTCCTCGATCAGAGCTCTTGCGGTATGGCGGATCGAACCCTCGCTGTCAAAAGTTGGTGTAATCCCTGAATCCTTCATTCGATCAACCGCAAGCGAGGCCTGGGGAACATCTCCAGCCCAACCGCGCGAGCCGCCGGTATATTCGATTGAGACCTCGGGCAAGCCACTCTCCTCGACTACGATTTCTGCGATGCGGCGAACACTGCATACATCACCGGAACCGAGATTATAGTAGTTGATTGCCGCATCGGTGGTGCACACAAGATGGTACATCGATCGGGCACAATCGCGCACTTCAATGTAGGATTTGGCCTGATTGCCGTCACCCAACACCTCAAGTCTTGTGGGATCATTCTTCAGTTTGTGAATGAAATCAAAAATCACCCCGTGGGTACCGCGCTCTCCGACGACGTTGGCGAAGCGGAAAATCCAGGCCTGCAGTGAGAATGTTCCGACCCATGCTGAGATGAGACCCTCGCCAGCTAATTTGCTCGCCCCATACAGACTGATGGGGAATAATGGACCATAATCTTCGGGGGTCGGCATCACCGAGGCCTCACCGTAGACAACGCTGGATGAAGCGAAGGCAATTTTCTTTGTTCCCGCCAGTCGCATCGCCTCGAGCACGTTATAGGTTGCAATCGTCCCCTGTTTCAAATCGGTATCAGTAACCTCGGTGCCGAGGCGAATATCAGGGTTTGCCGCCAGATGGAAGACGATGTCGATGCCGGGCATATTCTCCTTCAGGGTATCGAGGTCGAGCAGGTCAGCCTTGACAATTTCAACCGGGCTACCCTGATCGAGGTGGTGTTGGAGAAAGTGTGGCTTCCCGCTCGATAGATTATCGTAAACCACCACGCTATTGCCATCTTCCACCAAAATATCGACCAGATGAGAGCCTACGAAGCCCGCACCGCCGGTAACCAATATGCGCATGTCCTTCAGCGCCACCGACTTTGGCCTTTGGTTTGAGGGTTTTGCTGTGCAGGCTTTACCGCAAGATATTACGCAAGGCGCATGGGATTCAATGGAATGGGCATCGGTGCGACCGCGGTACTTTCCGTTCTTTGGTGAACCGGGGTGACCTGCCGATTTGCCATTACTTTCACCCCACTGAGAAATATCCTGATTTATGGTGATTCGGAAATCTTCAGTTTCAGCAATTCTGATTATTCCACGTAGTGAGGCCGCTGACCATTTTCACTTTCCCCTACACCCCCTACAGCAGACATACCTACCAGAACAACACCAGCCCATCTACCGGACTCGGCACAAATCCGGTTGGAGAATACAATACGACCTTCGACTACTATCTCGAAATGAGTGTTTTCTAAAGCAACGTGCCAGGAGAAATGAAAATGACAAAAACAAATGAAAAGAGCAATAGCTCACAACAGCAGGCCTTGGCCTCGCTATTGGTGGGTTATGTCCGAAAGAGCAATGCAGGCGGAGCGGTCAAGGTGTCTATCAACACCTCGGCCTTCGCTGATTGTGAAACCTATACGACCAGCGACGGCCAAACGTACGTACAATTGGTCATCAGTATAGGGGCGCTCAACCGAGTATTATCGGGTGAGCGTGCGGTCACCACCCTCAGCCAACTACAAGGTTGAATCGGGAACGGTCCACCATTTCCGGCATCGCCGCGGAACCGGCACCCCATCCCTGCGGGGATGGGGGGCCAAAAATCACTATTCATGAAAGGAAAAGGGTGTTCAAACTAACACTACGTGTTATTATGGATGTGCAACTATCAAATAGGACTCGCATAGCCGATGTCGCATGGGAGTCACCTTGTACGAGCCCATTGCCAACCAACCGGTCATTATCGCCGGCTTACCTATGTACAACGAGGAGGAGACGATAGGCACGGTAATCCGCCGAACTTCTAAATTCGTTGACCAAGTCGTTTGCGTCGATGATGGCTCCTCTGATTCCAGCGCCCGAATAGCCGAAAAGTGCGGGGCAGTCGTCGAGCGCCACAGATTCAATCGCGGCTATGGTGGTGCTCTGAAGACAATATTTAATGTGGCGAGAAAAAACAATGCTGACATTCTTATCACCCTAGACAGCGATGGACAGCACAATCCTGCTGATATCCCAGCCCTGATCGAGCCGATTCTCGCAGGTGAAGCCGATATCGTCATCGGCTCGCGTTTCATCGATGGCGGCAACAGTGTCGATATGCCGGCATATCGCAAACTGGGAATCAAGGTCATCACCGCCGCTTCCAACCTCTCCAGCGAGTTGGGAATCAAAGATACCCAAAGCGGCTTCAGGGCATTTTCACGCAATGCATTGGAGCGCCTACGCTTCAATAGTGAGGGCATGGAGTTGAGTCTTGAGATTTTCGAGGATGCACGGGAAAAGAATCTCGCCATCAAGGAAGTCCCCACTGTCATCCGCTACGACGTGCCCAAGGGTAGCCGATTCACCGCCATCAGCCACGGATTCTCAATTCTTTCATATGCAATGATTTCACTGTCGCAGAAGAAACCATTTCTGGTTCTCGGACTACCCGGCGCTGGTTTGCTGGCGACAGGTGCGGCGATGGGGATGAGGGCGATAAACACGGTCGGGGACATCACCGATGTCACCGTCGGCCCAGGACTGACCGCGGCATGGATTGGGGTATTGGGAATCTCACTGATTGCCACCGGTGTAGTGCTACAAAGCGCCCGCTCGATTCTCCGCCTTCTGATCGTCAACGAATTCGGCATCGATTGATTCTCTCCGAACTCTCAAGTCGTTTCGCGACCTCGATTGACCTTGTGGCGCCCTTTGCACAACTCAATGGAAAGTAAATCACCTATTTCCATCATGGCTTGACCGAAGCCACCCCGAACAATCATCTGAACACCAGATTCGACCTCGTCGCCAGGCACCAAGTCCAGCACTTCATCGCATCAAAGTAGGGTGAAGTTATTCTTGTAGGTCGCTTAGCCGTGCCATGGACAGTCCTGCCAAAGGCCCAGGTGGCAACTCCTTGGCAAATTGGCTGAATGAAGTCCGCAACAAGGAATGGTACACCAAGAGCAGTGCCGCTGGGCGAGCGTTGAATGGAAAAATCGATTCCGCCACCGACATTATTTGGGAAAAGTCACAGCGCGGATTAGACCGATTATATGCTACCGTTCTTGAGATGCCCAAGGTCACGGTTGCCCTGATGATCATCATGGCCGCATGGTTCGGCTGGGTCGGTTCGGATTTCCAATCGCTGATCGAAGATGATGTCGAGATATTCCTCCCCGAAGGCGCTGACTCAACCGACTTGTTGCTTGAGGTACGGAAGGAATGGACGACTGATTTAGCGATAATCTACATTCAATCCAGCAATGCTCGAATCGGCAACGGTGAAGGCGATAATATAACTGAAAAGCAAATTCTTGAAGAGATTTCCTGGGTTGAAGGAGATGAAGATAATCGAGGAGCGGGAGAGAATAAACGCGGTGTAGACTGGGATAAGGAAGACCACGGTAGAAATGATGGCGCCCTGTGGGTCATCTCAATTGCCCAGGTGATAAAAGAGGTCAACAGCAGTGACGGCCGATTCAATGTCGCGATGTGTTACCACGGCCTACAAAGTCGCTTGGGAGTCGAACTCGATTGTGAAGAGCGCAATGAACAAATCGGCAGTGGGGGCGAATACACTATTCCCGACCAAGAAAGAATCGATGAGATTCTCGAACAGGCACAGGGATTGGTAGATTCTCTGGTCAAGGATACCAATGGTGACGGGATTTACGACACCGCGGCCATCATCATCGGCTTGAATCACGACATGTCGACAACCGGAGAATATTTCGACTTCGAAACATACCTCAACCATGTAGAGGACATCATCAAAACGACCAATCGCCCCAATGACATGCGTCGCACAACTATGATCCTTACCGGTTTGACCAAAGTCCTCGAGGATGTATCCGATGAGATTTTTGGAGACTTGAAGGAAATGATGCCGATTTCACTGCTCCTCGTCGTCGTGGTAGTGACC
>JAPOGE010000072.1 GCA_028283345.1 Candidatus Poseidoniales archaeon
CCTCTCTAGTTATATAATGAATATTTTCGAGAGGGGCCGTGGCCTTAGGAATGATGCTTCTTACTGTACTTCGTGCTCCCTCGCCACTCCGTGGCTCAGTCCAGCGCTCAGGTCAGTGAGGGCAGATAAGTAATTCTACGGCGATTCGTCGCCAAAGGTGATGCTGTGACCCATCCGTCGCGCCTTGGTTTCGAGGTATCTCCTATTCTCGTCGCTGACCCCGACTACAAGTGGCATCCGCTCAACCACATCGACCCCTAGGTTGGATAATTGTTCGACCTTGTCGTGGTTGTTGGTGATCAGACAGACTCGACTGATTCCCATAGCTTCAAGCATCTCGGCAGCAATTCTATAGTTACGAGCATCGGCAGGTAATCCCAGCATCAGATTGGCATCCAGTGTATCAGCACCCTCATCCTGTAAATGGTAAGCCTGAATCTTGGCATGTAAGCCGATTCCCCGACCTTCTTGACGCAGGTAAAGCAAGGCGCCCCAGCCGCGTTCCCTCACCATGTCCAAGGCCGCATTCAACTGCGCCCCACAATCGCAGCGTAGGCTGCCGAAAACATCCCCGGTAAGACATTCTGAGTGCATTCGCACCAACACCGGGTCGGGGCCACCCATATCTCCCAATGTCAGGACTACATGGTCCATCCCGGTCTCGGACTCGTGGAAGACTCGAATCTTGAATTCGCCATACGGGGTGGGTAGTTTTGCTTCCGAGGGGATTTTTCCCAACTCGGCCAAACGGATTTTTTCCGGAGTCATTTTTTCACCCGATTTTTTTTATCAGCAGCCGATATTCACCGGCATTTTCCTCGACCGATATCAGTTCATCCCCGGTGCGATTGAGCAGCAGCGGCATGTCGTGCAGCACTTCCGGGTCATCCGACCATACTTCAAGGACTTCGTCGCCCTGCATCTGCCGCAGAGCTTTGCGAGCTTCGGCAATCGGTACCGGACAGAAAAAACCCAATACATCTATCGTTCGGTCAATCCTGCCAGAGGCTTCGCCATCCCCGGCCTCGGCATCGCCCATACCGGTTGCTATTCGCAACCTCACTTCAACCCCACCGATGCCAAGAAACAAGTCAATTATACCGTAGGACTT
The DNA here is from genome assembly GCA_028283345.1 of Candidatus Poseidoniales archaeon. GTDB lineage: Archaea > Thermoplasmatota > Poseidoniia > Poseidoniales > Poseidoniaceae > UBA60. The sequence goes on from JAPOGE010000072.1 coordinate 1,112, forward strand.
GAAGGCTGAATCATCCTAGCGGTGGTGATGGAGAGCAAAAAGAGTCACGCCGATGACCTCTCACTGCGTGAGGTCGGAGACCTCGCCTGGCGCTATCTCCGTATTCCTGCGGCGCTGCTGGTTATCGAGGCACTTTACTGGTTCATCACCATCCCCAGCGACACCTTGGCACCAATCCAGGTCACCGAGGCATGGATCTGGCATAACCTGACCGACCTACTCTACGGTGAGGGTGCGACCACCTTTACCACCCACAACGGTTGGTGGACCAGGGTTGACCTCAACAATTACAATTTCCCAGGGGGTAGTATCGGCCTGTATGTTTCAGATGAGTGTGCTGGAATTCACGAAATGTTGTTCATTTCAACTCTTATTTTTATGACCGACAATGTCGGATGGAAATTGAAGATGCGCTCGATTGCGGTAATGTGCGGAGTGGTATATGTCCTCAATATCGCAAGATTGGTGGTTCTTTATCCGTTGGCGGTAAGCAGTTGTGCAAATAATCCAAGAGGATTTTCCTGCGCAGCAGATATGTGGCAATTTCATACCTTTGTCTATCAATGGGGATTCCTGTTCGTCCTGGTTCTGATGTGGTTGGCCTGGTTCATGTGGATCGGTGGCCCGAAGAGGGTCGCAGCCGCCAGCAAGGCCGACAAAGCGCCACTGCGAATCAAACTACGGCAGAGGTGGGAGTCTCACCACTGGGTGATCGTCATCATCGCCTTTCTGCTGATAGCCATAGCCGCCGAGACCGCACTTACCGACGATGCCTTCAATGCCGCGCAACAGGCGCAGAATAATTGCACCGCACTGGAAGAATACAGCCCTAACTGTGCCGGTGCTGAGGAAACCTGGAACGATGAGGTAGGATATGTCTGGTCGCTGGCAACGCTCGGACTTCTCGGCATCGGCGGTGCTGGTCTGGAGTTCACAAGGACTGAGAAAGTTGCTGCCGATAATGACTCCTCATCGGATGATTCTGGCAAAAAAAGCTCAACCGAACCGGATACTGCGGAAAGTGACCGCAGAGAAGAGGAATAATCACACCGGGCTGGCACTGAGCGCCTGGCCGAATAATTCCTTACCCTTCACGCCATCGATGACGTAGCCGACCTTGCTGGCGTGGATTGCGACCTGTGATTCAACTTCGCCCAATTGAATCTCGCCGACCGCTAATTCATCCATCCTCACGGTAGTGAGGAGGAAGTTGTGAATCGACAATTTACTGGCACCATGCGATGTACCGACATTGAACTTCAATGGAATCATCCCGAAAACATCTGCGTTCTCGCTGTAATCATCGCGATATCGCACCGGGTCTCGCTCTATCCCGTCAGGGAGTTCCGGGGTCTCCACTTCCTCAATATCGAGATTATAAGTGCCTTGGATTCGGCTCATCTGAGGAATATCATCCCGGGAAATGAAGGTCCATGCCTCACCTTTTCGTCCGGCTCTACCGGTACGACCAATACGGTGAATGAACGAGTCTGTATCATTGGGAACGTCATAATTGACAACCACGGTAACACCCTCGACATCCAGACCTCGGGCGGCTACATCGGTGGCGACGATGGTCTTGGCTTTGTTTTCACGGAACATATCCATGATTTTCTCGCGCTTGTTCTGAGCCATGTCACCGTGCAGGCCGACCGCGTCGATGCGGTGCTTGGCCAAGCGCTCGACAATCATGTCGACCATGCGCTTGGTATTGGTGAAAACAATTGTCTGACCTTCGGTTTGCTGTTGTCTGATCAGTATACGCCCGAGAGACCAGAGTTTATTTGCCCGGCCGACTTTTATCGAGAACAACTTCACCGGCGGCAGCTCGATTTCGGTATCTCCCATCTGAACGAATCTGTGATCTTCCATGAATTCGCCGGCCGCATCGAGGATTTCCTGGGGAAAGGTCGCACTGAACAGCATCGTCTGGACTCGCCCGGTCATACGCTCTACCACCCACATGATATCGGGCATGAACCCCATATCGAGCATCCGGTCGGCCTCATCCAGAGTCAACATTGAGGGTGAGGCCAGATCGATGTGGCCACGCTTACTCATATCCATGACTCGCCCCGGGGTTCCAACTATCACATCGATGCCGGCATCCAATGTCTTGGCCTGCTTCTCAAGGTCGGTGCCACCATATACCGAAAGAATCGCCAACCCCTTATCGCCCTGCAACTGTTCCAGTTCGACCCTCACCTGCTGCGCCAACTCTCGGGTCGGGCAGAGAATCAGTGCTTGTAAATTACCACTGGCTTCGACTTTCTCAAGTATTGGGATGCCGAATGCCCCGGTCTTACCTGAGCCGGTCATGGCTTGGCCGATGAGGTTATTTCCGGCGCGACCCAATGGTATTGCATCGAGTTGCACCGGGGTCGGAGTTTCCCACCCCAGTGATTTCACTCCAGCGAGAATTTCCGCAGGTAAATCCCAGTCTTCAAAGGTCCTTGATTGCATTTTTTTGCCTCCGTCTCATCTTAGCGAGGGGTCGCCGAGACGGCGGCAACCCACTTGTCCTGTTCAGAGGAGTTCAGCGTCACGCATTTCCTTCTGCAACTCACCCATCCAATACTTCTTGGCATTTTCACGGGTCAGCGGGCGTTGGGTCTGCCTGACATGCTCGAGAATATACTGGCGGAACTTCAGAGCCTTGGTTCGGTTGTATCCCTTGGGGGTCTGACCCTCCCAAAGTCTCTCAAACTGGTATTCCTTGTCGTTCAGTGGAGCATCACTCATGTAAGCACCTGCGAGTGCGGCGACCAACAAGTCCCTAATAACAATGCCGAGGACCAGCAAGTCCACCGAAGCCCACGAGGACGAGGACACGACAACGAAAACCGAAGACTTAGGCCAAGACGAATCGCCACGATGTTCGGCCTTCGAGAGGGAGAGGTGATTTGGATTGGACCAGGAACCGAAGGCCGAGCCTGAGTTTCATCCTAGTGGTCTTAGGGGATGATGTGGTTTGGGTTTTTCACCTCATAATCTTTGTTTCAATCCTCTTCGACGACATCGCTCTCATCGAACTCGACATCGGATAAATCGAAGTCGTTTCCAGCATCCAGTCCGGATGTGATGACGAATTCGTCGACCGCAACCGCTTCGTCGTCACCACCGAAATCTTCCCCTGCCGAATCATCACCCGCGTAGCCTTCATCCAACCCCATCTCGGTTGTGACAACCTCGGTCGGTGTGGTTTCGACAAATTCATCCTCGTACTCAGCCGCAGTCATCGCATCATCGGCAATCGCATCGGCGATATGAGTTGCACCGGCAAAGTCACCTTCAGCGAAATCATCGGCTCCGCCGAGAGGCTGTTCGCTTTGTGATTGCCCGATTGTCTCCGGGTAGGGGGATGGATCCTCGTCCGGGGATGGCTGCACCTCTTGCGTTCGCGGCTGACCCGGAGGTCGTTGCGGGCGCGGTTGTCCCGGTTGAGGACGGTCGAATGGTACTTCACCCCGCGCCGCCATGATTTCCCGGTCACGCTCTGGGACCGGTATCGCCGGAGCCAGACCTGCATTCTTCTCCCGCTCATTACCCTCCAGTTCGGATTCAAAGATTATGTCGTCGAGCAGGTCGATCAGATTCTTGTCAATCTCTTGTCGAAGCAATTCCTGTGCCAAGTCCCTGGCTTCCTTTTCTGAGAAAAGTCTAGGGATCATATTCACGCAGGCAATTCGCACATCCTTATCTCGATGGCGCACCCCTGAAAGTACCAGTGAGCGGAATTTAGTTGATGAACTATCGAGGAGATTCAAACACTTGATGACCCTCTCTCGCACTACCTCATCCGGGTCGAAGAGAGCATTCTCGGCGATGATCAGAGCAATTTTCGGCCTATGCTCCGCGAGTGGCCGCAGTGTATTTGCACTCGCCCTGCGAACTTCAACATCTTCATCCTGTAAGGTCCATGAAATAAGATCCCATACCGCAGCTCCGCCCTTATCGAGAATTCGACGTAATATTTTGGCCCCTTTTCGGCGCAGGTCGACATTTGGTTCCTGAAAAATGATGTCGAGGTGCTCGGCCGCAACATCCGGCCATATCGGAGCGAGTGCCTTCAAGCCACGCCAGGCTTGTTCCTTGCGATATGATATCTCGTGTCGCAATTCTCTTTCCAGCATCTCATAGGTGGCTGAGGGGAATGTCGAAGCGGTCGAGGCCAGACACTTGCTGGCCTCTTGGCGCACTTTTCCATCAGGGTCATCCAACAGCACTTCAAGAACCTCGAAAAGGGCGCCTGAGCGTTGTTCGGCAACCAGTGGTAATGCTTCGAGTGCGGCGATTCGGATATCGGGGTCGGCATCGACCAGAGATTCATCGAGCAGGTTATGTACCGCTTCGATTTCTCGCCCGATCATACGCGCCAGAGCACGGACGCCATCTCCTCGGTGCAGTGATATCGCACCATTGTCCCAACGGACCGTAATCGACTGAATCTTTCCTGCGGCAAGAGGTAGAATGTCGGCATGTTCCAAAGCCATCCATGGGCCCTCACGAAGCATTGCCTTCGACTTCCCGCGACGCTGGCGCTGAGCGAATTTGATTGGCTCCCCGGTCCTCGGGTCACGGGCGATATATTCTCTAGCCATACCTCGACCGTCCGGCCGTAGTGAGCCGCCATCCTTGAACCCTCGCCCCTCATCTCCAGTTAACAACAATGCGCAAAGAACAAGGGCAAAAGGTGTAGTCGCAGGTCATGGGTAGCGCGAAAGGCGGGGGAGTTCCTAAATCCGTGCTGGTTTTCGCCCTGTTGATAATCTCGCCATTATCCGCTTTTTTGATTGAGTCCTCCCCCTCCCTCGGGCTACAGCCCGAACCTTCTGCAGTAGTTGTAGTCGAGAATGACTGGAACCAAAGTGGGGTGTCTACCTCGGGCCTGACCATCGAGGATGATGGAAATGTATTAATCGATAGACCGAGTATCTCCTGGCAGATTCCAGCAGGCATTGGGTTACCTATAATGAAGACTGGCGCGGCGACAGTTGCTGTTGCCGACCTCGGGGAAATATGGGTTATCGGTGGCAAGGATGATGCGAATCCGCAGCAGGGTAATGATGAATTATTCAGCAACATGATAGATGCCTATAACATCGATAGCCAAACTTTGCGTACTGTAACCTCGATGCCGAACGAGGCCGCATATGCAGGAGCAGTTTTGATTGGCGGAGAAATCTTCGTGGTCGGAGATTGGTGGCCAGGGACCAGCAACCCTTCGAACTCAGCAAAGGGCATGGTGCAGATATACAATATTTCCTCAGATACCTGGAGAAACGGGACGCCGATGCCGGCATTGAAGAAAGTCGGCCATGCCGGTGTATGTGAATATGGTGGCTACATCTGGGTTGCCGGCGGGGTAAGCGGTATGGCCGGCACCGACGCCACCAATCGTACCCTGCGCTATGACCCAGCCAATGACCAATGGAGCGAAGTTGCAAAGATGAATAACTCTAAATTCGGCTTTGCATTGATACCATTCGAAGATAAGTTATACGCTTTCGGCGGAGGAGTTCGTACCAGTCCATGGGGTGCTCCCACACCCTCGAAAATCGTCGAGGTCTACGACCCGGCTCTCGACAATTGGACGCAATTGAATACCACCATTCCAAAGTCTGTGGCCGGAGTTCGAGGCACCATAAGGCATAATGAGATCATATTGGTCGGCGGCATCCAATCTAATCAGGTGGTCGGTTTCTCCCCGGAAACCGAGGTCTGGAGAACACTCTCATCCTTGCCGACAACTATCGGTGACATGGGAGTATCATCTCTGAACGGCACAATCCATACATTCGGTGGCGACATGTCGAACTACCCCTATGGCACGTGGAGTCAGATGTATTCCAAGGATATTTACTTCGTCGCAAATATCACCCTGATTGATGGAATCCTATCCAGCGATGTGCTCGACCTGCGACCGACCAACCAAGCCAGCGCCCAACCGCGTCAATTTACTTTCCTCGCTACTCAACCGACCGGAACTCTGATTGAGATGCAGATCAGAAGCGGGATTGACCCCACCAGTGCAACCTCCAAGACTTGGCAGGGACCTGATGGCACAATTTCTTCATGGTTCGTACCCGGGTCGTACAGCCTGAATATTTCTGGCAAAGCAAACTTTTTCCAATATCGAGCCAGATTCTCAACTACCGCCATGTCGACGTGGGATTTACCTACGCTTGAAAGTGTCACCATCGAGGCTGCCCACGCGGCATTCGTAGGAACGATTCCAACCTTGGGACATGCTATGGGAGAGGCGATAAATCTAACTACTGAACACGCCGATGAAATTGGATTCAGTGCTTGGTTGAGGCTACAGCCGATTCTCATCACGGGAGGCGTTTACGGTGATGCGGCATTGATAACCCTGGATGAGAGCGGGACTATTTCCCTCAATGACCCACAGAATGTCATTCATGGTATGCCGACCGCGATGATGACCGATTTCGGCAATTCAATTCAAGTTAATTGGTCGCTGATAATATCGGACCTAATCCCTACCGATAATGTGATCATATCCACCGGAAATCTGGCACCCGGACAGGATATAGCCGCTGCACTCAGCCATGTACATCTCACCAGCATGGCAATCGATGACGATGTGACAGCATCGATAGGAATCGTCACCAATGCTGCCGCCGGCACCAATGTCACTTCCGGCTCGGTAGTTCCGGCCCTCAGTGAGTTGGGGGTCTCCCCCAGCATCTCATTTGCTGATGGCTCAACCATCCAGCAGGGTGAGGTGGAATGGAGACTGCAGGCATCTACTCTTTTGACCAATGGTTCGGGATGGACTAATTGGAGCGAGGAATGGACTATAAATGCAACCGATAATCTATTTGTTCCAAATAATGTTTCAGGGCTGTGCACAATGACAATGCAGGTTCGAACCGCATTGAGCATCAATTTGTCCTGGGATGAGATTCCACTGCAATTCACCATCGATGGCGACCACGCCATCCTACTGGCCAGTGAGCCGGCAAACGACTCATATGTGAACGTCGAAACGCAAAGAAACCTGAGTTTGATGCTAGGCGATAGCGGTGGACCAGACCCGGATAATTCGCAGTTGCAGATATGGGTTGAGGGACTGCACGACGGGGGCACTCTGTCTGACGGTGAAGCACAACCCGGAGAATTTGTGGCGATAAATTTCACCGTCCAAGGTAGCCATGGCATCTGGTGGGTCAATGCCACCTTCAATGAGTACGGTAATCCAGACCACGGCAGGGTTGAGGTCGAATTCACCGGACTTGATTTCGCCGGCCACCCACTCGGTGCGGGGGGTGAGGGGATATCGGTAGGTTGGGAGACCAGAGATGCCCGGATTTCCGAGATTATCGGGGTGAGGGCACTTACCGAGAGCCCACCCGGACTAGGTCAGAGAATCGAGCCTGACGCCACCTTCGGATGGGAGGTTGACTTTTCCGATTTCAATAATCTTGATGATGTCTTGGAAATATCTCTCTATCTTGGTGGTGACCAATCACTCGGGGTGAAATGGAATGGGGTTTCAGAAATCTGTCAGGCATTGGGCGGTTGGATAAACGCCCAACGAATTTCGTGTGGCAGCAGTGTTGCTGGAGATGTTGAAACCGTTTCAATAGAATTTGCCGTGAATTGGGAATTCATTCTCCAAGGCTTGGATGGTGGAGCATTGGCAATCGTGATAATCGACAAGGACGGCACCAATGCTTCGTGGTCACAGAACGATTCATGGTATTTCTCAAATCGGGTGAATGCAACATCGCTCAGCATTGTCGAAAATACCGGAGGCTCGGTTGGCAATGTTTCCGCTGGCTATATCGCGTCTGCAGGTGATGAGGTGATCTGGACTTCATACATCGAGTTCTTCGACTCGCAAAATCCGCTAAATGCTCCCATGACCCTATTGTGGTCAGGCTCTGTAATTGACCATGAGTGGAGTGGTTCAACATTGGTCGAGGCCGTAGACGGATATATAGAAGCGGTCATGACACTCCCTTCTGAGGATGGCGAACTCACTGCTGAGGTATCACTATGGGATTCATCCGGCAACTACTTGTTATTGACCATCGACCTGCCGGCGATCATCATCGACGGTACTGCCCCCCTACTGCAAGAGCCTCAAAAATTTATCATGGAAAGCCGTTATTCCCTCGATGATGTGGTGATAGTAGCCAATGTCAGAGAGACCACCGCATGGACAAATAACCTGACCATCGTTTGTCAGGTCAGGTCATTTGCGCTCGAATGGCCGACCTTCACCGCACAAGCACTCCCCGACAGCACTTTCGCTGACCTGGTCCTATTCCAATTCAACCTCGATATGCAACATCTAGGCGATGCCTCATCACTGTCCGAGGAAGCGACTTTCGCCTGTTGGCTGTCGGGTCAGGATGACGCTGGAAACCAACTCGACAATAATGGATTGGCGAACCATGCATCCAACCCGTGGTTGGAAATGAGTCTGCCCTCGTATGGCCCTGACCTGACCGTCACCTTGGGATGGAAAGGTGACGGCGAGGTTAGACAGGCCGAGGAAGAATATCTGGTCGGCCTTGTGGTGACGAATATCAATGAGGCGATCGAGAGAGAGGTGGAGGTTAGCGTTTGGCTCGACCACGATGG
>JAPOGE010000073.1 GCA_028283345.1 Candidatus Poseidoniales archaeon
GGCGATGGTCGGCGTGTTTGAATGGGATTCAGTGAGTATGGTGATGACCTCCAACTGGGTTGCGACGTGCGAAAATGCGACCGAGATTCGCGTCGGCGATATCGATAATGACGGCGATGATGATATCGGGCTTTTCGATGCCAGCGAAATGCAGATGTGCATTCACTTCGCCTCCGCCTCGGGATTGGCGGCGGTGGTGAATGTCAGTCTGCCCTTGGGTTCTGTCGATGCTTATCTCGCCGATCTGGATGGTGATGGATATGCTGAACTGATATCTGCAAGTTCGGGCGGTGACCTCAATCTCCGAGCATGGGATTTCGGTTCCGGTGTATTCGGCGAAAACCAGACGCAGATGATCGAGGTGAATGAGAGTGCGGGAATGCCAGCGCAACTCGATGGTCTTACTCCCGGTGAATTTCATGGTAGCGGTAATGGCTCTTCCGTGGTGGTTTTCGATTCGCTGGGACATGCCACCCTGTGGAATTGGAGCGGCTCGGCATGGCTCGGCCCGATAAATTATTTCGACGGCGTCAAAGGTGAAGCACTGGTGCATGATTTCGATGGTAATGGTTACGCCGACATCATCGGCATGGCCGATGGTATGGTCACCTTAGCACTGTTCAATGGCACCGGGTGGAACGCGACATTGACCACTACCCCGTCGGTCGATTTTTCGCTGATTGGTGATTATGATGGCAATGGCCAATTGGAGATTTTGACGCCAAATGCTGGCACCCCCGACGGCAGTGACGCGACCTTCACCGGCTCGATTTCACTGCGCCATCTCAACGGCTCGACCATCGCCCCCACCTCATCTTTCACGCTGACGCCATGGACTTCGCCGAAGCAGATTCTGCTCGCTGATCTGGACGGCGACGGCACCGATGAACATATCGTCGCCGCTGGAGAATCCCAAGCGGGGATATTCGTCAGTGCGTGGCACAGTTTGAGTATCGATGCCAATAATGATTCGGTTGCTGAGGCTACTGTCAGAGGATATTCCGGAGATGGTCAACGAGGACTTGAGCCGTTGTACTGGCTCGATACGGAGAATACGATTGAGCAGGCGATTTCCCCACTGTTGATGACCTTGGGAAGCGGCGAGGATGATTATGGTAATGACCTGGCGATAATTTCCCTGGCAATAAGTGCAAATGGTGCCGGTCAGGCATTATTACAAGATTTAGCAGTGCTCTATGACGTTACTCTGATCATCGATGCCAACCCCCATATCTCCGCGAACCTGACCAATGTCTTCAATCAGAACATGCAACTTGGCAGCGGTAGTTTCAATCTCGAATTACCTTTCAATTCTACCGCTGCTGGCCCAATAAAGTTGAAGAATATGTTGGCGATATGGAACCCCGGGGCGCCAAATATCGTGGTGCCGGTCAAACCGCAATTGATACTCGATGTCGTCAACTCCACCGGGGTATTCTTCCATTGGCAGAATCTCAGTTTATGGGGTGATGACCTGCTTAGTTTCCAAGTTTTCAGAACCTCATCGACGGGTGAATTCGATTACTCCTCACCACTCTCTTCCGGCATCATGAACCAATCGGTCGACATGGATGTGGTGGTCGGCCAATCATACGATTATGCGGTCCGCTCAATCCATGGTTTCGGAGTTACCAGTAATCTGTCAGACCGGCTCTCCATCACCATTCCATTTCCCTCCCCACCCGATGGTGTAAGTGGGGTCGTGGTCAGCGATGTCGGCAGCGATAACGGTGGTAAAATCAATGTTGGTTGGTCTGAAAACACCGATACCTTCGACCATTATTCGATTTATGTCCACGACCTCGGAGCCTCCGGGCCAGTCTCATTTGCAAATCTCAATGCGGCGCTGAATGTCAGTGCCGGTAATAGCAACGCCACCCTTTCCATGACCTCGGCAATTCTCGATGGCCTCGGCCAAGTCTTGACCATGTCATCCCCGCTCGACCACAATTCCGAGTATTGGGTTGCGGTGATAGCCGTTGACCAATATGGTAATCAGACCTTTTCGGCGACTTCAGTCGGCCCAGTCATCGCCCGAAATGATACCGTGGTTCCGGCAGAAATCACCCTCGGTGTAGACATCACCGATGCTGGTAGTGGCGAGGTGGTAACACTGTTGATGCGACAATCGGCATTTTTCAACGGTACTCTTCTGACCTTGAACGCGACATTATTGCTCGATGGCTTGCCGGCCGCGGGGCAATCGATGGCCATCCAGATGACCGATGGGGAGGTCTGGTTCAATTATAGCGGGGTGACCGATTCTTCCGGAGTGATGAGTCGGTTCACCGCTGAGCCGTGGGGTGCCGTTGTCGGTAGCAATGTGGTTGGAGGAGATATTACCATCATCGCCACCTATGTCGGTAATGAAGGCTCACCCTCGGTCCAACCGACCGCTTTCGCATCACAGCAATTGAATGCCACCGTCGGTATCGAGGCCACTCTATCGCTGCTCGATGATGATGTCGAGGTCAGTGGTGATGGCACCGCAATAATGCAATTGATTCTGCAGACTGTAGATCCCGGTGACCAGTCCATTCTCGATGGTACGAACCTGTTGTGGGCGGTCGGAAATGGCTCCGAGGCGCCGACTTCAACCGGGCAGGTCAGCATCGATTCATCAGGTCAGGGAGCCGCCGCGGTACTGCTTGCCGATGGCGGCTGGTTCAACGCCACTTTCACTCATCCCGCGTGGCTCATCGTCAATCCGAGCCTTGAAAATCCATTAGGACAACCATGGGCAAACGCCACCCTACGGCCTTACCCATATACCGAGATGAATGGTAACGGTTCCAACAATGAGACCCAGAACCAGAGCACCGAACTCATCACCCCCACCCTGAACTGTGATTCATGGTCGATATCCAATCTCTACGATGGTAACCAAAGCAAAACCGAATGCACCCTGACCAACCCCAACGATGTGGTGATAAGCGTTGATTGGAGTACCGACCTATGGACTGCGCCGACACAATTGGGAATCAATCCATCCAAGGTATCATTGTCGATTTCAGCCGGGGGCAGCATTACTTTCGACCTGATTGCAGCCCCCATCGCAAATCTCACTCTGGGCAGCGGCCAAGCCTCATTCCGAATCGAGGGAACCGCCCAATCGACTGGACTTCCAGACCTGTTGTTGGAATATACCATCACCTACACCATCATCGATGATATCAGCGGGGTAAATGGTGGCAATGGCAATGCCAGTTCCGATGTTACCGAGAATCAATCGAGTGGCGAAGAATCACGGATACTGACGTATATTCTTGCCGCTGGAGGTGGGGTATTGGTACTCTTGGCAATCGTCTTCATCATCGTGAGATTAACCCGTGAAGAGGAGGAAGATTGGGATGAAGATGACTTGGAATTCGATGACCCCGACGTCGGGTATGGCCGTGCCAGCCGACCCGAGGAATTACCCAGCGGCTATGCTTTGGATGAGATGAAATCATCGCGCAAGGCTAAACGGCCACCGGTGATTGTCGAAGATATCAGTGAGGAAGAGGCTGGAAAGGCCGACCCATTCAGTATTTCACGCGACCGACCTGAGGTGGACTACGAATATGACAGGGTTGGTGAAAGCCAAGACTCACATGCTGAATCAGAGCAGGGAGACGACGGAATCTCCACCGATGATGAGGGCACCGAATGGTGGGAAGACGAAGAAGGGGTCTGGTGGTATCGCACCTCGGAGATGGAAGATTGGGCCGAATATGAAGAGTGACCCAAAGCATGAAACGGGAATTGGAATTGACGAACAGACCGGACGGACATGAAGAAACTTGAAAAGTGAAATTGAAAGGAGATTTCATAGGGCTGGGAAGGAGAGGAAAATGGTCGGAGAGCACACCTCAGCACTGGTCATCCACGGTGATGAAGTGGTCACCACCGGGGGGGTCGCCATCTGTGGTTTCTCCTCCATCGGTATGGTCGGGGCAATCGGTGCCGGCCATATCATCCGCACCCTAGACCTACCTCAGGTCGGCACCGTGCTCAATCCCGAGTTCCCTGCGGTTGCCCTGGTGCATGATGAAGTTCCCAAGCACCCGGTCAGGGTCTACCAAGGTGATGGTATCGGAGTTTTCACCTCAGAACTTCAGTTTCCCCCCAACCAGGATGTCGAGTTCGCCAATACCGTCCTCGACTGGTTCACCCACGGTGGTTTCGACCACCTCTACATCATCGACGGAATCGAGCGTCAGGAGGTCGAGCAACACCAGCGGCAATTGCACGGCATCGGCTCGACCTCATCGGCTCGACAGGCATTACGAAGTCACGATATCGAGCCGATTTCACAAGGGGTGATCGCCGGGATTCCAGGCTATCTATTATCCGAGGGCGACCGCCGCGGTCTGCATATCACTGCATTGCTGGCAGAATGCTCCCCAGCATTTCCCGATGCCCGCGCCGCGGCGCTGGCGGTCGAGGCCTTTGGTGAGATGGCCGAATTCGATATTCCGTTGACCAAGTTACTCGAGGATGCCCGCAATATCGAGGAGAGTGTCCAGCAGGCCTTTGAGAGTCAGCAGTCGATGCTTCCGGCGCCCGAGGGATATGTGGTGCCGAAGGACGATGATGACGATTCCACCATGTTTGGGTAGGGTGAGAGCGACCGTACCCCACCCTCTGCTCGGGGGCTATTTTTTCAGTAATGGCTGGCCAATGCGACACCTGTCAACGTCAATTGCAACACCCCTTAAATCATTGATTGCCACACTGATTGGCAGGATGAACAAAGTCGATATTCATCCAACTTCTCATCCGGTATTCCTTTGCCCTCGCGGTGGCGCTGTTGGAGGTGATTCAAGTGAGGGTGGCGATGAAAAAGTCGGTGATGCGCTGCTCGTACTCTTCGTGATGGGTGATGATCGCCTCGGTGTGACCGGTCCCGGCGACCAGCCAGCTGGTGGTGTTGACATCGAGGTCCGCGGACAGTTCGAGCATGTCCTCGAAGTGATGCATAGCGACGCGGTCGTCTTCAGTTCCATGGGTGATGAAGATGGGGCGGTCACCGGCGTTTTCGAACGCGCTGTGCGGTGAGGGATCGAGCAGCGCCTCGCCCCCGAACAGGAATGCCGCCCAGACTGTGGCGGGGCCGAGCCAGCCGGGATAACCCTCGCTGACGAGCTCCTCGCGGACGATGTCAGCGAGATCGAGGTAGCCGGAGTCGAGCACGAGCGCCTGGATGCGCTGGTCCTGCCCGAAGGTGATGGCGGCGGTGCCCGCTCCCATCGAGTTTCCCCACAACCCGATCATCTCCTCGGGAATACCCCGCTCGTCGATGAGCCAGTCCACGCCCGACATCACATCGATGTACTCCTTCGTGCCGATGCTCACGCGGCCATCCTCCACAGTGCTCTGGCCGTGGTCGCGCAGGTCGATGAGCAGCACGTTGAAACCATGTTGGTTTAGCATCCCGGCGACCATCAGCATGCGGTAACCGGCTTTCGAAGCCCTGAGGCCATGCACCAGCACCACGGTGGGTGCGGGCCCTTGCTCCAATTCGTCCACTGGAATCCACCAGCAGTCGAGGTCGATGCCCGCGGTGCGGCTGGCGATGGTTACGTTCTCGTAGTAGTCGACCTCGTAAGGCGAGGTATCGAAATCTGAATACTCATCCCAGGTGACGTTGAACCCATCCGGGAGATTACCTTCCTGGTCCCCATAACCCGGGTCAGCGTAGGCCAAGGTGGTGTAGATCTTCCACCCGACTCCGAGATACGCAGCCAGTGGCAGGACGATGAGTGCGACACCTACCGACAACAGAATCTTGCGGCGGCGCGTGAAACCTGCTGATTGTGGCTCCGGATCGGGTTTCGTCTCGACCCCATCGACCACCTCGACCACCGAATCGATGTCCTCGTCCGCTTCGATGGCAGTTGTATCGGCGACCTCCGCAGTAGACAAGTGAATCACCCCGTCACACTTCCGAGTCGTCTTCGGGAAACTCGACCGCCTTCTGCATCTCGTTGGGCGTCTCTATCGCCTTGCTCAGGTCGTCGAAAATATGCATGTTTCCGCACTTCTTCCCCATAGATGCCATGAAGGTTCTACAATACAATCTCATTTAACATAATCCGAAACCTCAATATCTGCTTGAACAAACAATACCATCCTACAGGATAACACCGACCGTCCCGCGTCCGTATGCAGATATGTATGAGCGACTCACCGGATAGACCGCACAGCCGTAGGGAAGTCGACCGATGAGTGATGAATCCGAGGCGGAATTGAGTTACTTCGGCAAGATTCGTAGTTTCGGCTGGAACGCCCGGATGTATCTGTTGCACATCTTCGGGATGGACGTCATCCACGGCGCCTGGGAAGTGCTGTTCAACCTCTACCTGCTGCAGCTCGGCTTCGACCTGAAGTTCATCGGACTGAGGCTCGCGGTGCTGGGAATAGCCGCGGCGCTGGCATCGATTCCGGCTGGACGACTCGCCGACAGGTTGGACCGGAAATGGGGTTTCATCATCGGTGACGGTGGCGGTGCGGTATGTGCGGTTATTCTCATCATGTCAACCGATGGAGTCACCATCCTCGCTTTCTCCGCCATCGCCGCCGCCTTCGGCGCCCTACACCACGTGACCGAGGTACCGTTCATGGCTGAGAACTCCGAACCGAAGGAGCGCATCCACCTGTTCAGCGTCGGCTCGGGATTCCGCACTCTGGCGGCGATGTTCGGAGCCCTGGTCGCCGGATTCCTGCCCCGCATGCTGGCGGGCGACGGGATGGAGATGGTCGATGCCTATCGCTATGCGGTGTATGTGGGAATCGGCTGGTGGTTCATCTCGCTCATCCCCGCGGTGCTGCTACGCCGTAATCCGATTATCGAAGAGGAGGAAGAGGCGGCTACAGAAGGAGTCCGCAAAGGGCTGTTCTCGGCCATCAGGTCACCCCAGACCGTGTTTCGCTTCGTGGCGATATCCGCCATCTTGGGATTGGGTTCAGGGTTCGTGCTGAGACTGGCGAACGTCTTCTTCCTACAGGATGTCCACGCCGAAGAGCACGAGATCGGTGCGGTCTTCGCAGTCGGTTCACTATTCCTGGCCATCGGTGCCTTCCTCGCCCCGTTCGTGGTCGCCAGATTGGGCGAGGTCGCCTCCATCTACTGGACCCGCTTTGCGGCAATCCCGTTCATCCTGCTGATTGGCTATGCTCCCGCACTCGCCTCACCTGAGGCCGTGGTTTCTCTCGCCGGACTGGCCTGGGTGCTGCGCACCTCGCTGTTCAACATGTCCAACCCGGTGATGGATTCATTCAGCATGGGTCAACTGCATCCTTCCGAGCGCGCCACCTTCGTCGGTATCTCCAGTATGTTCTCCAGCGCACTGGCGGCGGTCGGGGTCTATCTCGGGGCGTCGTTGATGGCGGCAGGGGATTATCGCACCCCGTTCATCGCCATGGCGGTGGCCTACCTCATCTCCACCTATCTCTTCCTGCGCTGGTTCCGCGGTATCAAGGGGCTTTCCGACCCCACCCCGGCAGCCATTTGAATCAATCACGCTTAGCTATTATTTTTCTTGAAGTCGGGTGAGATGCTGTAGTGAGACAACGGCTGAATAGTTCTCAAATAACATGTGTTTACAAGCGAGTTCATGGTATAAAATCAAGAATTCATGGTTAATCCGAAAATAACCAATAATGCAGAATTACTGGCAAGTTGGAAACCAAAGAAGGGCTTCTTCGGGAAGTCCAAACCCACCCCCCCGGTAATTTCCTCTTTGTTCATCATCAGGACTGAACAAACTGTAGATGCTTTAGATGGAGAGGTGAAAATAGGTGAGGTGAAAATAGGTGAGGTGACATTGGTGCCCAACACGGCAGTTATGTCATGTATCATCGATGGATTTGTAGAGGTATTTGTACTGCTTAATTCTGTAATTCACATCTCCCAGTCTCGAAAAAAGAAAGAAGGTTGGGGGGTTATTGTCGAGATGACGATTTTTAGAGGGAGACCGATAGTGGTGGAGGAAGGAATAGATGATCAGATGATTGAACATATAATCAAGAGGCTTGAATCAGTTGCAACTACTCATGTTGAAATCACTAGAAATTGAGTACTAGAGAGAAACACGAGTTTGACTGATAGTTCTGTCAATGCCAAGAACCCGAACTAGGGGTGGTGGCGCTATCGGTCATCTGGTCGGGGCGATTTCCCTGACCGTGGTGATTACCACATCCCAAGGCGCATTTGTTCGCACCGCCGGTACCGCGATGAAATCCTTGGCCGCCCGCCAACCCTTTTCTCGCAACTTCTCGGCCAGCGTGGTCGGCGAGGGCGGGCCGGTGATATCGGAATACATGCTGGCGACCATATCGACCGGGTAGGTGCAGGGGCAGTCGATGACTTCGGCGACCTCGGCCAGACCGCGCACCGCCTTGGTCGCCAGTCTCTGGCTGTCACGGATGGTCGAATCGGGGATTTCCAGTCGCTTCAGCAGGTCAGCATCTCGCTCTCCCTCAAGGGCACATAGTTCGACCGCTCGCTCAGCCGTCATCGCGGCATAGACCTCAGGCTTGCCTAACGGGCCAGTCCACAGTGGGCCCGATAACCGCCCGGTGAAGGAACCACCCGGGGCGGCGTCCCACGGAATCAGCACCGATAATTGCGGCTCATCGCTTTCGCCGGCGGGGTGCAGACCTCTGGCAACCCCGATTGCGACCTCGTCAGCGCTCGGGTTATGGATTCTCCAGCCGATGTTTTCGGCGAATGAACTCGCCTCCTGCTTTGATTTCCGGGCGATGATGCTGACGCGGACGTGATGGTCGTCAAAGATTGCCATCAACGGCTCGATGGCGCGGTCGTGTCGAGCTGCGACGCTGGCGACATGCCCCAGCAGGACCCGCATTGCAGTATCGTGACTCAGGTCGTCGACAACGGCCATGGCACCGTAACGGCGACGGGCTGAATCGGCCGCCGCACCGCATAGTGCGGCGGTATCTGTGGCGGTGATATCTACCACCGCGACACGCGCCAACCCCTGCAGGACAGTATCGAGGAAAGGGGTCGGTGGCCCGAACGGGTCGAGGTCGACCCATTGCCAACCGGATTCCAGCACCTTCGCCCGCAGGTCGCCCTGAAGGAATCGCAGGCCTTGTTGATGCTCGGGAAAATCCTCATCAATATCATCGACATAATCGCCTTCCTCGTCATCACCACTCGAGCATGGGGGGTGGGTCTGGTGGTTGGCTCGCGCCCATGCCAACGCGGTTGCATCCGCATCGATCGCCGTCACTCGTAGCCGGGCTGCCTGCTCGCTCGGGATTTCGCCCAACCAACGGCGTGAGCGCACCGCCGAGGCCGCCAGTCCATCGAGTACCCGCATGGTCGCACCGGGCTTGGTCACCCAGTTCTCGCGCAGGCACTGGTCGAGCAATAACACGCTTCTGGTGCGACTGCCGGTCATTGCCGGATTGTGGAAAACCGGAATATCCGCTTTCGATATCGGCCCTCTCCCGGCCTCGGCCTGGCCGGCGAAATCGCCGACCTGGACCGGGGTTCTCCCATCGAGCCACAGTCGCCCGGGCCAGTCGCCCGGGTACTCTTGGTCAGTCGCCTGAGTTGCGGCCATGTTTTGGGGGGGTAGGCTTCCCTCCCATCACCTCTCCGCTCAGCCCATGGCAGGACGATGGTGTTTCGTAGACCACCGTCCAAGTCCAGCATGGATGGTGCGACATTCATTTGGTTGGTCTGCTTGCGGACCTCG
>JAPOGE010000074.1 GCA_028283345.1 Candidatus Poseidoniales archaeon
ATACTGACCATGATTGTCACCACCATCATCAGAATGAGCAATCCCAGCATCAAAGAACCCAATCCAGTCATTACCGCATCGCCACCCAAGGTTGAGAGATAGATGACGAAGGGAATAACCGCCGCCGCGGTACAGTCGATGCTGGCGGCGGCATAGCCGAATCCGTACAGGTACATGTTGCGCTTCGGTGTGAATACTTCATCCTCTTCGGTGGTCGACCATTTCTGCACCAATCTGTCGACCCATCCCATCAGGTGGGCGGTGCCACCGGTCAACATGAAGAATCCCAGAACCAGTAGTAATACCGCGATTGCCAGGGCGATGTAATGGATTAATCCGGAACGAGCAAAAGCCTCGCCCATCGCCGCGGCGAGGATTCCGATGAATAGGAAGAAGGTCAGCATTCCCATTCCCGACAGTAGTCCGATCACCACCGGTTTGGGCATCTTACCCTTCAGTTTACCGGCATCTATCAACTCTTTTTCACGCACTCCCAATGATAGGTAATAGGAGATGAAGCCGGGCAATACCGGGAAGGCACAGGGGGAGAAATAGACCAGAATCGATAGCATCATTCCAAGGAAGAAGATACCGACGAAGTTGGCACTGATCTGACGCAGTCCGACTCGCAAGTCTTGCGCTTCACCATCGATTGCGGCCTCTACCGCCTGGTTGAACTGACCCCATCCGGTGACGCCATCGGGGAGGGTGCCGACGATGTAGCCCTCGTGGTCAATCACATATGCGGTGGGAATCGCGTATGCATTGTATGAATTCTTGATATCACCGCGCTCATCCGTGGTCTCATTGGCGATTACCGCGGTGGTACTACCGAATCCGGTCAAATAATATGGCACATGGTATATTGAATCCGAGGTATTGAGGTATTCAAGACTCTCATCATACCAGACGCCGATGGCGATGACGACGAAATCGTACTCGCCGTCGCGCGACTCCCAATCGCCCATATTCGCTTCGATTCGCTCTTGGACGATATGACAACCACTACAGTCATGCGCCATGAAATCGAGAACTACAACCTTGCCGCGGTGCTCTGAAAGTTTGAACCATCCAGTCTCATTCACAAAAGGTCCTTCGACATCGCTTCGGTTGATGGTCTCAATCTCGAAATCGGGGGCCGGGATGGTTTCTCCGCCGGTACTCAGAATGGTCGAGGTAAGGCCAAAAATCGACAACCCTGCATAGGCTATGGTCAGGAACATCAGGACACTGATGCCGAAAGCCTTCCAGGTGGCGCCCTCAGAAAAAACCGAGAAATCCATTCCCAAGTAGGTTCTATGTGACATCATATCACCATTTTGAATTGTTTCAAGGTATTGAAATTGACTCTATCATGGGAGTATTTTTTCCTCTGGTGGACGGTGTTCATTGAGCCAGGTAAGACTGACCTCAAGTCGCTCAAATGTCGGGTGAACCTCGACCACGGCAACCGGTGCCTCGACCAGTTCGGAAATATGTTCGGCCACAGAAATGGGTAATTCGATTCTACCGTTGTTCGCATCCCATCCAAGCCAAGTTGAATCGATGTCGAGTTTCTCAATCAACTCGTGCATGTCGTCGTCGGCGTGCTCAGGCGGGCAGTACAGCACCCCGTAACTGAGGGTATCATCCTCGGTCAGAACCTCGTATGGTTTCAGCATCACCTCACCGCGACGACGGAAACGGGCGCGCAATTGCCCGGCATCCTTGTATGAAGAGGTACAGAATTTGAGATGGTAACCATAGTGCTGGCGGCGCTGCCCATCGTGGGGGTCGTCGACCCCATCACCGGCTGCCGTAACCCTCTGCTTGAGCGCGATGGCCAGTTCGGCACTGCCGGCCGCACCAGCGGTGATTTCGGTCGAGAGATTGAAGCCGCGTAATTCCATATTTGATTGGTTTCCAATGGTTATCTCCAACTCGTTGAGATTGAGGAATTCAATCGGTGCGGCGCGCAGTTCCTCAAGCAATTCCCACAAGCGCTCGCCACTATCAGGCTCGACTGGTAATTCAACCCCGGTGTATAATCCGGCCTTTCGGCAGGCCTGCATCACCGGAATGTAGCGCTCTAGTTGCAAATCGAGCAAATGGAAGCGGATTTCATCTAGCCCAGCATCAGCCAAGCTTTTTGCATGTGCGACATCGAAGGGCAGACTGGTATAGAGGTGGATGTGATGCTCTGCACCGAATGCCTGTTTCAGTGCCCTACAGGCTGCGAGTGTACGCGGTAAATCCATCATCGGATCGCCACCCGTGATCCCGGTGCCGGTCGCCGACATCGCCTTCGCTTCTTCGATGACTTCGGTAAAATCAGTGCACGGGCGCTCATTGGCAAACATGAAATCAATCTCCCGACGGTTGTCCGAAAGCGGGCAGTAATCACATTTCCAATGGCAGCGGCCGGTGACGAACAGCACCAATTTACTACCGCGTTGACACTGGATACAGCCTTCGGCTTCGCCCCTTTCCGGCGGTTCGACCGCGGTCGCCATCGGCAATGAAGTGTTCATCTCAGCCACTGCCACACTCTATCACTCTTCAAGCCGCCGCTCTTATTGTCGCCTGAGAAATAATCCACCGGTGGAATCTCCGGTCTGAGGTGAGTTCGGGATGGAAAGTGAGGGCGAGGCGCCCCGCTTGAAGAATCCCGACAACTTCGCCATCAAATTCCGCCACCACTGTGGTCTCAGTACCAATGCTGGAAAAGCGTGGGGCGCGGATGAATACTCCGGGAAAAGTCTCACCATCACCAAGCCCATCACTCGATACCACCAGAGGGTGGTGTACAGAATCGGTGCTAACCGAGGTGGTCACGGCTGGAGGTACCACTTCAACATCAAGGAATACGGCGACCGGGGCTTGGAAGGATTTGGCCTGACGACCCCAGGCATTGCGACTGATTTCGGCATCGAGCAGAGGGGGGCCAGATGGTGGAGAACACATGAGAATGGCCCCGGCACAGGTACCGAGAACCGGACGTTGGGGGTCATCATTCATCCACTCGTACAACGACTCCAGTAATCCCTGATGACGACTGGCAATTCGCATCGTCGTCGACTCTCCGCCGGGCAGAATCAACGCGTCTATTCCACCATCAAGGTCGCTGGATGTGCGCAAGACCTTGATTTCTACCTCCACTCCCAACTCCTCGCCCGCGCCCGCAATCGCTTGTGCATGCTCATGGCGAGCACCCTGCAACATCGCCAAACCGATGCGAATCGACATGGCACAGCGAAGTGCGACACGGCCTTCAACCCGCCGATTCAGCGCCATGAGTACAGCGCTGGCTGTTGGCGACATTCAATGACGACGCCCACCAGGGAGGGAATGAACTGCGACCGGTGGCAATATGGCGAGGTTACTTTGATTTAGTGAGCCCAGCACGAATGAAACATGAGCAAGCAGATAGCGGCGCACCGCGGTGATTGCTTTCTAGTCCCAGGCCCAGTTAGAATGACCGAGGCAACCCTTAGTGCGATGGCGACACCGACCATCACCGCCCGCGGACCTGAGTTCAGAAAAGTGATGGCTGAACTGAATCAGCGCCTGCGTATCGCCTTCAACCTCTCCCCGGGTTCATCCGAAAGTGGCACTCAATCGTGGTCAGGTGAAGATGGCTACGGAGTAATTGTGGTCTCGGGCTCGGGTACTGCGGCGATGGAGATGGTGCTGGCCAACAGATTCTCAAGTGAAGACAAAATTCTCGTCCCAACCAATGGCATGTTCGGTGAGCGGGTAGCGCAGATGGGTGCCAGATTCGCCGATTGTACCCACCTGAACGGTGAATGGGGTCGCTCTTTCGACCTTCGCGAAATCGATGAGCATCTTGCCTCGGGTGGATATAGTGCCCTGCTGATATGCCACAATGAGACCAGTTCCGGAATAACTCAAGATGCGCCAGCGTTGGCCGCGCTCGCGGAAAAGTACGGTGTGGCCTTCATTCTCGATGGCATCACCAGTGTCGCCGGGGTGCCGGTATATCCGGCAGAATGGAAGGTCGAAGCGGTCGTTGTCGGGGAGCAGAAATGCACCGCCGGCCCATCGGGAATCGCGGCGATTGCAGTCTCGCAGTCATTCATCGATTCGTGTAAGGAATTACGGCAAAGTGGAAAAGGCAACCCATTGTACTATTTCGACTTGTTACCGGCCATGAAAGAAGCCGAAGACGACCAGACTCCGTGGACTCCGGCAATAAATCTCGCTTTAGGCTGGGCGGCAGCACTCCTAGAACTGGAAAAAGAGACGTTGGAAGGTAGAATGGGACGCTGTGCAAAGATGGCACAAGGGGTGCGCAATCTGTTTTCAGACCTCGGATTCACCCTTTTTGCCGAACCTGGATGTTACTCGGACACGGTAACCGCCATCCTCTATCCGCAAGGTTTCGATGATAGTTGGTGCACTCGCCTACAGAATGAATACCAGACCTTCGTCATCGGTGCCCAAGACCACATGAAGGACAAGATGTTTCGAATCGGCTCGATGGGAAATACATCTGTGGCCGAGATGGCCGAAGGTTGTCGCCGCATGCTCGCATGTTTCGCCGACCTCGGCCTCGACTTCGGTAAGGTTGACGTAGCCAGTTATTTTGAGTGAGAACAATGGCGAAAATCGTGGTGCTCGGTCGCTTTCAACCGCTACACAATGGTCATGCCCACCTGATCACCGTGGCGGCCGAGCACGGCGATGAGATAACCGTGGCCATCGGTTCGTCTGAAGCACCGGAAAGTACCGATAATCCGTGGTCGGCCGAAGAGCGAAGTGAAATGGTCACGCTTTGGGCGCAGGGCGCCGGAATCGAGGTTGAAGTGGTTTGTATTTCCGATATTGACGACCCGCCGAATTGGGTCGCTCACGCCAGCAGATTTCACGGCGAAGGGGTTTTGGTAACCTCTGACGCAACGACCGCTGAACTGTATCGTGACTCGGGATGGAAGGTCATCGAAATCACCATGAATGAACGCCAGAACCTCGAAGGCTGGCGGGTGCGTGAAACCCTGAAGATGCTATCGACCATCGATGATGACGAAGCCTTTGCCAGCGTGATGGAGAACTCTCTGCCGCAGGTTATCATCGAATGGTTTCTCGCCGACCACTACCGCGTATACCGAATGTCAACTCTGGGGCCGGATATCGAGCCAGTGGTCTGATCACTCTTCCGATTCATCGTCCGGTGGTTGGAGGTCCGGGGTGGTGGAATCTGCAGGTTCAGTCGGTGAATCGGGCTCGGATGTTTCCTCTGGGGTATCGGCTGTGACCGGGGCTGTTGGCGCCGCGGCTACGACCACTCGGGCGGCCTTGATGATTCGTTCCTTGTAGCGATAACCGGGCTCTAGCACAGAAACGATCGACTTGGGCGGCGCGGCTTCACTGGCGGGAATCGTGGTTATCGCCTCATGCAGTTTCGGGTCGAACGCGATATCGGTGGAGATTTCTATTACCCCGGAGGCTGACAATTCCTGCCAGAGCCGATTACGCATCAATTGTAGCCCTATTGCCATCTTCCCTTCTTCGCCCTCAGGCAAGGCCGAAAGAGCCCGATCGACATCGTCTAGAACGGCGAGCATTCTACCTGCCAGTCCCATTCTCGCATATTGCACAGCCTCGACTCTTTCGGCGGCCATACGCTTGCGAACATTTTGAATCTCAGCGTTACGATAGCCGATTTCCTTCTCTGCCACCTCAGCCCGCTTTTCCGCAGCCTCCAGTAATTCCTCGATGCTCGGCTCCGGAGTTTCCGTTTCTTCTCCCTCGTCCGGGGCCTCGGATTCTTCATCCTCACCATTGCCCGGAGCAATGGTCTCGACGTCACCATCGACGCTTACCCCACCATCTGCCCCGGTAACGGCAGCGGCGGCATCTGCGGTGGGCTCAAGCCCATCGCCACCAGCCTCTGTGGATTGCTCATCGTTGGCTTCGCCCTCACCCTCAGGTACATCACTCGGAACAGACATCGGGTCAGCGAGCAACCGGTCTTCTTTGAACTTCACGGCAGACCGGTAGTCACAATTGTGGATAATCGCCACTGGTCATGGCCCCATTTTTCCGCCGAGAGATGCTCGCGACCGACTATTCCTTCGATATCGTCTCGGGTATTCCACTGCGTCACCGCGTGATGCAGCCCTTCGCTCAAGCGGGTATGCGACTGCATGGTAGGGAGGATATGTGGGTCGGATTTCTCATCAATGGTCTCGCCCAGTTCCTTGCGGCGACGCATCCAATCCATAACCACCTGTTGAGTATATTCCTTTGCCGACCGGCGCGCCAATTCGGACTTGACAATCGCCCAGGTATCCTCGTGATACAGCATCTGGATATCCTCCGCCGGTTCGGGCAAGAGCAAATCAAAATAGAGAAATGACCGCCCCTCCCAGGCTTCCCAATAGCCGATGCTGGACCAACGCATGAGCAAGAGAATACCCTCACAGGCATTGGCCAAGGAGAGTTTTCGCACTGATTTCGCCTCCTGAATAGCCTCCAAGGTGCTGAGTTCACCATCCAAGTCATGCAGTTGTGCCCAATCGAGAATTTCGGCTTCGCCATCGACATCAAATGCTCGGTGGAGGTGCTCATCAGGCTGTGGCCGCAAGTGCCGGAGCGACGATTCTTCCATTCCCGTAACCACATTACTCCACTTCATATTCAATAACTCTCGACATGAGGATTTCGAAATGAGGAGTAATTCCATCTCGATACTCATACTCGCACCGATACCTTCCACAGTGAGATTACTATTGACCTTGCCCAATCAAGCATCAGTTGATGCGGATAGAAAACCCTGCGCCACACAATAGTCGTATGCCGCCAGAATCAATAGTGGTACATGCTCTATCGCCGGGTCTTCCTCATCGGAGAAGGCAAACATCGACCGGCCTTTTTTTCGGGCGATGATCTCTGCTGGCAGGCCATCGATGATGTGCAAAGCGTGGTGAACGTGCAGGAGATAAATCCCCACGTGTTTGGACTGTGGGCAATCGCACCGAATGGGCTCTGTGGTCGAGCAGGCAGACCGCCGATTGCAGGTCGGCGCAGAATTTCGTACCGTCAATATCCGACCTCATCCTTGACCTTCACCATATCACGACAGATTTCTTCCATCATCTCGAACAGCCGTGCCCATAAAACCGTAAGTTGGGGATTTCGTATTCCGCACCAGCACCGTCTAGGTCTTAGGCGATTTGAAACCCACCGCCACCAACTCTGCCAGCGCCGAATTGAAGAACCAGACCCGACCCGTTATCTTCAGTGCGGCTGTGCCAGCCTGTGAGATGTGAACCCGATGGCGACTATCGAAGAGCAGATTCAGGCGGTTCAGGCTGAAATCGATAAGACCCAGAAGAATAAGGCGACCGAGCATCACCTCGGACGCCTGAAGGCGAAAATCGCCAAACTGAAGGCGCAGCGTGAAAAGGTTGCGGCGCAACAGAAAACCGGAGGGGCCGGAAAAGGATTCGAGGTGCGTAAATCAGGTGATGCCAGCGTTGCATTGGTCGGTTTTCCCAGCGTAGGAAAGTCGACTCTCATCTCCAAGTTGACCGGGGTTGAATCTGAAATCGGCGCCTATGAATTCACCACTCTCACCTGTATTCCCGGATTGATGAAACACCGTGGCGCCAAAATCCAGATTCTCGACTTACCGGGACTGATTAAAGGGGCCAGCGAAGGCAAAGGCCGGGGCCGGGAAATCCTCAACGTCATCCGTAGTTCCGACATGGTGTTATACATTGTCGACCCGTTCCAAGAAGCGCACTTTCGGATTCTCCACCGTGAATTGGAAATCGCCGGGATGCGGATGAATGAAACCAAACCACCGGTCTTCATCAACCGTACTCTACGCGGTGGAATCGATGTCCGCAGTACGGTTGAACAAACTTACTTGACCGATTCGCAGATTGGCGATATCATTCGCCAATTCGGCTTTGTCTCGGCGGTTGTCACCCTGCGCGTAGACGTCACCGCCGATATGCTGGTCGATGCTTTGGCGCAGAACCGGATTTATTCAATTGGCATAGTCACCATCAACAAAATCGATTTGGCGACCGCCGATGACCTGGAGAACATCCGCCACCACCTCCCAGAGGATTGGCCGATTCTGGAAATCAGTGCATACGTCGGCACCGGCATCGAAGAGATGAAGGATTTCATCTATGACAACCTCGGCTTCATGTCGATTTATCTCAAGCCGCAGGGCCAGGAAGCGGATTTGGTCGAACCTCTCATCGTCAAAGATGATTCGACGGTAAAAGACGTCTGTCGCACCCTGCACCGGGATTTCGTGCGCAAGTTCCGCTATGCCCGGGTCAAGGGGCCGTCGGCGAAGTTCGATTGGCAGCGAGTGGGGTTGGGACACCTGCTCAGGGATGGTGATTTGTTGACCGTCATCACCAAAAAAGGCTAATCGTGTCATCGGCACCGCCGACCATGCGCTGGCGAATCGTGTTATTTGCCTCAGCAACCGTTTTCGCACTACTGACAGCGACGATTCTAGTGATGCGTAATCCCGCACCCCCACCACCCCCGGAGACGGTGAATTCCTCGGATTGGCTCAACTCAAACACCACCGAAAACCTGTCGGCCTTTCTCGTGCCCAAGGATATGACCGACTTCGATTGGGAAAACATGAGTGACGGAGCGACCTGGCGTATCGGCGACCAATGGCTGTATAATGGCAGCCTGGATGCTTCCTCGGTAATCGACGATGCGGAAATACCCGATGCGAGAATCGATGACCTGTTACGGGGAAGTGCATTAATG
Organism: Candidatus Poseidoniales archaeon; assembly: GCA_028283345.1. Classification (GTDB taxonomy): domain Archaea; phylum Thermoplasmatota; class Poseidoniia; order Poseidoniales; family Poseidoniaceae; genus UBA60. The sequence continues at coordinate 8,752 of JAPOGE010000074.1, forward strand.
GAGGTCACCAATATCTCATGGATGGAATGGGAGGGTGAGCTCTCATTAACCTACGTGGTGGAATTTAACGGCAGTTTCTCCGGCCCTGCCATCTTCCCAGTACCACTCATCGAGACCTTGACTGGTGACCTATTGATCGAATATCAGTCTACCGAGTACATCCGGGTCAGCGACCACGCAACCCATCGTTTGGTTGAGACCCTGACCTTGGATTTTGAATATGATATTAATTTCGTCATCGGCTTGGAACCGATTGCCGACCTTTACATCGTAACCAACAATTCACCGGCGATTGAATGGTGGGATTTCCCCTTGGCGATAAACGAGACCTGGTTGTCTGAAGTCGAGGAAACAAAGACCTACACCGGCACATCTGATTACGTAGAACTCCCCGAAGAGGATGAGGTCGAGGATGTTTATCGGCGCTTGGTTGCCACCGAACAAGGACAGGGAAAGGATACCCATCCTGATTGTGTTGATGCGACCAATGTCACCGCGTTCGACAAGGAGAACAAGATTTCCAGCTGGCGCTGGTACTGTCCTGATGTCGGCACTTGGTCGTGGCGGATCGGGGAAGTTCCTCTAGGCGTTACCGGTGATTTCCGTCTGCTCGAGTATATACCGGCAGAGACGAGGGCTTTATCGCCAACTCTGACAATCGAATTATCACCACCTGCCACTAACAAGAGCACCATTATCGAGATCTGGATCAATGCCAGTCAGGGAAATGCTTCAGTCGCTGATATAAGTGGGGAACTAATCTATGGTTGTTGCACTTCAATCGCCTTTTCCACCGCAATAAATGGCTCTGCCTGGCTCGAGTTAAATGT
>JAPOGE010000075.1 GCA_028283345.1 Candidatus Poseidoniales archaeon
GCGCCAGACAGATGACGATGCTGACGGCTTGCAATTCACCGCCGGATAATTTATTGGCGCGCTTGGCGAGTAATGTGTCAACCCCCATGGCGCGCACGACGCTGACTTGAAATTCACCACTGCGCCAAGCCAGGCCGACCTCGGCGTCGAGCCATTCCTGCACCGGCAGGTCGTGCTCGACCGAAATGTGCTGTGGCTTGTAGGAAATCTTCGCCTCGGCGGTAATCCAACCATCATCGTATTCCATCTCGCCGGCAATCATCTTGAACAGCGTCGATTTCCCGGTGCCGTTGGCGCCGACCACCCCGACCACTTCGCCCTGATGGACGGTACCTTTACCGGTGCTGAGAGAAAAATCACCGAGTTTCTTGGTAATGTCACCCCATTCGAGGATGGCCGCCCCCTTCTCAGTTCGTCGCTCGGTATGCGACTGGAATTTAATCGGCTTATCGCGGATCCGCATATTCTGCTCGGGGAGGAAACCGTCGAGATAGACATTGATGGCGGTGCGGGTCGGCCGCGCCGGGGTGAAGATTCCATACGCTCCTTTCTCACCGTAAACGATATGCACCAGGTCGGCCAAGACATCGAGTACCGCCAAATCGTGCTCGATTACAATCACTCGCTTGCTCTGCGCCAGCCCTTGGATTATCTTGACGATACGCATCCGCTCGTGGATATCCAGATATGAGGACGGCTCGTCGAAGAAATACACATCGGCCTCCTTCAGCAGGGTGGCACAGATAGCCACCCGCTGTAATTCCCCCCCGCTCAACTGGTCGATATCTCGCTGCAACAGGTGAGAAATCCCCAATTTCTCGGCATTCTCAGCCAAGGTGCCGGTCTCATCTACCTTGGTGAGCAGGTCGATGACCGGGCCATTGGCAACCCGAGGCAGGTGGTCGACATATTGCGGCTTGATGGAGATGGTGACCTCTCCCTTGAGAACCAAGTTGAGAAAGTCGCGTAATTCTCCCTTCGGCAGACTCTCGATGGCATCCCCCAGCCACACCTCCTCGGCATCATAATCCCCCAGATTGGGAATCAGTTGCCCGGAAAGGATGTTGATGGCGGTCGATTTTCCCATCCCGTTAGGTCCGAGGATTCCGATCACCGATTCCTTTGAGGGCGAGGGCAGGCGGAACAGACGGAAGCCGTTCATGCTGTAGCGGTGAATCATTTCGGTCGCCAATTCGCTCGGTAATTGGGTGATGATGAGGGCGTCGTGGGGACATTTGTTGACACAGATTCCACAGCCGATGCAAAGTGCTTCGGAAATGTGCGGCTTACCGGTCTTGGCATCCATGACGATGCACTCCTGGCCGTTGCGTACCGGCGGGCAGAACTCACGACACTCATCCATACATTTCTTCGGCTGACAACTGTCTTCTCGCAATACCGCTACGCGCATACTCTCACCTCCTACCACTCGTGGTTGGGAGTGCGACCTGACAGCCCCTCATCAATCCGCCGCTTTCACCTTCGGTTTGAGAATCAAGGCTTCTCCATCACTGCTGTCGAGCAGGATTTCCATCGGCGTGGTGGTTCTGATATGTCTGAGTGGTCCTTCCTCGAAAATCGCATCGTGTTCATCCAACCAGTCCCAGTCCATCGAATCGGTTTTCTCGAGGGTGAGGTATCCGACGCTGAATGAGACGATATTCTGGAAGAAGTGGGTTCCCTGACTGGGATCGACGTGGATATCAGCCATCGGCACTTCGACAATCGTCTTCGCCCCACTGATCTGGCCCCAGCTAACCGGGATGCCCAGAGATGGGTCTGCGGTTCCCCAGCGTCCTGGGCCGATGAGCAGATAGGGTCGGTTCTGACGCGATAATTCAGCGTTCAAACGCTCGATGATCGGCGTCAAATCCCTGCTCTTGAGCCGATTGAGACGTTCTGGATGAATGTAGATGATGTCGGCCACATCATCGATGATGCCGTTGCCCAATGCTTGTGAAGAAAGGCAGAGGCAACGCTCCTCGTCGACCTCAGACAGGTCGACATCGATGTCCTCGTGGCCGGAAACCACAGGGCGCAACTGCAATAATGAGAATCGGCGCACCCCCTTCTCAACATTGTACGAGACCGCGAATTCGATCTCGACCGGCGTCCCGAGGTAACTCTCACAGGTTCTCAACACGTGATGTAGAATCTCGGCGATGGGAAATTTGCCATGCTTCAGCACCGGGGCAAAGGTGACCACCCTCTGGCCGTCGCGGTTCAGGGTGTCGACGATTCGGTCATCGGCGGCTACATAGGTTGAGCCGACCAAGGCCAATTGGCCATCTTCTTCGGCCGCGTCGAGGTCGAGGTGGAGAAGATTCGAATCATCGACATGAGTAAGTATCGTACCTTCGCTTCGCATCGGAATGGCGTAGAATTTTCTCTGCGTGGTACGCAGGGTGGCATCGATACTATAGAATTGGTGAAGCCGATTGGGGTGCGCCGGACTGAAGCGTAGACAGCGGCCACCTTTAGCGACTTGTCGTCCCAGCCCGAGCGCAAGAGCGGCGATTCCATCCTCTGCCTTGAGCGGCTCGACCGGATAGTGATTCTGCGAGCGAGCAACCCCGGAGATTGCCGGATAGAATCGCTGGTTATGCTCGGTGCCGACCAATTCCTGCACCACCACCGCCATCCTCTCATCCTCGATTGAATTCGGCGTCGCCGCGACATAGGACTTGGCGCTGCTGTAATACGTCGATGCATAGACCAGACGAATCGCCCGACTCAGTTCCCTGACCCTGACCTCCATGTCGGGATTGTCGTTGGCGATCATGTAGGTAGAGTAAACTCCGGCAAAGGGCTGATGGCTGGCATCTTCCAACTGGCTTGAGGAACGCACCGCAAGCGGCCAGGTCGCGACCTTCAGCATCGAGCGCATCACCAGCAGTTCTTCATCGGTGAATTTACCGGCCAAGAAGGCCGCGGCGACATCCATGTCAGAATGATCTTCGTGGACGAAGTGTTCCAGATTATTTCGCTCGATGAAACTCTCAAACACATCGGTGGCGATGACCATCGACTTCGGCACTGTGATTTTGACGTCGGGAAATGCTTCGGCCAAACCGAGGTCTGGCATCCGGGTGTAGAAAAACGCTAGACCTCGCCCCTTGCCCCCGAGGCTTCCGGTGCCGATTCGTTGGAATCCACTGCCCTGTTTTCCCAGGGTATGGTCTTCGACCGAATGGAATCTCATCTGATACAGGTGATGACCAATCACATCGACCAGGAAATTACGCACCCCTTCGATGGAATCGAAATCACCCAATTTCTTCGCCCGTAATTGCGCCGCCAGAGAGAACTCTGTGCGGGTTCTCATCCAATGAGAGAAATGGTTTCTGGCGGCATGGAATTCAATGCTGGAGATGTCGACTTCCTTGAGTGCGGCGCGCAATTCTCGTAGGTCCGAGGCGCGGGCTATCTCTTCTCCGTCGGGGGTGCGGAAAACGAAGTCGCCGAAACTCATCTTCTCGCGCATGAAGTCGGCGATACGATGATACAATTGGGCATCTTCCTTGTGAATGAAGGTCGCCCCAAGGGCCTCAGCCTGTTCCTTCAGTTCGAGATTTTTCGATTGGAAACATATCGGCATATTGGAATGAGCCTCACGTAAATGTCGGGTCAAATCAAGTCCGGCGGTATCTCCACTGCCACCCTCGTGCGGGAATCTTCCATCGGTGAACACCCCGATGATGTTATTGTGATACCTCTCGATATGCAGCATCGCTTCCTCATAATCGGTTGCCAGGAGAATCTTCGCCCGGGCGCGCAGTCGCATCAGCCGCTCGTGCAGGTTAGCACCCTCTCCCATCAGCCTGGTGGTCTGTTTGAGCAGTTGGGTATAGAGCAGGGGCAGATATGCCGAGTAGAACCTGCGGCTGTCCTCGACCAGCAGAATAATCTGCACATTGCCGAAATCAACGTCGTGGAGAACATTACGTTCATCCTCGATCAACTTGGTGATGGCCAACAGGATTCGGCTGTCACCGGTCCAGACGAAGATGCGGTCGATTCCCGAGCCGACGCTCAGAGTGGCTAATTCCCGGGTATTGTAGGTCAGCAGAACCACCGGCAGCCCGGGGTGGATCGACTTTGCTCGCTGGGCGAAATCGTGTACCGCCATCTCACCGATTCTCGACATCGTGATCACTAGATCAAACGGCCTCTGACGGAGGAGTGTGAGAGCATCGCTCGCCTCGGGGCTGTGAATCAGGCGAGGTGATTGGGAAAGGTTGAGAGCGCTGTATTCGCGATTCATCAAATCGGCGAGATGACCGTCCTCCTCCAGGACGTAGTGGTCGAAGTGACTGGAGACGAGCAGGACATCGCGCACTCGAAACGGCGTCAGCCGCTCGAACCGAGCGATTTCTCGCAATTCGATGCCATCCATATCCATTCTTCAACCTCCCTCCATTAATAGCGTTACTCCGAGGGCGACCGTGTTCCGAGTCAACCGTACAAATACAATCGATACGATGTCGCCCGAGAGGGTGCGCGTGCAATGCCTGAAAATATGAGCGACCCGGTCTGATGAGGATGCCACCGTCAGGTGGGAACGAGGGCAAAACGCTCATCTGAAACTCTTTGTTCCATATTGTTGAATCCGGATACAGAGATGCTTCAAGCGCAGTTTCCTCTTCACTTTGCCCTCGCGGGGCGCCTGCGGCGTGGCGATTTTTGCTTATTGCTGGGTATTGCGCAGTAATGATTGATTCTCTTCATTTGCCCTCACGGTGCCTGTGGCGCGGGGAGACATATGTCTGCTTCTTTTTTTCCTGTCGCCCCCCACGTGTGTCCTTCGGTGGATTCATGGGAGATGACCCCCCCAGTATAATCCGTGCAGACTCCCGGAATTGGCACCATTCAGCCTTACGGCGGCCAAGTCCAGGTCCAGCGGATGATAATCGAGCCGATTGCACCGACCCCGGCGCCGAAGAATCTGCTGTTGGCGAAATACAGTTCGCCGTGGAAGATTATCAGGCGCATGGGTGCGCTGTCGATAGTCACCGCCTTCATCGCCCAGACCGTGGTGATGATTCCGATCGGAATCGCCCTGTTAAATTCTACTCTGGCGATGGTGGGAATGGTATGTGGCTTCCCGCTGATCGGGCTTTTCATCTGGATGAAGCGGCCGAAATTGGTCGAAGTAGTGATGGCAACTCCTGCCGAAGTCGGCGCCACAATGCACGCTCTATCGGGTCAACGCACACTGCAAACTCCGGTAACGACTGTGGTTAGACGCCATATAGTGCGCGATTCCGGTGCCTTTGATATTCCCGCCCCGAAGAACTTATGGCGGGTTTTTTCTCTCACCATAACCATCGCCATCGCCCTGATAATCACCTCGGTGGCTGCCGATACCTCGGAAAGTTCAACTCTGCTGACACTGAATATGCTGGTGGTGGTACTGCTGGCGATTCCTTTGATGCTGCTCGGTTTCTCGATTCCGGTTTTCGCATGGTGGTCATTCAGTTCGAAGCGTCTGGGCTTGCCGACCCGCGGTCATGAGGCTGAAGCGGTGCTGACCGCGGGAATGCTTTCGACAATCCCTGCAATCTGTATCAATAGCATTCTATTCCCAATATTATTGGCCTCTTTGGGCATTATCGGCGATTGGTCGACAATGGGGCTTGACGATGGTAATAATCTCGCTACATTCCTCAGTTATACTGTCTCAGCTCCAGTAGGTGAAGAGTTATGCAAAGCCGGTGCTGTGATTCTAATGGCTCGTTATATAGATTCACCAAGGCGTGGTTTCCAAGTAGGTTTCACCGTCGGCTTGGGTTTTGCAATCGTCGAGAATCTGATGTATGTCGCTGGCAGTTTCGCCGGTGGCGGTCTGGTAGGTTTCGTGTTAACCACATTCATCCGCGGCATCGGCTCTATTCCCGGGCATGCGGTCTGGACTGGAATCACCGGACTCACCATCGGCTGGGCGCTGAGTCGCAACAAATCACTGGCCGACAGCGTCCGAGGAGCGCTGGGCGAGAGCGACGAAGTCGATTCGGCAAACCAGCCCACTTGGTCACTGATCGACAAAGATACCGGTATGCAGGTCGACTCGGTTGGTGGAAATCAAGGCGGCATTGAAGCCTTGGCCAGCGATGCGGTTGTGAGTGATTCGGGGGTTGCCGTGGCCGGTGGGGGGGTGGTAATTACCAGCACAAGTCGAATTACCCTGTTTGGAAATAATCAGCGTGAGATTTTCGGTGGCCGTGGGTTTCCGCTTCCGCAAACGGTTACCAATGGTCTTCTGTTGGCGATGCTCGGCCATGCATTCTGGAACGGTACGTCATTTTTATCACTCTATATCGCTGAAATGATGGGCTTGAGCGAAGTCGGTATGATACTGATTTTCCTCGGTTGGACGGCATTTTTGGTGACTGCGATTCTGTTCATAGGAATCAACATTATTCGCACCGTAGCGACGGTTCCAGGCCCGATAACGGTAAATTGAGATTATTTCACCGCGAAGTACTTGAAATAATGAACACGACGCCGAGGCGGTGGTGGAAATGGTCTTTGCGCAGGTCGGCGGGCTTGAGACGGCTAATCTGATTGTCTCACTCTCCTTGGTCGCATTATTGCTTTTGGCCAGCCGGATGGGAAATATTCTCGACAATTTCGGCCGGATTGCCGCCACCATCATCGGTTTGGTCGTCGGGGTACTCGGTCATTGGACCTGGTTGGTTATCCTGATGCTCTTCCTGGCATCTTCGCACAAGGCGACAAAATGGCGCTGGGAGGAAAAATCGGCCAAGGGATTCTGTGAATCTCACGACGGCTCAAGGGGTTGGGAAAATGTTGTGGCCAACGGCGGCATCCCTGCTCTGGTCGCGGTTTACGCATTTTATGGCGAAGATTGGTCGAATCTATTCTGGGTACTGGTGGCAGGGGTTGCGGTCGCCGCGGCTGACACTTGGGCGAGTGAATTCGGTTGTTTGGACGAGCGCGTCAGAATGATCACCACACTGGCCGAATGTGAAGCCGGAGTAAACGGCGGCTTCTCCCCCAACGGCCAGTTAGCGGCGCTGGTAGGCAGTGCTATGATTGCCGCAGTTGCATTATTGGTCGGTTGGTTACCCGGGGGAGGAAGCTTTGTAATCGGCCTGCAACTGGCAGGGCTCGTAACCCTGGTCGGCTGGCTCGGATGCCAGATAGACAGTGTTCTGGGGGCGTTGTTGGAGAATCGAGGACTGATGACCAAGGGCACGGTGAACGCGGCGGCGATTTCAGCCGGAATGGCTCTAACCTATCTGCTGCTGAACCACCTCGCTTGGTATTGAACCAGACGTCGATGCCTTACTTAACCACGGCCAACATCGCTCACTCATGCGCGAGGGCGGGCCAGCGATGCTAAAGCATCGCTCAGGATTATTTCTCGCCCTGTTATTGTTCACATCATCACTCTTCCTAGCACTTTCACCATCGCTTGCAACCGCACAGGAAGAAGAGCCTGATGTGTATCCTGAAGGAGATATGCACTGGAAAATGCCTATTGAGAATCTGATATTTCTCGACGGTGTAAATGCAGATGAAGCGACATTGACCCGCATCCGTCCGACCTCATCGACCCCGACCGGCAGCGAGTTGATTCCCTACAACGCAGGCTCCCCCGCCGTGATACTGACTGCTGAAGCACCGCCGGCAACAGATAGCATCAACGTCACTTTGAACATCAGTGCTTTTTTCCACTTCACCCTCAATTCTCCGGTGATAACCTACTGCAAACAGACCAGCCCACTGAACCCGTTCGGGGATAAGGCAACCACCCTGTACATGCGTCTTATGGTCGGAGAGAAAGAGATAATGACGGGGACATCGAATAGTGAAGTTCTGAGCACCAATGACGCCGCTGCACCGCATAATCTGACCATCGAAGAGCAGGAGGTGGAATTCATTCTCGCCCAGCACGATATCTTGAAACTCGAGATTTCGGTCGAGCATAATTGCGAGGGTACCCAGGCACAGTTGAACTGGGGTTCCTTCGGCTCGATGAGCGGATTGGTGATTCGGGGAGATCTGGTTAGCCTAGACCCGAGAGCGAGTGTCGATGACCTCGGTTTCGCCCATATCGAAATGGTGCCGATATCACCTTGGGGAAGCGAGGAATTCAGCAAGATTGGAATGATGATATTCGGTCCGATTCTTCCTGATGAATATGATACCGATGACCGCGACTTGGCGATTGAGTCCTTCGATTCGCCAATGGGGCAACGTAAGGTCGAAGGTAATCGTACCGCATGGACCTGGGTGTCGACCAAGCCCTTGTCTCCAGGACATCACTTGGCTAAATTCTGTTTGCAGACCATCGACGGTAACACCTTGTCGGAATGCCACTTCTCGGGGCGTTATCGCTTCATCGTGCCAGAGGAGGATACGACGATTTTCACCGCGGCACTGTGGATGTCATTGAGTTCACTGCTATTGCTCATCGGCTGGATTGGATTTGCCATGAAGGACGGTATTTTCTATCCCCCACAGATGATTGGGGCATTTCTGGTGATGGCCCTGCTGTTGATTCCCCTGCAGATGCAGATGCCGGACCTGGACAATAATATTCAAACCACTGACGATTCGCCGATAAGTGATTTTTCTCTACTGGTATTCAATAATAACAGCAATGGCACCAGTATTTCGCTCAGCCAACTGCTCGAGGGCAAAGACGCTGTGGTCATCGGGGTATTCCAGCCCGGCTCTCCCAACGCGATTGACCAGAAACAAGAATTCGAAAACGCCATCGATATCATCGGTGATGATGTCGCCTTCATTCAGTTGGCCACCGGTCAATCGATACAGATGATAGATGTTGAATCCCATGCCGAGATAATCAACGGCTCGTGGCCGATATTGATCGACGAATCGGGCGGCATGGTCGCCCGGCAATTACCCTGCGGGGTAAGTGATGGTGTAATCGTTGTCGACAATGCAAAAATCGTCACCTGGTGGCGCGCCGGCTCAGCTTCACAATCCGGCATCATCAATGCCGTCGAGGGTATCGAGTCTGGAGGACAGCAGTCTATTCATTCGATTTTCGCAGTTCTGTGGTGTGCCGGTGCACTGCTGCTGATCGGCCTGCCGCGGCGGGAATGGCAGGCACCGGAAGAGGCCCTTCCCCCTGGTAGCCTGTGGGGTGGGATATTTGCCGGCGGCCTGCTCGGATTCATTCTCATCAACCTGCCAATACTGTTGTTGACATTGGCATTCGGCGCCGGAGAAAATTGGTATTGGATAGATTTGGCATTGGCCTTATGGTTGATTGAACAGGCGGTTTTCATCGTCATGAGAGGACAGAGTCTTGAAGTTTCAGCAGTCAACGCGATATTCTGCAGATTGATGCCGAAAGCATATGTTGAATGGCGCTCGGCAGAGGATGTATCGACCGATATTCAAATCGGAGTGTGGGTCGGATGGCTATCTTGGTTCATTCTGCCGATGCTCATCCCACAGGGTATCTCTGCCAGTGCAAGAAGTGGGATATGGGGTGGCTTCATTT